>JALZUG010000012.1 GCA_023301685.1 Rickettsiaceae bacterium
TCTATCTTTTTTGCCTCAAGCGTCGCTAAATCCAGCATATTCATTATCATCGATGAAAGACGGTTTGAGTTTTGATATACCTCATCCGATAACATCTTCAGCTGCTCTTCATTAAATTTACCCAGACCATCATTTAACATCTCTGCAAAATTCATCACATTACCAACAGGAAGGCGCAGCTCATGATTTACATTGTTCAATATCCTCTGAGCCGTTGCCCCCAAGCGCTCTATCTCCTTACCCTGATCCTCAACTCTCTCACTGTAGTGCACTACTTTTTCATTTAAATCAGCTACCTCTTCCTCTAGCGTATCTACCTTTGCTTCTGTTGCCTCTTGCTCTTCTTGCTTGGGCTTGACGAAAAAAATAATTGCAGAAGATAATATTAATAAAGCATATATTAAAATAAACTCTGGAGAACCAAACTTAACTATAAAATTCAAACCACCATAACAACACTGATATAATTGCGCACTTAGATAAAACCCTATAATTATTGCAGGTAACGTTAATTGCCACCCTATCAATAATGAAGCCATCATTAAATTAATAGCAAATAGTAAAACTTGTAACATTGCAAATTTGCTTACAAGAACAAAAAAACAGCTAAATAAAATTAGCATGTAAAAAATAGATATTGGATACCATATATGTATGATTCTTTTCTTTATGCTCGTTGCAATACTAAGTGGCCAAATTGGATACATTGCCATAACTGTACCTGTCACTAGCATAAGAGGATAGATTACTCGCATTAGCTGGCCATTATAACCAAGAAGCTCTGACTGAGTAGAATACATTGTTGTAATAGTGCAAACAATAAAATATATCCCTAAAAATGTATAAGTTAGATCATTTACCGGTGCTATTTTTTGACAAAAACTTCTAATGCTGAAATTATTTATCCAATTATAAAAATTATCCCTTTTTTGCCGTTGTAAATATTTTTGTTCATCAAAGTAAGTTGTATCCTTAATACCAACCCAGCCGCCTGGCTGACGCAAGAAATAATGCGATCCTATTAAAAAAATAGTATTGCAGAACATTGCAAACAAAAAGCCAATAATATTTTGAGATATTGGCAAAAACCCAGCAGGTAAAAATTTCCAAATAACCGTTATAATTAAAGCAACCAACATACCAATTAATACAGATTTTGTACTGCTACGAAAACCCAATATAGCCAAAAGAAATGGAGGAGCAATTAAAGGGGAATAAAAACTACCAGTAAAAATTATTATTCCTAGTAAATCAGTTTCAATCAATGACAAAATAATTGTTCCAAAACCTAATATCAAAGAAAACAATTTAGCTACAAATAATTCATTTTTTTTATTTTTACTAACTAAGCCATAAATATCATGAGTAAATAATACAGAAGATGCATTAATTCTTGAATCAGCTGTAGACATAGCAAAAGCAATAATTGCTACTATGATAAAACCTTTTAAACCTGTAAAACTATATGTATCGACAATATAAGGCAAAAGCTGGTTTGAGTCTATATTAGGATTAATCGTATAAATTATAAATGGTATCCAAGCGATTGTAAATTTTATCATTACAAGAATTATTGCTGAAATAATAAAAGCTTTCTTAATTTGACTAATACTACTGCCCATTGAAATTCTTTGAAATTCAGGAGCGGAAATTGTTGGCATTGCAAAATATATAAATAGCAAAACTAAGCTCCAAAAACTATTATTTGAACTATCAAATAATACAGTTAGATTGAATTTGGATTCACTCATTGCCGAGCTAATAGTGTAATCCATATTATAAAATTGACTCCATATAGCAAATCCAAGTAATGGAATTATTACTCCAAAAGCAAGTCCTTGAAAAATATCTGTAAATGTAACTGCACGAATTCCACCAAGGGCAGAGTATATAGTCACTATTATACCAGAAATAATAATTGCAATAGTGGGAGTTATACCAATAAAATAAGAAACTACATTACCAAAAACTTTAAATTGCACAGCTATTAATCCAGCTGAGCCAATCGTCCCCGCAATTGCCGTAATTAGTCTAATTTTATCACCATATAAACTTCCCATAGCTTCAGCAATCGAAGTTGCACCTATAAACTCTCCCATTCTAGGTACTAAAAAAAATGATATTATAAAAATTGAAACGATTATAGCTGTTGACGCAAACAAATAATAAAAGCCATCAGAGTAAGTTTTGGAGAGCATAATGAAAAACCCGCTCCCACTTGCCTTAGTAGCAACAATCGTTGCAACAAGCGCTGCGGTTGAGAAGTTTCTGCCACCAAGTGCGTAATCTTTTATAGTTTTGACTTTTTGACCATGGCCTAGACCCACTACTAATGTCAAAATTAAAAATCCAATTACTATCGCTATATCTATATTCATTTGTATACTTATTAAAAAGTTTTATTTTAGAGTTATACATTGTTTTTTATACAACCGCTAGTATAATGAATATTAACTATTTCGTCACTCCCCTTGAGCTAAAGAGTAACCTCTTTTACCATCAAACTCGTAAAGGTTCTCGACTTTCACAAAATCAATTCCTGCATCAACAAATTTTTCAAGTAGGTTTGATATATCAGTATGAGTAATAGTTCCTGAGTCTGGCATAAATCTACAACACCAATGATCAGATTCAAGCATATATTCATCATCACGTGGCCAAACTTTCAGGCCTTTGCTTGCTATAGTTTTCATCACCATCTTTCCTGCATCTAAAATATTAACTTTTCTAGCAACTTCTTCAGCTGACTTTGCATGAATATCAACAAAAACATCAACACCTACTAAAGTTTTTTCTTCCGAATCATTAATTTCATAGCTGAAATTTTTAGACCCAGCTTCTGACGCTTTATAATCAGCGACTTTTAGTTTTATTGGCTTCATACCTAGTCTTGAAACAACTTCTTCAGCAAATTCCTTTGTACCAACTTTTTTTGTTGAAATCTTATCATTATAAATGTCAACTGTATGCACTCCATCTTCAATAGTTTTTTTCCAAGCATTCTCAATTGTAGTTGCTACATCTCCTTGACCAATATGAACAAGCATCATTATGGCTCCATTAAGCAAACCCGATGGATTTGCAATATTTTTCCCAGCAATATCAGGGGCAGAACCGTGAATTGCTTCAAACATTGCATAATCCTTTCCAATATTTGCAGAACCCGCTAAACCAACAGATCCAGAAATTTCTGCGGTAATATCTGAAATAATATCTCCAAATAAGTTTGAAGTGACGACTACATCAAAAGCTTGCGGCTGAGTTGCAATACGCGCAGTACCAATATCAACTATATAATGATCATTTTCAATTTGAGGATATTCTTTTGCAATCTCGTCAAACACCTGATGAAAAATCCCGTCAGAAAACTTCATAATATTATCTTTACTAAAGCAAGTTACTTTCTTACGGCTATTTTTTACTGCATATTCAAAAGCATATCTTACAATCTTTTCGCACCCAGTGCGGCTAATCAATTTCATTGATTCGCGCATATTCCTTGTATGTCTGTATTCAATGCCTGCATAAAGATCTTCTTCATTTTCCCTTACAATCACTACATCAAGCTCTGGGTGTTTAGTTGCAACAAATGGAGAATATGAAATTGACGGACGTACATTTGCATATAGCCCTAGCGCCTTGCGAAGAGTCACATTCAGGCTTTTATAACCACCTCCTTGCGGAGTAGTAATTGGCGCTTTTAGCAAAACTCTTGTACGCTCTATAGATTCCCAAGTGTCGCTTGCAATACCGGACGTATAATTCTTCTTGTAAAGTTTTTCACCAATCTCAATCATTTCAACTCTGATTTTCGCCTCTGCCTTACGCAAAATATACATTATAGCGTCCATAATCTCAGGGCCTATACCATCACCATTTGCAACAGTAATTGGAACTATTTCAGACATAAAATTCTCACTTTTGTTAATTTATAATAGAAGAGTATAGCATGCCCTTTGGTAGAGAAACGATTATTTCATAAGATCAGATGATATTTACTCAGCTGCTGTGCTTAGACACTGTTAGCTAATTATAGCAACGCCTCATTTGGCTCTTTTTTGCTGCAAATTGAAAATGACTTAAAATATAACATTCCCATAATTAGCTAACAGTGTCTAAGACTTTCTTATAATCATCATTTAGTAGCTTTACACCAAAAATCCATACTAAACACACAACAACAAACACGGTCAATAAAAAACCCGCGATATCTTCATGATGCGCTGCCGGGAAAATTGTAAATGTAACCATCTGAACAGATGCACCAATTGATTTACCCAGCTTTGCACCAAGCACATCAACCGCAGCTTTACCCTTAGTTTTCATTTCTTTGTCGAGAGGTATATACACCATTTCTTTTGTAGCATCAAATAATGAGTATTTTGCACCTTTGCCAAGTATATTTTGAAGACCACCAATAAATACTACAACAGCTAATGGCGCAGCTGAAATAACACCAGCTAAAATTATATCTAAATATTCTTCAATCAATACGAATGAGAAAAACATGCTACCAGCTAAAAAGATCATAACTGGAGTTAATACTGCACCCCAAAACCATCCAAACTTTCGAATTACTGTACTACCGATCAAGATAAATACAAGCGTTGAAACGCCAGTCCAAAACAACACATCACCCATATAAGCCATAAAATCCACAGTTTCTGGATACATTGCTTTAACACGTGACATCCATAGCCCTTCAATTAAGTTTACAGACGTACTATAAGATACCATCAGGATACAGATTACTGCTAAATACTTAGACGTAAATACCATTTTAGCACTATCTATTAGACCTAATTTTAGTATATCAGTCCGCTTATTCTTAAACTTTATCCCTTTTAAAGTTTCAACATTCTTAACTTCAACAAATCGATGTAATGCAAGGCAAATAATTCCAGAAAACAACATCAGCAATGTCATCGACTTTAAAACAACCTCGGAATTATTGCTAATATCTGAAAATAACGGAAGTAATATATGATCGCACTTGGTAAAATATACTATAAGCTTTCCTGATATAAGCAAATTCATCTGGCCAAATAAACCAAAAAATATATAAAATCTTTTGGCTTCTTCCGTTTTAGTAATCTTATTAGCAAGCTGCCAAAAGAATAGGAAGAAAACAATCACCGGCCACAGTTCCCCCATTATGTAAAATAGTATATAACTCCAATTACCCCACATTACTATGAACCACTTCAAATGCGGCAATAATTCTATGTAATGCTCAACAAGCTCAGGGGCAGGATGAAAAAATTCTTGATTTGGAAAAATGACAAAGGCAAAAAATGCAAAAAAACCTAGGAAAGTGCATACAATAATTCGAAACACCTGTTCAGTTGTCATAATATTACATAACTTTGTATATAAAATTACGAAGAGTATACCCATTGGCATCTCTCCCCAAAGCTTGATAAAACTAAGTACTTCAGTACCAATCATAGTTACAACAAAACCATCCTTGATACTTCTGACTAAATTCTGATTTAACAATATAAATAGCATTAAAAATGCCATTGGTAAGAATTTGGTCAGTTCATATGAACGGACTGGCCAAAGCGCAAACCTTAATTTACTATGACGTAATTTTGTAAACCAACTAATTGATTGTGATATTTCACTCACTTCAAACCTAACTTCCCATTTAAATAAATTGCTCCTGTGTAAGCTAATTCAATGCATACCTACTGTCAACGCAAGGAGTCATAAAAATTGTTTCAGTTTTTTACTTAACATTAATTGGCTTTAATTCTGGCTTGAACAGGCCTTTGAAAAAGGTTCTCTATATTTACCAGCTTATCAAGCAATAAGGAAACATTTAATCTACTTCAATAAATTTACTAAAAGATGTACAAAATGCTTCTAAACAAAATTTTATGGAGAAAGACCAAGGCTGGAATAAGACAGATTTAACAAGCTTAGATACGGTTTTTAAGTATATTGTAGATTCTGGCATATTTAGAGCTTTAAGCGTCACTAAACATAATTTTAATGACGAGCCTTTAGAATTAAATTTAACTTACAAGAATGGAAGTCAATCCAATACTCAAATTTATAAAGACGTTATGGGTTTGATTTCTATATTCTACTCTGCTTCTAAAGTTACGCCAGAGTCATTTGCAATTGAAAATAGCACGGATTTGATGGGTGATAATGGCTAAAAAGTTAGGAGTAACTTGCAAATAAAAAGCTATATATAGATCAATTCGCTGACGACAGCAAATTGATCTATATAATAGCACCTATTCACCAATCATATTTTCTGGGACTACAAACTTATCAAAGTCTTCAACAGATATTATACCAAGCTCAATTGCTGCTTCTTTTAATGTTGTGCCATCAGCGAAGGCTTTTTTGGCAATTTTTGCAGCATTATCGTATCCTATATGTGGATTCAGTGCGGTAACAAGCATCAGTGATTCATCACGTAGTGAATTTATTCTATCGATATTAGGCTGAATTCCATCAATACAATTATCAACTAAACTTACCATTGCATCGCTAAGTAGATTAGTCGAATGTATTACGTTTTGGATAATTAGTGGCTTAAATACGTTGAGTTCAAAATGACCGTTTGATCCACCAACAGTAACTGCCACATGGTTTCCCATCACCTGTGCGCAAACCATTGTCATCGCTTCGCACTGAGTTGGATTAATCTTTCCTGGCATAATTGATGATCCTGGCTCATTGGCTGGCAAATTTAACTCTCCTATACCACAACGCGGGCCAGATCCAAGTAATCTTATATCATTTGCAATCTTCATCATGCTAACTGCAATTGTATTTAGTGTTCCAGAAAACTCTACAAGCGCATCATTACACGCAAGGGCTTCAAACTTGTTAGGTGCAGTTTTGAAACCATAACTTGTAAAGCTTGATACTTCTTCAGCAAATTTCTTGGCAAAACCTGGTTTGCAATTTATACCAGTTCCAACAGCCGTACCACCTTGAGCTAAAAAATGTACATTCTCAAGCGACTTTTTAACTCTCTCTAGATTAAATTCTATTTGCTTAGCATAACCCGAAAATTCCTGACCTAGTGTAACTGGCGTTGCATCTTGCAAATGTGTACGGCCTATTTTTACAATTGATTTCCATTCTTTTGCCTTCTTCTCAAGACTTTTATGAATTTTCTTTAGTGCTGGAATAAGTTTTTCATTAACACTAACAACCGTTGCAATATGCATTGCTGTTGGAAATACATCATTTGAAGACTGCCCCATATTAACATGATCATTTGGATGAACCGGGGATTTTCCACCTTTTTTACTAGTAAGTTTTTCATTTGAAATGCTAGCAAGCACTTCATTCATATTCATATTTGACTGAGTACCTGAACCTGTTTGCCATACGACTAGTGGAAAATTATCATCAAATTCACTACCTAAAACTCTATCAGCAGAATTAATTATAGCATTTGCAATATCTTTATCTAGAGCCGCCATATCTGAATGCACTTTAGCAGCTGATCTTTTTAAAATAGCTAGAGCTCTTACCATTTCCATTGGCATTTTCTGTTCTGCTATTTTAAAATTATTAATTGATCTCTGAGTCTGAGCGCCCCAATAATACTTATCTTCAACCTTAATTTCACCTATAGAATCAGTCTCTATTCTGTATTCACTCATAGTATCCTCGCTATTTTTTATTCATTCTAAATTCTAATGAATCTGTAGATTTTACAACTTTTAACTCATAATTTCTATGAACACATATAGCATTAATGTAATGCTCACGGCAATTACTCACGGCAACAGGAATTCTAGGAACTCCTTTTAAAACACTCAAATTGTCTTCTTTAATTACAATATTTTTTCCAGTAGATTTTATTATAATTGGAATTTCATCTGCTTCTGGAATAGAAATCATTACTTCTCCTCCAGAAATTGTAGCATCACTAGCAATAACTGCTAAACATATTACTGCTTTGGCTGTCATAGAATTTATATATATTAAGCCCGAAGCATATTCTATCGAAAGCTTTATATTAGTATCTACAAAAAAGTCTTGAAGTAGCTTAGATAGATTTACCAAACTAAACTTATTTTCTCCTTCTGAAAGACCATATGCTGTTCTAAAAAACTTAATTCTTTTAACTAAGTTTGCAGACTCAACTACAGCAAGCTCTTGCGCCTGATTACCAATCTCTTTATTATCATTATCAATTAGGCTTAAACAATTATCTACTGTACCAATAGACCCTGCTAAATCATGGCATAGTTTAGCATTTAACGCTTGCGATAATTCTATAATTTTAGGCATTTATCCACTCTTCAATAAATTAAATATGTATAGGCTTGTCAAAAGCCTGCAATACTGATTCATGCATCATTTCAGATAATGTTGGATGAGGAAAAATAGTATTCATTAAGTCTATTTCCGTCCCTTCCATCTCCTTTGCAACTACATAACCTTGAATAAGCTCTGTAACATCAGAACCGATCATATGTGCACCAAGTATCTCTCCTGTTTTTGCATCAAAAATAGTCTTAACTAACCCTTCTTCATCACCAACAATTAATGCTTTTGCATTTGCATAAAATGGGAACCTTCCAACTTTTATATTATGACCTGCATCAATTGCAGCCTTTTCTGTTAAACCTACACTTGCAATCTGAGGACTCGAATAAGTACAACCAGGTATATTCGTTTTAGTCATTTTATGTGGCTTTTTACCGGCTATATTTTCTGCTGCAATAACCCCTTCATGACTAGCTTTATGGGCAAGCCAAGGAGCTCCAGCAACATCACCTATTGCATAAACCTCGCTATCTGATGTTTGCATCACTCCATTTGTTATAATGTGCCCACGGTCAAGTTTTACTTTAGTTTTATTGAGTCCAATATTTTCAGTATTTCCAATAATTCCAACAGCCATTAGCAATATTTCAGAATCAATTTTTTCCATTTTACCAGCATACTCAAACTGTACAGAAACACCGGATTTACTAGCTTTTTGAGATACTAGCTTAACACCAGTTTTAAACTTTATACCTTTAGACTCAAAAGACTTTCTAGCCATTTTAGATATTTCTTCATCTTCCACTGGAAGTATTCTATCAGCAGCTTCCAAAACAGTTACATTCGCACCAAGTGCGTTATAGAAACATGCAAACTCAATACCAATTGCACCAGATCCTACTACTACCATTGATTTTGGTGTGGATTTTGGAACTAACGCCTCTTTATAAGTCCAAATATTTTTCCCATTTGGCTCAAAACCATCTAATATTCTAGCTCTTGCACCTGTTGCAATGATAATATTTTTAGCCTTGACTTGAGTCTTACCATCAATAATTAATTGCTTAGAGTTTTCAAACTTAGCTTCGCCTTTAATGACAGTAACTTTATTTTTCTTTAAAAGCCCAGCAATTCCACCAACTAATTTAGACGATACTCCCCTTGATCTTTCAACAATTTTTTCAATATTAAACTCAACATTTTGTGCTTTGATACCATACTCTTCTGCGTGAAGCATTTTTTGGTATAGTTCGGCTGATTTTAGTAATGCTTTTGTTGGAATACATCCCCAATTCAAACATATGCCTCCTAAATGCTCTCTTTCAATTACTGCAGTTTTTTGCCCTAATTGTGCAGCACGAATCGCTGCTACATAACCACCAGGACCACCACCTAAAACAACTAAATCAAAATTTTCCATAAACCGCTCTTAAATAAACATTAACACAGGTGATTCGATATATTTCTTAAATGCATTCAAAAATAATGCGCCAACAGCTCCATCAACCACTCTATGATCACATGAAAGGCTAACATCCATCATTGTTCGCATTTCAATTTTATCGTCAACTATTACCGCTCTTTTACTACTAGCTCCAACTGCCAAAATGCATCCTTGTGGAGGATTCACTATTGCATTAAAATTCTTAATTCCATACATTCCTAAATTTGAAATACTGAATCCGCCACCTTGAAACTCTTCTGGCTTTAAGCTATTTTCTCTTGCTCTTTTCGCCAAATCTTTCATCTCTGACGAAATTTTTGTAATCTCCTTTTGATCAGCATTTCTAATGACTGGTGTAATCAGACCACCATCAATTGCAACAGCTATTGAAACATCAATATTATTATACATCATTATTGCTTCATCACTCCAGCTAGCATTCGCCTCAGGCACGTCCTTCAAAGCTTTTGCAGTTGCTAGGATTACAAAATCGTTTACTGATAATTTTTTCGATTTATCATCACTAAAATTTGCATTAACCTGCGAGCGCGCTTCTAGCACAGAATCCATAGCACACTCAACTGATAGATAGAAATGCGGAACAGTTTGCTTTGATTCCACCAAACGTTTTGCGATTACTTTACGCATATTATTATTTGGTACTAAATTATATTCTTGCGGATGTCTTTGCACCCTTCCTCTTGCGCTTCCACCTGCAAGCACATCAGCTTTGACTATTCGACCGTGTGGGCCAGTACCAATTATTGAAGAAAGACTAATCCCTTCATTACTTGCGATTCTGCGAGCTAATGGCGATGCAAAAATTCTACCAGCAGGTCCTGGTTTTGCTACTTTTTGTTCTGGTTTAGCTGGAGGGGCAGAAGGAGATGGTTTAGCTGAATCTGATTTGCTTTCAGTTTCAGCTTGCTTTGCTGCCGGAGCAGGAACAGGAGCACTATTCTTTGCTACAAAATCATCTATAGCAGATGCATCCTCTCCCTCTTCTAATAAAACAGCAATTAGTGACTTAACGGCAACTTCCTGAGCCCCTTCTTCTACAACTATTTTACCTAGAGTACCTTCATCAACAGCTTCAACTTCCATTGTTGCTTTGTCTGTTTCAATTTCTGCTATAACTTCACCTGCTAAAACTGTATCACCTTCTTTTTTGATCCATTTTGCAAGATTACCGTGCTCCATCGTAGGAGACAAAGCAGGCATTAAAATTTTTACTGGCATTTATCTACCTTTTATAAATTATCTTCTTTATAACAAGCGCGCTTTGCAGCTTCGACTATTTCTTCAGTAGTTGGAAGTGACATTTTTTCCAAATTTTCTGCATAAGGTAGCGGCACGTCTTTACCCGCAACAACTTCAACTGGAGCATCTAAATAGTCAAAAGCATCCTTCATGACAATTGAAGCTATTGTCGCACCAACTCCAGCGAAAAAGAAGCCTTCCTCAACTGCAACTAGTCTATTAGTTTTCATTACAGATTCAATTATCGTTTCTTCATCAAGTGGTTTTATAGTCCTAAGGTCAATTACCTCAGCACTGATTCCAACATCTGCTAATATATCAGCTGCTTGAAGAGCTAGCCCTACTTGGATTGAAAAAGCAAGAATTGTTACATCTTCTCCTTCTCTTAGTATTTTGGCTTTACCAATTTCAATTGGTTCTACATTATCAGAGACATCAAAGCTCTGACCATACATTATTTCATTTTCTAGAAAAATAACTGGATTATCATCTCTAATTGCACTTTTAAGTAAACCTTTACTATCTTCTGCACTATAAGGAGCTACAACCTTTAAGCCAGGTACATGCGCATAAGTTGCTGCATAATTTTGGCTATGTTGAGCTGCAACTCTAGCCGCTGCACCATTTGGTCCTCGGAAAACAATTGGGCAACCAAGCTGCCCACCTGACATATAATTTGTTTTTGCAGCAGAATTTACAATCTGATCAAATGCTTGCATAGCAAAATTAAAAGTCATAAATTCGACAATCGGCCTAAGACCTGCAAATGCAGCACCAACTGCAAGACCAGCAAAACCATGCTCCGTTATTGGTGTATCGATAACACGTTTTGAACCAAATTCTTCCAGAAGCCCTTGAGTAACTTTATATGCTCCTTGATATTCTGCAACTTCTTCACCCATTACAAAAACATTTTTGTCATTCCGCATCTCTTCGGCCATGGCTTGAAGCAACGCTTCTCTTACTGTAATTTCTGCCATAAAAAATCCTATTTATATATATCTGTATATAGCTCATCTTCACTTGGAAGTGGCTCATTTGTTGCAAATTCTGCAACTTCAGCAATATTTGCCTTAACCTTTTTTTCAATATCTTTGATCTGATCTTCGCTAGCATAAGAATTATCAAGAATCAGCTTTTTTACAGACGCAACTGGATCTTTCTGCTTGTATTCTTCTACTTCTTGTTTAGTACGATAATTAGCTGGATCAGACATTGAATGTCCGCGATATCTGTAGGTTTTAACCTCAATAATTGCTGGACCATTACCTTTTCTTACATGCGCCGCAACCTGAAGAGCTGCATTATAAACCGAATCTATATCCATTCCATCCGCTTGCACTCCAGGAATACCGAATGATTCTCCTTTTCTATAGAGATCAGTCATTGCAGTAGAACGCTCTAATGAAGTACCCATGGAATATTCATTATTCTCTATTACATAGAGTACAGGTAATTTCCACAAAGCTGCCATGTTAAATGCCTCATAAACCTGCCCTTGATTTACCGCTCCATCACCTAAGAATGTAAAACATATATTCTTTGTTTCATTATATTTTTCAGCAAACGCCAGACCAGTACCAATTGGCACTTGGGCACCAACAATACCATGCCCCCCATAAAACTTTCCTTTACTATTAAACATATGCATGGATCCGCCTTTTCCTTTTGAGCATCCAGAAGCTCTACCCGTCAATTCCGCCATAACAAATTTTGGATCTATACCTGACATAATTATGTGACCATGATCACGATAACTTGTAATAGTGCTATCATCTTTTTGTTTTGCTTTTTGAATTCCGGCAATCACTGCTTCCTGCCCTATATATAAGTGACAAAAACCGCCAATCATACCCATACCGTAGAACTGACCACACTTCTCTTCGAAACGCCTAATAAGCAGCATCTTCTCGAATGACTCTATGTAGTCAGCAGGTTTTAGCTTGTATTTTCCTTGTTCAAACATATTTTAAACTTAATTTTATCATATAAAGATGGGACCATAATACGCAACATCATTATTGTCAATAAACGAGCTATTATAATCAAAACTATATAAGATTATACGTTATTTGATTATAATTCCTAACTTTAATTCACCACCTTATACATAATTATTTTATATCTATATCATTAATATGCAGAATAATACTATTTCCCATTTGAATTAGAGGTTAGTATTTTAAGATGAGAGAAAATAGTGTTATTTAAAACTTTTATAAGCAGATATTATATTTAACTTGCAATTTTCGACAATTTTTATATGATGGATATATAAATAAATATTAACTTTTAGCTTACTGCTTTAATTACATTATGAATAAAAATAATCTACAACAAAAACTAGTCTCATTCACTGAAAATAGCCCTGAACTAGAAAAAATTAATGAAGACATGAGTAATGGCTGGTCAATTATTAGCCTTGTGAAAAATGGAAGTTATTACGTTGGAATCATGGAACTTAGTAATAGTTTTAATGAAAAAAATGAGAGTTTATATATCCCACCAAGAAAGAAAATTAAAATTTCAGCTAATAACTAGAAATCACCACTCATACATATAATACAGCATAATCAAAATGGCAATTTTAGTGTAATATGCAATATTTATTGTCATCCTGAGAAACATTCTTTCTTCTTGCTCAGGCTCAGATATCAGCTTGCAAACAGCAACTCCAGGAACAGTAAGGAATAAAAAGAGATATAGTAATGCTAGCTTAATTTTTGATAACAACTCAAATCTATTCTTGTATATAGAAATTAGAAGATTCTGACAAAATCGAATAGATTGCGTAGTTGTAGTAACAATTTTAGAAGCGAAGTTACTCATAAGTTTTCATATCGTTATAATTTCATATTATCTTCTTATCAGATCACAGCTATTATCTTAGTGTATGCGACAAATAACTTTATACAAGATAATCTTGTAATCACACTCAATTGTTATAGCAAACATGAAACAAAGCTCTGTTATAGCAAGCAAAACACCATAGCACAAACACCCACCTATTACTAAAGATGGATTGCCGCGTCACTTTTTCCTCGCAATGACAGGAATAATCACAGATAATTGCATGAGTAACGGCATTGTCTTTGACTCTTCATAGGTAATGGAAATATATGAAAACACTACATACATTATTGCAGTCATATTATTCCTCATAAACTAGCGCGAACGACACTCGTCATTGTGAGCGTAGCGTGGCAATCCAGATATTTTACTAAAACACCAGCCGTTTAGCCTAATAAATTACCTTTCCTACGCTTATCTAGTAACACTACAAATAATAGATCACTAACCGCTTTCTCAAAATGAGCAATATTTACATTATTAAAATGCGCCTATTCAAATTCAATTAAGACCTGACCACTCGAAACACTATCCATTTCAGACACCATAATTTTAGCAATTTTGCATGCTTTTTCTGCTGTAATAATATTTTCCATTTTCATGGCAGTTAAAACCACTAGTTCTTGCCCAGGAACAACCTTCTCCCCTTCTTCTACACTTATTCCAACAATTTGACCAGATAGTGGAGCAACAAGCTCTAATTGATCATCATCATCGCCTCGATCAGGCATTAGAGACTCAAGCTCTGACATTCTTGGAGATCGGACATACGTATCAACAGTTATGCCAGAATATGTCAGTCTATATCCAGTTGTAATGCGCTCAACCTTTATATTCACTTTCTGCCCATTAATAATAGCAGCAATTAACGGCGTTCCAATATTCCAATTACTTTTTATGGTCAATCTACTTGACCCATGCCTTATATTATAGCCATCTTCAACTGGCTTAATCATTACCGGAAATTGGCCTTTATCAATAGACGCAATCCATCTTGTACCAATCTTATTTGACTGATCTGTCAACTGATTTGGCAAAGATACAGCTCTTTTTTGTTCAGTGAGAAATGCAAAAATTGCAGTAGATAGGAACACTTCATTAATTTCTGAAGTCAATTTTGCTCCCGAAAACCCATCAGGATATTCCTCATCAATAAACCCTGTATGAATATCTCCAGATCCAAAGCGTTCATGGTGAATTAGAGCTTCAAGAAAACTAATATTATGAGATATGCCATGTATAACAAATGAACCTAACGACTTTTTCATTAGCTCAATTGCTTCTTCTCTGGTTTCAGCATAAGTACATAATTTTGCTATCATTGCATCGTAAAACATACTAACTTCACCACCAGCTCCAATACCACTATCAATCCTGACATTAGTGCTTTTTGGAGGTTCGTGATATTCTAAAATTCTACCACTAGATGGCAAAAATCCACGAGATGGATCTTCAGCACAAATTCTAGATTCAATAGCCCAACCATTGAGTTTTACATCTTCTTGTGCAAAAGATAGCTTTTCACCTGCAGCAACCCTAATCATCTGTTCTACCAAGTCCAAGCCCGTTATTAGTTCTGTCACTGGATGCTCTACTTGAAGCCTTGTATTCATCTCAAGAAAATAATAGTTCTTATTATTATCCATCATAAATTCAACAGTGCCTGCAGAAAAATAGCCTACCTTTTGCGATAAAGCAACGACTTCTGCATACATTTTCTGACGAGTTTCTTCATCTACAAATGAGCTTGGTGCTTCTTCAATAACTTTTTGGTGATATCTTTGTATAGAACATTCACGCTCACCTAAACAAACTGCATTACCAAATTGATCAGCTATTAATTGAATCTCAATATGACGAGGAGCAATAATAAGCTTTTCAATGAAAACTCTGCTATCGTTAAAACAATTTTCTGCTTCAAACTTTGCTGACTCAAATGCCTTTTCCATTTGTTTTTTATTCTCAACAACACGCATACCGCGTCCACCACCACCAGCTGCTGCCTTAATAATTACAGGAAAACCAATATCTCCAGCAATTTGGTTAGCTTGTTCAAGATTATTTATAGTTCCCATGTAACCAGGAACAGTACTTACCCCAGAATCAATAGCAATTTTCTTAGCTTCAATCTTATCACCCATTTTTTTGATGACTTTTGCGCTTGGACCAATGAGAGTAATACCCTCTCTTTTCAAGATATTGGCAAACCCAGAATTTTCTGCCAAAAAACCATATCCAGGATGAACAGCTTGCGCTCCACTTAGCCTTATTGCACTAACAATATTTTTTATTGAAAGATAACTTTCTGTAGCAGGCGAGTTTCCGATATAATATGCTTCATCTGCATATTGTACATGATCAGAATTTGTATCAGCTTCAGAATATATTGCTACCGACTTAATTCCCATCTGGCGCAATGTCTTCATAATACGAAGGGCAATTTCACCCCTATTAGCAACTAATACTTTTTCAAATAATGGCTTACTCATTGTCAACTCTTATAACGGCAAATTATCATGTTTTTTCCAAGGCATATCTACTTTTTTAGTTCGTAAATATTTTAACCCCTTACAAATTCTCCAACGTGTATTTTGTGGTTTAATAATATCATCTAAATATCCACGTGATGCAGCAATAAACGGGGAGGTAATATTTTGTTTATACTCATCTATTTTTTTCTGCTTCTTTTCTGGGTCTTTGCTGTCTTCACGGAAAATAATTTCAGCAGCACCTTCTGCACCCATCACAGCAATCTCAGAATTCACCCATGCATAATTCAAATCACCTCTAAGATGTTTCGAATTCATCACGATGTAGGCTCCACCGTATGCTTTTCTTGTTATGATAGTAATCTTTGGAACTGTAGCTTCCGCATAAGCATATAAAAGCTTAGCACCGTGCTTAATGATTCCATTATATTCTTGATCCACACCAGGTAAAAAACCAGGAACATCTACAAGCGTTACTATTGGTATATTAAAAGCATCACAAAACCTAATAAAGCGTGCAGCTTTTCTTGATGAATCTATATCCAAGCACCCTGCTAAATGCAATGGTTGATTAGCTACAAAACCAACAGGCGCACCTTCCATATACCCAAAACCAATCAAAATATTTTTGGCATAATCTGGTTGAATTTCAAAAAATTCTCCTTCATCAACTATACGCTCAATTAATTCCTTCATATCATAGGATTTATTAGGGATTGTTGGAACTAGAGTATTTAAAGACATATCAACTCTATCAGCAGGATCTCTTGTTGACCTGATTGGTAATTTATCCCTATTTGACAATGGTAAGAAGTTAAAAAACCTTCTTGTTTCTAACAAAATTTCTATATCATTTTCAAATGAAAGATCAGCCACGCCTGACTTTGTTGTGTGAACCTTAGCACCGCCCAGCTTATCTTTCGAAACTTCTTCACCCGTAACAGTTTTAACCACATCAGGGCCTGTCACAAACATATATGATGAGCCCTTCACCATGAAAATAAAATCCGTTAGAGCTGGGGAATAGACTGCTCCACCTGCGCATGGACCCATGACAAGCGTAATTTGAGGTACAACTCCTGAAGCCTTTACGTTCCGATGGAATAGTTCGCCGTAGCCACCAAGAGCATCAACACCTTCTTGTATTCTTGCACCGCCGGAATCATTTATACCAACCACCGGAGCACCAACTTCAATGGCCGAGTCAATTAAGTTACAGATTTTTTTTGCATGATATTCACCAAGAGATCCACCTAAAACTGTAAAATCCTGGCTATACACAAATACTAAGCGACCATTTATAGTACCATGGCCAGTTACTACACCATCACCTGAAAATTTCTTACTTTTCATTCCAAAATTATCACAACGATGCTCGACAAACATACCTGTTTCTTCGAAACTATCTGGATCAAGTAATACTTCTATTCGTTCTCTAGCTGTAAGTTTTCCTTTCCCGTGCTGTGCTGAGATTCTTTTAACCCCACCTCCAAGCAAAGCAGAACTTCTTTTCTTTTCTAGTGCTTGTTGCTGATGAAATGCTTGTGTGCTCATATCAAAATACATCAATGATTATCTTGAAGGCCGATTATAATGAATAAATTTCATAAAAGATAGAGTAATTTTTTAAGTTAAAGTAAAATCAAATCAAGGCACCTACTGACAAAATACTCTATGCTCTGCTAAAACGTGGATAGACGTAGCACGCAGAAAATATTAATTTAGATGTATATTAATCAGACAAGCAAAAAAGCAATATACTCTTTAACTTATGAAAAGTCATCAGAGTTATCTATTAACCCAACGTTTCCAGCAAGCCCCCAATTAAATTCATCAAAACAAGGAAGAGGGTAGTTATTGCAATTCTCAACAACAAAATCTCCGTAATATTCTCTAATCAACTCTCTAAGGCTATTATCATCACCTTCTTTATAAGGATAATAATGTTGAAAATAATCTATTGCAGAATCACCATTATTATTGGCAATAAACGGATCTGCTCCATAATCCAGCAACAATTTTGATATTGAATATTTATTAAAATAATTCACTGTTGAAAAAACTTTAAATATCACTGTATCTCCCATATGACCAATTTCATTTACATCAAACCCTAACTCCAAAAATAGTTCTACTTCTTGAATATCATGTCCTTCTACTGCATTCGCTAAGTGACTTTGACCATACAAATCTTTTGTCGAGTAATAATGAATTTTCCCATTAATAACTGCATTGATTTTATTTTCCCTAACCTCAACTTCTACTTCTTCCGATGAAATAAATGTCTTCAGCTGATCAAAACTAATAATATCTAATTCTTTCGGGCCACCTTTTTTTTGAAATATTTTTTTTATTCTCTTCATTACATTACACCTCCAAAGTTACTAAAAATTAGTAACTTAAAAAAATAAAACCATAGATAAAATTAATCAAGACATAGTTTTGTGTCTTAGCAAACTCAGACTTAAAAGCATATGCACTTTACTATAAAAGCAGACTATAGTAGGATTTACCTACAAAATTGCAATTATAGAGAAAATCAAATTGGATCAAGAGCCATATCACACAACTAACAACTTAAACGCACAACAACTAGAAGCCATTAACCAAACAGAAGGCCCTCTTCTAGTTCTAGCCGGTGCAGGTACAGGAAAAACTAAAGTTCTAACTAGCCGGATTGCACATATCATTGAGCAAAACATAGCTTATCCCTCAAATATCTTAGCTGTCACTTTTACAAACAAGGCTGCAAGGGAAATGCAAGAGCGGGTTAATAATCTCATTCATTCTGATGGACTTAATATTGGAACGTTTCACTCAATTGCTGCTAGAATGCTTCGATCACATGTAAATCTCCTTGATCTTGGACTTGGACTTGCAAGTAATTTCACAATCATCAATCAAGATGATCAGATAAAACTTATTAAAAATATAGCATTACAAAATAATGTTGATGTAAAGCAGTACCCACCTAAGATGATTCATATAATTATCTCAAGATGGAAAGATCAAGGCTTGTTATCAGAAAAACTTTCCGAATCAGATTTTCACTCACCTGCTCATAAAATTGCAAGCTCAATATATGCTGAATATCAAAAACAAATGCACGACTCAAATGCTCTTGATTTTGGTGACTTACTTCTATATTGCAATCAAATTCTAATTCAAAATCCAGATATTCTAGAACATTATCAAAATAAGTTTAAATATATTTTGATAGACGAGTATCAGGATACCAATGCTGTCCAATATGTTTGGGCAAGAATGATTGCAAGCAAACATAAGAATATATGTTGTGTAGGAGATGATGATCAATCAATATACAGCTGGCGTGGAGCAGAGGTGAAAAATATACTGCGTTTTGAACAAGACTTTCCAAATGCTAAGATAATTAAACTTGAACAAAACTATCGATCTACACCTTTTATCTTAAACGCTGCCTCTAATATAATTAGAAATAATAAAAACAGGCACGGAAAAAAACTTTGGACAGATAGAAAAGAAGGGAAAAAGGTGCGCATTATATCTTGTTGGAATGACAAAGAGGAAGCAAGGTTTATATCCACTGAAGTGGAAAATTATATAAAAACTCAGAAATACAAAGCTAACCAAATTGCTATACTAGTCAGAGCCGGTTTCCAAACTAGAGCGTTCGAAGAAGTTTTCATAAGTAACGCCCTTCCATATCAAATCATTGGTGGCCTAAGATTTTATGAAAGAATGGAAATTCGGGACGTCCTGGCATATATTCGTCTAAGCATAAATTCAAATGATAATCTTGCACTAGAAAGGATTATTAATGTCCCAAAAAGATCCATAGGAAATGTTACCCTCAAAAAAATAAAAGATTTTGCAACCGAACATGAAATATCTGTTTTTGCAGCACTAAAGCAAATGATCGATGAAAATAAATTCAAAGACAAAACAAAAGAAAGCTTAAATGATTTCGTAGGCCTAATCACTCTAGCAGGACAAAAATATGAAAACGAATCTGCATTTGATGTAACTAAATTTATTTTAGAAGAATCTAACTACCTAAACATTCTTAAAGCTGAAAAAACAGATGAGTCTCGTGGAAGAATTGAAAATATAAATGAAATGCTGCGAGCAATTGATGAGTTTGATAATATTATAGAGTTTGTAGAGCATTCCAGTTTAATAATGGATAATGAATCTCTTGAAACTGATTTTGGAGGTACAGTAAAAATAATGACTCTGCACGCCGCAAAAGGCCTTGAATTTGATTTTGTATTCTTACCTGGATGGGAGGAAAATATATTCCCTCACCAAAAAGCCTTGTCAGAAGAAGGAGAAAATGGTCTAGAAGAAGAACGCAGAATCGCTTATGTTGGAATAACACGCGCTAAAAAAGATCTATGCATAACATATGCAGAGAGTAGAAGAGTTTTTGCAGAAATCATTAACTCAATACCATCAAGATTTTTAAGCGAGATACCAGATAATTTATGTATACGTAGTTCGTCAACTAATAAGCTAAACTACATGGGATCAAAACATAATTTTTCCATGCAAACTATCAAATCAAGAAAAAGTAATAAAATTGATAATTCTGGAAAAAAACCAGGTAATAAAGTGCATCACCAAAAATTTGGCACTGGAATTATTGTTAGGAAAAATGGTGACAGCCTAGAGATTGCATTTGAAAAAATAGGACTCAAAACTATAAAAGAGAATTTTGTTGAAGAAGTATAAAATTCTTAAACCTGCCTAATGTAAAGACGGAGGGCTCCCCAACACCTCCATCTTATACACTACATCAACCTTTCCGAGTTTGCATATCATAGAACCTAGAAAATTTAAAATTCTGGGTGGTTACCTTAAAAATTTCTATCAACTATATAGCTATTAAACTTTCTAATTCAAATACTAAACTTGTGTCATGCTCTACTTCAATAAGCTGGCGCAACTTACTTCTTATCCTTTCCTCTTTCGCACAAAACTTATTGAGCAGTCTATCGACCTCGTTGATTTCCATCTCTATAATTCTGAATTCTTTATTTTCTAAATACTCCATAATAATACCTTTACCTCAAAGTTTTAGCTCTAATACAACAAATAGAGCGGATTTCGTAAACCACACTGATCTACAATTTCCATCCTACACACAGAAAAATATAAATAAAATGCGTGAAATTAACTTATATGTAAAACTAAGAGCAAATTACGTAGATAAAATTATCGCAATTTATATCTTAAGGCGTGCTATTTTAGATCTAATTCTAACTATATGTGTTGAATCAGTTGGAAAATGTTTTTCAACCACTAAAATTGCTTTTTGAAAATTATCTAAACTTTTTGACATCAGAGATCTGTTACCATTACCTCTCCTATACATTTCATTGTATAAATCCCCTAAAGCTTCGTACGCTTTATATCTATCATGATGCTTATCTATTGAATATACTTTGAGCGCAGTTTCAAGATACTCTTTTGACTTTTCAAAACTTTGACAAACAATTCCTAGTTTTCCTAAACTGTTCAGTATTTGGGCTGTTTTGATATGACTTTTACCATAATGCTTTTCATTAATTGCAAGCGATTCGCCAAGCAATTTCATTGCCATTTCTCTATCACCTTTGTGCCTATATGTACTACCTAAATGAAACTTTACCCAGCCTTGAATCACGTGATCTTTCGGTAAATTCTTATTATAAAAATCTATACTTCCTTTTAATATATCTATTGCCTCATCTAAGTTACCTAAATCTCTATATACCGCACTTAAATGCGCCCTACTCCATGCATACTCAAAACTCTCTTCTCCTCTTCTCAATTTATATATATCTATAGCACGAATTAAATTTTCTTTTGCCTTATCAGGATATCCTATACTACGATATACACTTGCAAGATGTACTAAGCTCCATGCCGTTTTAGTATGAGTACCACCAAACTCTTTTTCATATGTAGAAAAAGTTTTTTCAAGTATTGCTCTAGCCTTAACATAATTACCAACATTCTTGTAAACTTGCCCCAAATATGATGAGCTCCAAATTGTCTTTTTATGATCCTTATTGTATTGTTGCTTAAATATATTATAACCATTTTTAAGCAATTTTTTTGCTTTAGGATAATCACCTATATTCCTATACACACTACCAAGAGTTGTTGAAATCCAGGCGGTTTCAACATGGTTGATACCATAATATTTCTTATATGCTTCAAGAGCCTTTTCTAAATATCCTTTAGCTTTTTCAAAGTCAGCAACATTTCTATAAACACTTCCTAAACGCGCTAAAACTTTAGCTCTATTTATTTGTGTATTATTATCGCTCTGATCATACATCTTTAAAGTACTTTGAAATATCTCTTTTGCTCTTTCATATCTTCCAAGATAGAAATAACAAATCCCTAGTTTTTTACTTAATCTAGCAACATCTTGGCTATCAAATAAATCTGCTTTTCTCAAAAATTTCTCTATATGTGGCACCATAGTCTGTATCTTAAGAAAGTCATGCTTGTCTAAAACATCTGATAAATAATTCTCTAAAAACATTGCAATGTTGTGCAGTTGTTCAGAGTTTTCAGCAAATTGTAGAGAATTTACAAAATATGCAAACACTACATCTTGTGTACTGCTATGAATTGAAAATACTTGCCCCAATCCTTTTGCTTTACGTGGCTCTTTTGTAATTAAAGAAAATTTCTTCAATTCATAAATAAAATTATCAACTATTATATCTCCCTTGTAGGAAGCTAGGAGCTTTTTAGGTATATCTCTCGGAGAAAGAGCGCTAATCATTATAAGCAGATCTCTAAAGTCAGATGATTTTTCAACCATGTGCTGTATAGGGAGTGTAATAATATCATATCTAGTTTTTGAATACTCTCCAACATCATGTAGAATATTGCGCTGAGCTTTTCTGAATACTTGATTATTAGAAGATGAATATTGTGAGTATTGTTGACACCTAATATTAGTTTCTTTGATATAGTGAGCTGCAATTGAAACATCGAGCGGAAACGAAGGTATACCATCTAAGCATTTATCATAATCTATATCATACTTTTTGCCATCTTCTCCAAGTACGCTTATAAATAAATCTTTTTTCTCTTTCTTATTTAAACTTCCAACCGTAATAACATTTTCAGATAATATACTATCGTTATGAACAATATTATTATTACTCGTAGTTATTATTACACTCCCCTCTCCCCAAATACTAGAATCATGAGGATAAAATTCTTTTATATCACTAAATGACTTTACATCATCATATATAATCAACCAACCAGGATAAGACTTTGCTTCTTCTCTCAAAAATAATAACAACCCTCTTTCACGTTCAGAAATATCTTTTATGGCTAATATTTTATCAAGCTCTTCTCTTTCTTTTTCTTTTGACGCAATAGCATAAGCAATTTGCTTCATTGAAGAAACTAATGAGACCCTTGATTCTGCATTAATCTGCCAAATAATTGAAGCACCTGATTCTTTCGCATATTTCTTAGCGATAGTAGATTTACCAGAACCACCAACCCCTACTAAAGCTACTGTATTGATACCTTTAGTACCCTTAAAAGCTTTCTTTAATTTAGAAATTATTTGTGATCTACCTAATAATATTCCTTTTTGAGGCAAAGATAAGTCTGAATGTAATAGACTCTTATTATCAACTTTAAATATTTTTTTTATATCAAAAATATAATAAAATACAGAGCATAACACTAATATTAAAGATATAACAAATAGATTTTTTGAAGTTTTTTTTACTTTATAAACATCACTTTCTTGTATCTTATTATTTTTATCATCAATATCTCTACCTTCCCAAGAACTACTTATCGCTTTGTATTCAGAAAAAAATTCATTACTAATTACTTTAATTCCTTCAATTCCAAGAATTTTTTCTAACAATGCAAAAATAGCAGAGTAGTAGTCTTCGTCTTTGCTAAAATCTATATAGTTGATAGCTCTAAAACTTTCTTCATCCGTTGATTGCTCTAGTAAAAGAAAAATATCTCCTTTTTCAGCTTTAGGAATAAAATTACTTTTGATAAAATTGATATTATGCTTACATTCAATAGAATTATTTCGATTCTTAGTTAAATTAATATTCGCTAGTTTTAAGTGAGTAGCAATGTTACTGAACTTGTTTTTTTCTTCCTCACTTAGCTGACTTGAATTTATAGAGCAATCAAGCACTTTCCTATTAATTGTTTTACCAATTTTTATTAATCTTTGTTCGAATGATGATTGTACTAAAATCTGAAAATAATATTTCTTTACATATAATAGCTTTCCAGATTTTTCGATAAAATCAATAATGCTTTCTCTTGAATTTTGTCCAAGCTTTAACATTATGTTATGCAAGTGTGTTCCAACCGTTCTAGGAGATATTTGTAGTAACGACGCTATCTTTTTTTCTCCGCGATTGTGCATTACACATGTAATTACATCTATTTCACGAAAAGTAAATTTAATATCACCAATTTTACTTAGGTGATTTTCATATAGATCTTTCTTTTTATTTAGACTAATTTCCAGCGACATCCCAACAAACCTAAACTTAAGATTAAATTGCACAAATTGGACAAACTATTTTACACCGACTTATAAACATTAATCTACGTAGTTTTTACCTAGTAACCTTCCCAATACAATTTATACGATAGGTTTGAGGCAAATACAACCATTAATTGTATTTATATTTACAACAATTTAATCACTTATATAGATTTACAGGATACAAACTTTAATAGTTAAAAAGAGTAAAATCAAATAACAATCTAGAAAACATAATTAAGGTAGGCAAATTTTTATAATGGAAGATAAAGATATAATCATAGCTACAAGTACAAACCTCCTTGGCAAATCTAATCTTTTTTATCACCCATTGGATCGTAGTTGATTTTCACTTCTTGTAGGCGCTCATTTAAATTACTTATCACTTCATGTGTAATATTTAATGAATTATTGACAAACATGACTTGAGAGCTTGGAAAAACTATATTAAAGCCATATTTTTTTGATAAATCACTAATGACACTAATTGTATTTTCATGTACTTGGGCAATTGCATTCGTGTGAGCTCTCTCTAATGCAGATTTTTTATTTTGCATTTCTTGTTGTGTTGAACTTACTTTTTTATTAAAAGCAGCAACTAACTTATCAAACTCTATTTTAGGTAAGGTACCCCGTTTTTCTATTAGCTCAGCCTCGTCCTGCTTTAATTTAATCTCTTTTGAAGATAATTCATTTTGAATTTGTTCACTAATAATATTAATAGATTTTTTAATATGCAGAATAGCTTTAGAATGCTCTAAGATAGATTCAACATCAACAACAGCAGCTTTTGCATCAAATGTATTGGAAGTATCATAAACAGTTGCCTTATCAAGATTTGCTGCTAGCAAATTAAGAGGAAAGAGAAGAGTTATAAAACACAATATTTTATATATATATTTCATAACTTTCTCCATTTTATACTTAACTATTTATAATACCCTACAAACTTGTTGAAAACTTAATATGGAACGTCTGTTTTTCATCAAACTTCTCTTTTTTCACTGGAAAACCCCAGTCAAGTCTGATTGGAGCTATCCTTGTTACCCATAAAACACCAAAACCAACAGAGGCTCTAATTGACTTCTTATTATAAAAACCTTTTGCAGTTGAAGCTTTTGAATCTGCATCCCATAAAGAACCAGCATCTGCAAATACAGCCCCTGTTACGTTAAATTCTTCTGGCAAGCCAACAGGAAAGTTAAGCTCGGTAGAAACTGTATAATATTTTTGTCCACCAAGACCTTCATCTGTTGCAACATCTCTTGGGCCTATACCTCCATGAGCAAAACCTCTCAAGCTATAATCACCGACATTAAAGCGATCTGAAATTCTTACTTTCTTCTTACCAACACCTTTAATGATACCTGCTGCTGTTGAGAGTTTTACTGTATATTTATTCTCTACAAAAGATTTAAAAGCCTTGAGGTCTGCTTCATGTTTCAAATATTTAGTATTACCGCCTAAACCAGCAAACTCTTGTGTCCCTGAAACTATATAACCATTTTTAGGAAGCACAATACTATCTGTTCTATCATATGTCAGACTATGTGCAATTGATGAGGTTGTATACTTTCCAACTTGCTCTTTAATAAATACTGAATTTGTACCACTTGGTGCTTTTAATTCATCTCTTTTAATTGAATAATCAATAGAGTGCGATAAATCATCTGTTATATCATAACCAAGAGAAGTTCTAGCACCTGTTGACTTAAGAGAATAGTTTTGTTCACCATTTGCAAAACCACTACCTCTTCCATTTTCACTTCTATATATATTTCCACCAAGTGACAAATCCTTATCCATAAAGTTAGGATCCGTTAGACCTGTATAGTAATAGATGCTTTTTCTACCCGCTTGAACTCCGGCATTAAAATATTTACCTGTACCGACAAGATTTCTTTCTAGGAAAGATATTCTACCAAATGGACCACCAGCAGTATTATATCCGAGATCAAAACCAATATGAGCTGTAGATTTTTCTTCCACGTTAATATTAACATCGTATCTATCTCTCTTTTTAGTTGGCTCCATCTTAAGTGCAAACTTACCAAAATAGTCTAAGTTCCTGATATTTCTTTCACCGCGTTCAATCTTTGCTTTATTAAAGACATCGCCTTCAGAAATTTGCAATTGACGTCTGATCACATGATCTTCTGTTTTTAAATTCCCTTCAATATTAATATTGTTGATAAATACTTTATCAGCTTGATCAACAACGATAACAACATCAACTTTTCTAGTACTTCTATTTGTATGAATTTCAGGACTTACATTAACTTGTGGATACCCCTTACCTGCTAGATATTCTGAAATCTTTTCTGAAACTCGCTGCATTGCACCATGATCGTAAGTTTGGCCATCTTTATTATCAATAAATTGTAACACCTCTTTATTATTAATGTTCTCCAACTTATTGCACAATGTTATTTTGCCAAAATTATATTTTTCACCTTCATCGATAGAATATGTAATAGCAAATCCTTCTTTTGTAGGAAGAAGATCTGCAGTTACAGAAATGACTCTAAAATCAGCAAAACCAACTGAATTATAGAATTTACTTAATAAATGCTTATCAAACTCAATTCTATCAGGATCAAAAGTATCATTTGTTTCAAGAAATCTAAACCATTTTGACTCCTTAGTCATAATAATTGAGCGTAACTCAGAATCTTTGTAATTTTCATTCCCTACAAAAGATATGTTCTTAACTCCAGTTTTTGGACCTTCATCTATATCAAAAATTACCTTTACTCTATTATTTTCTTGAGTTTCTATTTGGGATTTAACTTTTGCTGAAAATCTTCCTGACCTTTTATAAATTTCCTTAATCTTAGTAACATCAGTTCTCAGCTTTGCTTTTCTTAAACTCTCACCCGGAGATGTATATATTTCTCTAGCCAACAATTCTGTTTTAATTTTATAATTTCCTTTAAATTCAATTTTACTTACAAAAGGAGTCTCTTTTACTATGACGTCAAGTACGCCATTATTAAATTTCAAACTAACATTTTCAAATAACAATGAAGAGTATAGATTTTTCACAGAATCACTTTTTATTGATTGAGAAAATCTGTCACCAACATTTAAACTTAGATACTCCCTAATTGTGGACTTTTCTATACGCTGATTACCTTTAATATTAATCGTTTTAATTTTATCAGCTACAGCTGCGCTTGAAAAAATGATAGTAAAAATAAAAAATACTACTTTTATAAATCTATTCACGAAAACCTCTTTAATAGATATTATGAGAACAATTGATTTTTTATACCATCTACCCCAAAAATTACAACTAAAAAATCATAGCTTATTGGCATATAGTCATTTGTGTTGAATTAGCGTATGTTTATTAGATGAATTTAAGAATTTATGTAAAACTTATTGTTTACCAAAGGTCTTTTTTTTGGTAAAATCACTCAGCTTATTCTTATAGTTGGAACCTACCCTAATGACAAAAACTCAGATTAATACAAAGTCTATTTCTCGAATCGCCGCTGTACAAACTATTTACCAGTTTGAAAATGACAAAAATACTTCAGATATTGACACACTACTCTTAAAAATTAGAGATTTTTATAAAGATAAAGATTTAAAAAGCGATTATGAGCTTGATAAGTTAAGTAAACTGAAACTACGTCCAAGCTATAATTATTTGAATGAATTAGTTAAATTTACTCACGAAAATCTTGAAGAAATTGATAAAATTATTGAAATACATCTTACAAATGAATGGAATCTTGAAAACCTTCCTAAGCTTCTTTTTGCAATGCTCCGAGTTGCTGTATGTGAACTTAAGTATTTCCCAGAAACGCCAAGCAAGGTAATAATCAATGAGTATACAGATATTGCAAGTGACATGCTCGATAGTGGAGAAGTTGGATTTGTCAATTCTGTACTAGATAAATATGCATCAGAGTGTAGGTAATTATGTCATCTTCATCGGGTTATAGAGGTAAATTCACAGAAGTTAGAACTGCTAAAAAAAGAAAAACATCTTCTACAAGATGGTTAAAACGTCAGCTTAATGATCCTTTTGTTGCAAAATCAAAACTTGACGGCTATCGCTCAAGAGCAGCATATAAACTGATAGAAATTAACGATAAGTTCCGAATTTTAAAACCTGGAGACAATGTAGTTGATTTAGGAGCAGCACCAGGTGGGTGGAGTCAAGTGGCTGCTCAAATTATCAAATCAGATTCAAACGGAGCAAAAAATAAGCTTGTCGCGATAGATTTACTTCCGATTGAAGGCATAGGCGGAGTAATCTCTTTTGAAAAAAACTTTTACGAAAATGATGCAAAAGATCTAATAATTGACTCACTCGATGGTCAGCTTGCAGATGTAGTACTAAGCGACATGGCAGCTAACACAACTGGTCATAGCCAAACTGATCACTTAAGAATTATGGATTTATGTGAAAGCGCTTTGATATTTGCTTTAAAAATACTCAAGCCTGGTGGATATTTTGTTGCAAAAATATTTAGAGGCGGTGCAGAAGGTGATTTACTCGACATAGTGAAACAAAATTTTAAAAAGGTTAAACACTTCAAACCAGAGTCAAGCAGAAAAGAATCCAGCGAATTTTACCTTATAGCTTTAGAAAGAAAGGAAAAATAAATATGAAGAATCTTATCAAAATATCAATCGTGCTTTTCTCTATATTACAAAATGCTCATGCCAAGGAAATAAAATTTGGTCTAATGCAACATGACTTTGATACCAAATTTGGTCATAGACATGAAAAAGGACAAAATATTATCGTTGAGTATTTATTCGATAAAATGCAAAACTACCTAAGAGCTTTTCCTCATATAGGAGCTAGTATCAATAATAGAGGCTTTACAAGCAATATATATACTGGACTTACTTGGCAATTTGACATAAAAGATGTGATAGTTGTAGAAGCTACTCTAGGCGCAAGTATAAATAACGCAGAAAGACTAGAGACAAAGAAAAAGCGTGCTTTAGGTTCAAAGTTGCTGTTTCGTGAATCTTTCTCTGTTGGTTACCTAATAAATAAAACTCATTCAGTTTCTATAATGATCGATCATATATCAAGTGCAGATATTAGAAAACCAAACCCAGGCCTTACAGATATTGGAATTAGGTATGGATTTAGGTTTTAATAATAATATTACTCATAAGACACTACACACCAAGGATTGACTATAACTCCAAATACAATCATGACGAAGCAAACACTATTGTAACACAATATAATTCTACAAGTGACATTGCTATAGAAGAAATAGATAAAATTAAAACTCACTTTGAAGGTTTTTTAAAAGAAAAAAAATCTATAGTTTTATCATCTTCTATGCCACGAGCTTTAATAACTGCAAAATGCATGTTTGGAAAAAATTACGATATATTATTTGACAAAAATTTCATAAAATTTAAATTTGGTACCTGGGCAACCATCTCTCGTCTATTGTGGTTTATTGAAGTTGGCAAAACAGATCGTAAATTTAGGGCAGAAAAACTAAGAGCAGAAGAGTGTGCCGAAATTTTATACAAAAAATCTTTAGAGAATGATTTAGTAGCACTAGTTGCTCATGGTATGATAAACTGTTTTATAGAAAAAAAACTACAATATAGAGGATATAAAAGAATAAGCAAATTCACCAATGGCTTCTGCTCTATAACAATGCTTCATAGATATAAATAAGTAGTTCCTTACGATTATTAATCAAGATTTCTCTAAATTCTATACTACTCAAAATTATTATCAGGCCTCAAAGGAACTGGAGTACTTATAGTATTAATATAATACTCATCATCATATCTATTCCAACCTATAGTTTGTATAATAAAACTATGTCCTGACGCGCCATAATTAGCATAGCCAATCATTGCTCCTATATATCTATTCGGTGATTTTGGATTCAGCTTTTGCCAATAATAATCAAACTTGCATTTTGATTGCTTATCGCATGAAATACTACCTTTTATCTCTTTAAATGTCATTAGATGCCATCTAGAATTAACCATAGCTGCCACTGCTACAAAATTCTTTATGCCCCAAACTGAATTGCGCGCGGTATCTCCAACTAATATGGCTTCCTTAGTTTTTTCATCACCTTTAATATTTACAGGAATAATACGAATTTTACTGTATAAAGAATCAAGATTAGGAGTAACTTGATTCTTGTAGTATTCTTTGAATTCACCACTTAATAAAGTAAAATTATTAACCTCAACTAATGAGGAAAGTGGCTTCCTTAAATCGGCAATAATACTAGTTTCTAAATTAGAAGCAAAAACACAATTTATAGTAGCTAAAAATTGTATAAAACATCCGAGTAAAAATCTATAAGACATACAATTGAGGACAATTAATCCCTAATTACCATAACAGAAATAGATGAATGACGTACAATTTTAGAAGCGTTTGGACCAAGCATATAATCTTTAAACTGAGGTCTAACTGCTGACAACATTATCAAATCTGCATTAACTTTTTCAGAATAGTTGATTATCTCATCATAAATTGCACCACGACCAACGCTAAATTCAACTTCAACACCCTCTGGAATATATTTTTTGATTAATTCATCAAAAAGAGCTTTGTACTTCTCTTTTTGATCTTTCATCCAATTACGCGGTAGGTAATCTTCAAGAACCTTCATACCAAAATCCGGCATAATATGTACCAAATGAATCTTAGCGTCAAAAGCATTGACAAAATTAAGAGCTGGTGGAAAAACAACCTTTATAGATTGCTTATCTGATAAATCAACTGGAATTACTATATTTTTGAACATGATAAATGCTTTCTCTACGCCTCTTTATTATCTACATTTTCTGCTATAAAAGCAGGTAAAACAAAACCCTTTTTAAAATCTTCTGCACTAATATCATAAAGTGCTGGATGAGAAGATTTAAAACGATCAACGATCTTAGGAAAATAATCTAAAAAATTTTGTACAATTTTTTTATCAACATGATCTGCTGTCACCAAAATAGCATTGACTCCTATCGTATCTTGATTTTTAGTAATACCAGGATATCCACCTTCTGGCAATGTAACTTTGTGAAAACCAGGATTACTCTTTAGCAGCTGATTGACTTTGCTGCTATCAATCGTAACAAAATCTGACTCGCATGCGTGAGTAATAAAATTAACTAATGCACTTGGATGCCCTGTCATTATCATAATAGCGTCAATATTCCCAACACAAAACTCATGCGCATAATCCTCATAAGCTAGTTCGATGTCAGTTGGCGCTTTTTTGAAGTCATAATATGATTCAAGAGCCTTATATATAACAGAACTATCAGATTTAGGAGAACCATTAGAAATTTTCTTACCATCTAGATCACTAAAAACCAAAATATTATCATCATCCTTCACTATTACCGTAAAAATTTCATTATGCAACTTGAGTATCTGATACATATTTTTAAATGGTTCAGTAGTAGCAAAATACCCTTTACCTGCATAAGAGTCTATTGCTAAATTTGAAAGCGTAAACGCAAAATCAATTTTGCCTCTCTGTAGTAGCCATAAATTCTCTAAAGACCCTTTAGTCGGCACTACTTCACACGGAATACCATCATTCGCTCTAGAAATATAACGACACAGTTTTAAACCAATAGAATAATAACCTTCTAAAAGGCTTCCAGCACCCACTCTAATCTTCCTCTCTTCTTGTGCAAATGCATTTTGCACTATAAAGAGCATGAACAAAAATATAAAAATACAAAAGCGCAATCTCTGCATAATCAATATCACTTAACTAATCCGAGTTATACATATCTTTATCAAGGGTACCCTCACTACTATCTATTACCAAGGTAATTGTTGCATCACCGGTAATATTAATTGTAGTACTAAGCAAATCCAACACTCTGTCAATTCCAACTAACAATGCAACACCTTCAATCGGAAGACCAACCGAAGTAAGCATAATAGGTAACATAATAATAAATGCTCCAGGAATACCAGCACCACCGATTGAACCAAGCGTACCAGTTAAAATAATTACAATATAATCGCCAAAGGCAAGGTCAATGCCAAGCACTTGAGCAAAAAACAAAGCTGACATACCAAGCTTTATCGATAAACCATTCATATTGATAGATGCACCAAGCGGAAGTACAAAAGATGTACTTGACTCTGACACGCCTAATTTTTGCCTACAAACTTGCATAGTTGTTGCTAAACTTGCCTTACTACTCCCTGTTGATAAAGCAATCATTTGGTACTCAACACTCTTTTTGTAAAAAGGAATGGGCGACACCCTACAAAAAATCATAATTATCAAACCAAAAATTATATATTGCAATGCGAAAGCTAGAAGCAACGCCCCAAATAATTTACCAAGAGTAAATATAATCTCAATTCCTTGAGTTCCAATTACCCATGCAGTAAGTGCAAATGCAGCATAAGGTGACAATTGTACAATTACGGAAATCATTTTTAGCACAAGCTTTGCTGCTGAGTGAATAAAATCCCTTACAGGGTCCACAGCATGACCAAGACTATTAATTATCATTCCAGTAAATATTGAAAAGAATACAACTTGAAGTACGTTTGATTCAGAGAATGCTACAAATATGTTATTTGGAACAATTTCGATTAAATAATCAACTAAGTCAAAGCTACTTTCTGTAAAATGTTTTTCAGAATTCTGACCAAAATCTAAAATCACACCTTCACCTGGTTGTAATATATGCGCCACTCCTAAACCAAAAACAACTGCAAAACATGTTGTTCCAAGATAAGCTAAAACTGATTTTCTAGCAACACGACCAATCGAATTTGGGTCTCGCATACCCGTAATCCCTGATACCAAACTAAAGAATAACAATGGCACTATAACCATTTTGATTAAGCGCAAAAATACAGTTCCAATAGGCTTTACAGTCTCAACATGCTGTGGTAAATAAATTCCAAAAAACACACCGAGAACTAATCCTAGAAATACTTTATGCCATAATTTCATACATTAACTCCACAAAAATAGTTACGCTTGCAATATTGCGTGCCGTCTAATTGCCACACACCCATTCTAAATAGTCTGGCAGACCTTCTTCAATATCAAGCTTGATAATTTGAGGCAATTGATAACTATGATTGAATTTTATCGATTCTTCAATCTCTTTATAATTATCAGATGGGGCTTTTATCATTAAGCGAAATTCATTCGCTTGCCTATAGCTTGCCTCATAGTAAAAAAAACTCTCTACCTTATCAATCTGTACACAAGCAACTAACCTGGCTTCCAATAAGGTTTTAGCAATTAAATTTGCATTTTCTCTACTATCCGTTGTCGTTAATACGATACAACAATCTTTACTTTCCATTCACCTCTACATATGCATTAGGCGTTTCATACAACCTAAGTTTAATTATATCAAATGAATTTTTAGTAAACAACATTGGTATAATATCGTATTTTATATGTAATGCAATATTTTCTGCAGTTGGATTAGATTGTAAATAATAAATATTCTGCCCTGTCCCTTTTTCAATAAGGTCTCCGAGAGGTTCATCTTTCTGATGTAAAATTACATTATGATCAAGATTTTCATCAATCCACTCTTTTATTACGGATTTTAAAACACCAAAATCTACAACTCTTCCAACTGAGTCCAACTCATCTGCTCTTGCAGTTACTTCAAGAACATATCTATGCCCATGCAAATACTTACATTTATTCTCATGACCCATCACTCTATGGCCAGCATCAAACTCTATTCGCCTAGTGCATTCAACCAAAATATTACCTATAGAAATTTAATTAATGATTTATGCTTTTCTATTTTGTCTAAAATAATGTCAGCTTCAATTGACTCCTCTTCCTCTGAAGATAATTCTTCTTTAAGATCAGTAATTTCATTTGTAATTGTAGTCTTATTAGACCCTGGGATACTAGCAGCATATTCTGTAACTATATTCACTTCATCACCAGTAACTTGAACAACTCCACCATGAATATAGTATTTAGTCTCAGTCTCATTATTAAATATACTAGCAACTCCAATTTCAATTGCAGAAGTTAGTTTTACATGACCTGGGAGAACACCAAATACCCCTTCTGTGCCAGGAATATTAATTTGACTTGCTTCTATTTCTAAAAATGTTTCAGAAGGTAAAATAATTCGGACTAGCAATTTATTACTCATAATGATTTATACTAAGCAGTTTCTTTTGATTGCATTTTATCAGCTTTTTCAACAGCCTCTTCAATCGTTCCAACCATATAAAACGCTGCTTCAGGAAGATGGTCATATTTCCCTTCTACTAAACCCTTAAAGCCCGCAATAGTATCAGCTAAATCAACAAATTTACCTGATACACCTGTAAAGACCTCAGCAACATGGAATGGTTGTGATAAAAATCTCTGTATTTTACGAGCACGGCTAACTATCAACTTATCTTCTTCTGACAACTCATCCATACCCAAAATAGCAATAATATCTTGCAATGACTTATATGTCTGCAAAACTTTTTGCACTTCCCTAGCTATATTATAATGTTCACCACCAACAATTTTGGGATCGAGCATTTGAGAACTACTATCTAATGGATCTACTGCTGGATAAATACCAAGTTCTGCAATCTGACGACTCAGAACTGTTGTTGCATCAAGGTGAGTAAATGAAGTAGCAGGAGCTGGATCTGTTAAATCATCAGCTGGAACATAAATTGCCTGCACTGAGGTAATAGAACCGTTCTTAGTAGAGGTAATACGTTCTTGCAGACCACCCATATCAGTAGCAAGTGTAGGTTGATAGCCCACTGCTGATGGGATACGTCCAAGTGTTGCTGAAATTTCAGAACCTGCTTGTGTAAATCTAAATATATTATCAACGAAGAATAGAACATCTTGTCCACCATCCAGATCTCTAAAATACTCTGCTACTGTAAGTCCAGTTAACGCAACTCTAGCACGCGCACCTGGAGGCTCATTCATCTGTCCATATACCAGGGCAACTTTTGACTCATCCAACTTATCTGGATTAATAACACCCGAATCTATCATTTCGTGATAAAGATCGTTTCCCTCACGCGTACGCTCACCAACGCCTGCAAACGCCGTGTACCCACCATGCGCTTTTGCAACATTATTAATAAGCTCCATAATAATCACTGTTTTACCAACACCAGCACCACCAAAAAGACCGATCTTTCCTCCTTTTGCGTATGGCGCAAGTAAATCAACAACTTTAATACCAGTCACTAATATACTTCTATCTGTAGACTGCTCTTCAAACGAAGGTGCGTCACGATAAATCGATGAAGTCTCTTTTGCCTTGATTGGCCCTTGCTCATCAACTGGATCACCCACAACATTCATGATTCGTCCAAGGGTTCCCTTACCAACTGGCACTCTAATAGAATCACCTGTATCAACTACTACCTGACCTCTAGTCAAACCGTCTGTTGAATCCATCGCAATACAACGAACAGTACTATCACCAATATGTTGAGCAACCTCTAAAACTAATTTTTGACCGTTATTTTCACATTCAAGAGCGTTCAAAATGTTGGGGAGCTGGGCACCACCATCAAATTTCACATCAACAACAGCTGAAATTATTTGCGTTATTTTTCCTTCATTCTTCTTCATTTTAAAACCTATATCTTATAGTTTTTTCTTACCAAAAGGATCTTCTTGATCCGATATTAACTCACCTGAAACTGCATAACTCTCAGGCTCCATATCATTTAATTTTATTTTTACGCGGTCAGGTGTGGTTCCAATTGATTCACATACAACCTTTGTTACAGATTTAACCAGATCTCTCTTCTGATCTAACGTCCTGCCAGCCATCATATCAATATTTATTATAGGCATATTATTCTCCTAGTAATTTTTTATACCGCCTCAGCTCCAGATATAATCTCCGTAAGCTCAGTAGTGATAATTGCTTGTCTTGATCTATTTAATTTTAGCGTTAATTTTTCAATAAGCTCACCAGCATTTCTAGTGGCATTGTCCATTGCCGTCATTCTAGCACCTTCTTCACTAGCTTTATTCTGCAATAGTCCGTAATTAATTTGACCGCTCATATATAAATTAATCACCTCGTGAACTAGATTTTCTCCCTCATACTCATATTCTGAAACAGTACTTTCTTTTGCATTTGCTGTATTACTTGCTGGCAATATCTTTCTTCTCGTCATTACTTGCGTCATAGCATTTTTGAACTTATTGTAATACATATAACAAGCACCAGCTTCTTCATTTTCTATCATCTCAATCATTTTATTTTTAACTTGGCGAGACATGCAAGCCGCATTACCTTTTGGATTAGGATAATATTCTTCTATCAACTTTGCATATTTCCCACGAAGAGCATCTCTTCCTTTCTTTCCAACAACAAGTAACTTTACTTCTTTTCCATCTTTTTGAAAGGCACGAATATCTTTTTTCACTTTTCTGATAATGCTAGAATTGAATCCTCCACAAAGACCACGCTCAGAAGTCATAACAACTAGCAAATACGGCATTTCTTTTAGTTTTTTACTAAAAAACATGCGATCCTTTGCTGGCAAATCCATTAAATTACCACCCGTGGAAATATCATACATAATACTTCCAAGAACTTCAGAGTATAAATTTAAATTCTCAGCTTGCTCTTTCACTTTTTTAAGCTTTGCAGCGGATACCACGTGCATAGCTTTTGTGATTTTCTGAGTAGATTTAATACTCTTCACTCTATTTCTAAGTTGCTTTAGACCAGACATTATATTCTATTCTTAATTACCCAAAAATTCCTCAACAAACTTTGTAAGATAAGTTTTCAACTTCTCTTCAGTCTCTTCGCTCAATTGCTTTTCTTCTCGAATTGATGTCAATATGCTTTCACCTTTAAGCCTAATATCATCTATTAACTTATCCTCAAAATCACGGACTTTTGCAGCATCAATTTTTTCTAAGTAGCCATTCACACCCGCATACAAGGATATAACTTGCTCCTCAACAACGAACGGAGAATATTGTGGTTGTTTTAAAAGCTCTGTTAATTTCTGACCATGTTTGATTAACTGCTGTGTTGACACGTCTAAATCAGATCCAAACTGAGCAAACGCCTCCATCTCTCTAAATTGCGCAAGTTCTAATTTCATCGAACCAGAAACTTTTTTAATTGCTTTAATCTGAGCAGCTGAGCCAACACGACTAACCGATATACCAACATTAACCGCCGGTCTTATACCTTTATAAAACAGCTCACTCTCAAGAAAGATTTGACCATCAGTAATGGATATCACATTTGTTGGAATATAAGCAGATACATCACCAGCTTGCGTCTCAACAATAGGTAGTGCAGTTAATGATCCACCACCTTTTTTATCTGATAATTTAGCAGCACGCTCAAGCAATCTTGAATGTAAATAAAATACATCACCAGGATAAGCTTCACGGCCTGGAGGACGTCTAAGTAACAACGAGATCTGACGGTATGCAACAGCATGCTTACTTAAATCATCATAAATTAACAACGAATGTTTGGAATTATCTCTAAAATACTCACCAATTGCACAGCCTGTATATGGAGCTAAAAATTGTAATGGTGCTGGATCAGATGCAGTTGCAGATACAACTACTGTATATTCCATAGCACCTGCTTCTTCAAGCTTCTTCACAATTTGAGCAACTGTGGATCTTTTCTGGCCAATCGCAACATATACACAAAATATCTTTTCCGTATCATTATCAACTAAGTGTGCTGGCTTTTGATTAATAATTGTGTCAATAGCAATAGCAGTTTTGCCCGTCTGCCTGTCACCAATAATCAATTCTCTTTGCCCTCTACCAATAGGGATCAGTGCATCAATCGCTTTAATACCAGTTTGCACAGGCTCATGAACACTTTTTCTACCGATGATACCCGGAGCTTTTACCTCCACTCGGCTATAATCTTTAGTAACAATATCTCCTTTACCATCAATCGGACGACCCAATGCATCTACAACACGCCCAACCATAGCTGGTCCAACAGGAGTTTGCAGAATATCACCAGTTCTTTTAACTTTATCTCCTTGACGAACAGAGCTATCATCACCCATAATCACAACACCAACCATGTCACTTTCAAGGTTTAAAACTAGTCCTTTGACACCTGAATCAAATTCCACCATTTCACCAGCTTGGACATTATCAATTCCATAAACTTTAGCAATCCCATCACCAACTGTAATCACATAGCCGACTTCCTGAAGCTCACCTAGCTGTTCAATGCCACCTATTTCGCGTTCTAAAATTTCTGATATTTCTGAAGGATTTAATGCCATTTTCTAAAGCTCCTTTTAAAAAGACAAATTTATTACTAAACTAATGCGCTACATTTAAATACTTATAAACATTAGCACAACACTACATTTTTGAATCAACTGCAATCTTTTTTATTCTATCTAGCGCACCACTAACTGAGCAGTCGATTAAATTACAATCATATTGTATAACAGCCCCACCAATCAGCGAGGAATCTATATTTGTTTCAAGGTCTATTTTTTTACCTAGCTCTGATTCTAAAAAACCACTAATTAAATCTAATTCTTTCTTTCCAAGTCTGTATGCCGAGGAAATTTGAGCATATTTAATGTTCTTGCTCTCTGCAATAATTTCAGAAAAATTGTCTATTATTTCAAGAATTAAAGGAAATCTAGAATTTTTAATTAAAATATGCAGAAAATTAATAGTTGTTTTTTCATATTTAAACTTTGATGCAACCAAATCTAGAATTTTCTTTTTAATTTTACTATCCACAATCGGCGAACATAGGGCCTGCATTACTTTTGAAGAGTGCGAAACAATTTGTCCCAAAACTGAAATTTGCTCTAGTACCTTACCTTCCACTTTACTCTTTTTGGCTCCAGAATATAACGCCTGAGAATAATTTTTTACAATCTTTAGATTTAACGACATTTAAAGTTTAAAAGCTATATATATTTGTAACTGAAATTGAAGATAGCAGCAAAATATCTAGGAGTCACTATTTTTACTAGTCAAATTTAAAATTTTCTCCTACTAAATCCTTTTATGTTTCAAAAAAATTAGCATACTCCTTTTTGCTAATATAAATCAATACAAAAAACAACGAACCTAGTTGTAATAAAAAGTACCCTAGTACCATTGAAAACATTCCTGTCCAACGCCAGATCAACATACAAACAAAAGGCGTTGTTGAAGAAAACACCATACTACCAATCGAATGAGATAAGCTGTACATTCGCATTCTTATGCCTGTTGGAAAAAGAGATTGGGTTTTTATTGCGCATGGGACCGAATAGAATGGAACTACAAATGCTAAAACTTTGTGTAATGCAAAAGAAAATACCCCTGCACCAATCATGAATTCCATAATTAAAACACAAATAATACTCAAACCAAGTGCAAAAGAAATCTGTTTTAAAGGATTAATACGATCCGCCATGTACCCAGAAATAAAACAACCCATACCGTAAAGAGCTATTAATATAATATTACTTGAAGACGCCTGATTTATACTTATTACATCAGCAACACCTGCTGCAAACGTTCCCAAAAAAATAATTAAGAAATGATATCCACCTCCAAGCATACCATTAACCGCCATTGATAGAAAAAACTTCAATCTATTATTAATAACTAAAGTTACTATTCCAGAACTAACCTCTGGATTCATACGAGATTTACTATTCAAGAATGTCTGGCTTTCTTTTAAATACCTTCGCAACACTATGACAATCATTCCTAGAAATCCACCAAGCACAAAATTCAAACGCCATGCAGACTCAAGCCCTTCTATACTAATTGCAATATGATACATAGCTGAAGCTAAGATTACCCCCAGCTGCGATGAAAAAGAAACTATACCAATAGCAAAATTTCGTCTTTTTTTACCAATTTTCTCCGCAACAAATATTTTAATAGCATCAATTTCGCCAGCTAAGCTCATTAAAAACATCATGCGACACAAAGTAAGCAGAGCAATGGCCCCCCACCCCCAAGAATTAAAGCTAGGTATTAATGCTATTGCACTTGTAGATATAGCTGCAATGATTGTAGCTATTTTTACGCTTGCAACCCGGCTGACTCTATCCCCTATCTTACCAAATAGCACCGAACCCAATGGCCTAGCTACTACAGCTAAACTAAAAACTGCAAAAAATAGCAACATTTGATCACTGTCATCTGCTCCTGGCATAAATGTCTTTGAAATAACAGAAGCTGATAGCCCAAACAAGGCATAATCATAGTATCTAACTATGGTTGCTAAGATAGCAATAATATAGGAGCTATATTCTCTATACATTTATAATTTTTTTAGATTTAATTGCGTAATTTTTGTCTGGCTGATAGTATAACTATGAATTTCGAAGCGCAACCAGAAATATTATGATCGGCAAACTTAAAGGCAAAATTGAATCAAGCGAGGATGGACAAATAATAATTGACATTGGTGGAGTCGGTTATCTAGCATTCTGTTCAGGAAAAACACTTAGCAAACTAACTCTTGGTGAATACGCTGAACTCCTAATTGAAACGCATGTACGAGAAGATCATATTCACCTTTATGGCTTCTATAACGCAGAAGAAAAAAATACTTTTAATATTCTGCAATCTGTTAAAGGAGTTGGAACCAGGATGTCTCTAGCAATTCTTAGCGAATTAACACCCGAAGAAATTCAACTTGCTCTATCCGCACAAGATAAGGTTGTATTTAATAATGTTTCAGGTGTTGGAAAAAAACTTGCAGAAAGAATAATAACTGAGCTCAAAGATAAATTTATAACTACTACATCTGGAATAACACCCACAAAAACCGGTGCAATTTCAGTAGATAGCACAAATGATAATATGCATGATGCAGTTGCCGCTTTAGTTAGTCTTGGTATTGGTAAATCTGATGCACAAATTCGCATAAACTCTATATTGAGTGAATCACCTGATATTTCAATTAATGACTTAATTAAACTTGGTTTAAAAAACTCAAACTAATATATTTTTATGGCAAAAGAACTCTTAGATGGCAATGAAATTGAAACAGATATAGATTTTTCACTGCGCCCTAACTATTTATTAGATTTTGTAGGTCAAGAACATATTAAATCAAATTTAAATGTCTTTATTCAAGCAGCAAGCAATAGGAATGAAGCGCTAGATCACACTCTATTTTATGGCCCACCAGGACTTGGAAAAACATCTCTTGCACATATAGTGGCCAAAGAAATGAGAGTGAATTTTAAAGCAACTTCTGGCCCAACATTATCGAAAGCTGCGGATCTTGCCGCAATACTTACAAATCTACAAGAAAATGACGTACTCTTTATTGATGAGATTCATAGGCTAAATACTAATATTGAAGAAGTACTCTACCCTGCAATGGAAGATTTCTACCTAGATATAATAATTGGCGAAGGTCCAGCAGCTCGATCAGTTAGAATTGATATACCTAAATTTACGTTAATTGGCGCAACTACTAGACTTGGATTACTAAGCAACCCATTAAGAGATAGATTTGGCATTCCACTTAGATTAAATTTTTATAATACGGAAGAGCTAATCAAGGTACTAAACCGCGCTGCTGAACTACTAAACACTCAAATTTCTCAAAAAGGAGCAGAAGAAATAGCAAAACGCTCAAGAGGAACACCTAGAATCGCCCTACGCCTCCTGAAAAGAGTGCGCGACTTCGCCTCCGTCGAAAATAAAAACGAAATTGATGAGAAAATAGCGGATAGCGCTCTAAATCGTTTAGAAGTAGATAAGGCAGGACTTGATAGCAATGATTATAGATATTTAAAATTTATTTCAGATAATTATAATGGCGGACCGGTTGGGGTCGAAACAATTGCAGCCGCGCTATCTGAACAAAGAGATGCAATTGAAGAAGCTATTGAGCCTTACTTGATACAAATAGGTCTTCTACAGAGAACTCCGCGCGGCAGAGTTATAACAGATAATGCATTCTCTCACCTAGGCCTACCCACACCAAACAGAACAACACGTAAGCAGACAAGTCTTTTTACTGAAATCGAAGATTAGTAGCGCTTAAGGATTACAGATACAACGAATTACACGGTCTTGAGTTAATTATGCTTTGAAAAATCCATCTTTCCACAAGCATACCAAAATGATTTTGTAGCTTCTTGCAAGAGTTTGTCCGCATCTAAGATTAATTCTTTTTTTACTTTCTGATACTCCCCACCTTTATCAAACAAATGGAATGCTTCATCTTGGATCATCCCAAACTTTATCCCTTCTTTAAAAATTGAGATGCGACCGGCCCTATCTTTCATAACCACTACATCAGACATAGGCAGTAATATCTCTGCTATTAGCTCTTCTAATGCATTGCCTTCTTGTTTTTTTCCTTCTCTACCTTTTCTCATATACTCATATCTCAATCATAAACATTAAATAATTAATTAGTGATATAAAAATTAAGTATCACTTTAAATTACTCAGCATCAATAAATTAAAAACGAAGTGCTTACTATATAAAGCATTAATTCAACCTATAGTTGATTTTATTAACATTGAGTTGTAAATATGTCTACAAAAAATAGAGGATTGAATATAAGTGCGAGATGAGTTACTTTATTACATAAATTATACAAATAGACTAAGCGTAGAAATGACATTCAACTCAAATAGCAATATACAAAATTTTCATACAATAGAAAGGCTTCCACCTTATGTTTTTGCAGAGGTCAACAAACTGAAAGCCGAAGCAAGAAAACAAGGAAAGGATATCATAGATTTTGGAATGGGAAATCCAGATGCACCTACTCCTCCTCATATCGTAGAAAAATTGATAGAGTCTATTAACAATCCAAAAACTCATGGATATTCTGTCTCAAGAGGAATTCTTGGTCTCAGGAAGGCACAAAGTGCATATTATAAAAGAAGATTTGGCGTTGATTTAGACACCGACTCAGAAATAGTTGCAACTCTTGGATCAAAAGAAGGGTTTGCAAGCACAGTAAAAGCTATTACAAAGCCCGGGGATACAATACTTGTACCAAGCCCAAGCTATCCTATACATACTTTTGGGTTTATTATAGCTGAAGCATCAGTTAGAACCGTACCAAACAATGCAAACCAAACAACATTAGTACAGCAAATAAAAGAAGAGATTGAAAATTGCTCACCAAAGCCAACTTCTATTGTCTTAAATTACCCATGTAACCCGACTGCCGAGACAGTTTCACTCGATTTTTACGAAGAAATAGTCAGCTTATGTAAGCATTATGGAGTTTATATTCTATCGGATTTGGCATATTGCGAAATATATTTCAACGACTCTCCTCCTCCTTCTATATTGCAAGTAAAAGGAGCAAAAGATATAGCGGTAGAGTTCACATCCGTTAGTAAAACATACTCTATGGCTGGCTGGAGAATTGGCTTTGCCTGCGGAAATAAAAAGCTAATCCATGCTCTTACTAGAATAAAATCATATCTTGATTATGGAGCTTTTACTCCAATTCAAATTGCAGCAACAGCTGCATTAAATGGTCCTGATGACTGTATAATAGAAGCAAGGCAAAGATACAAAGATAGAAGAGATACATTGGTAAGTGGACTAAAAGATGCAGGATGGGATATAGCATCCCCTGAAGCTACAATGTTTGCCTGGGCACAAATCCCAGAAAAATACAGACACCTTGGATCTCTTGAATTTAGTAAATTACTCTTAGAACATGCAAATGTTGCTGTTGCTCCGGGCATCGGATTTGGTAAAGAAGGTGATGATTTTGTAAGAATTGGTCTCGTGGAAAACAAAAAAAGAATTAGGCAAGCAACAAAAAATATTCGCCAATTTTTACAAAAATAATAGAACCAATTATCTGCAATGTCAGAAATACTTATATTAGTTGATGAGAATGATAAGTTTCTTGGAACTGAAGAGAAAATGAAAGTGCATATAGATGGCCTGCTTCATCGCGCATTTTCTGTAATGATTTTCAATAGCAAGGGACAATTACTAGTACAAAGACGCGCTAAAAACAAATATCACTCAGCAAAACTATGGGCAAATTCATGCTGTGGACATCCGCGTCTTAACGAGGATAATATGAAGGCCGCTCAAAGACGCTTACAGGAAGAGCTCGGCTTTTCTTGTGAGTTATTAAAAATAACTGAATTAAGCTACTCCTTAAAACTACAAGATGGATTATATGAAAGAGAATATACTCATATTTTCGCAGGTATCTATGATGGAAGCTTTGAACTTAACCCCAATGAAGTATCAGAAGTTACGTGGATAACACCCCGTGATTTGCGTAGAGAGTCAGTCTCAAACCCTAAGCTATATGCACGCTGGTTTAATTTATATCTGACAGAATATTATAGAGAAATTTTTGAAAATAGCGCTCTACTGTCTCTCTAACAAATAATACTTATACCACATCTTCATCATCGTAGCTTTGCTTGTTACCCCAAGTGTCTCAACATCATCAGTATTGTTTTGCATATATTGATTAATTTTGCTAAAATTAATTTCAAATTTAGATAATTTGGAACTTTTAAAAGCACTTTTATCTTTCTCTAAGTACTTTTATTTTTCTCTACTGTCTCCATAAGAGATTTTGAGTTCCCCCTATCCTTTAAATTTGTTTTTTAAAGTTGTACTTTGAATGTTTGTATTAAAGGTTTTAGTTAATATTGGGAATAGTTTAAAATTAATAAATTCAAGAATGATACTATTTCTTCTCCAAATAATACTTATTAGAATCTCTAAGATCCAACATTTTATAATTTTGATCAAATAGCTTTTTATCTTTATTCAGCAAATGCAAGTATTCATACGCTTCATTAAAACTATTTTCAGGCATTTTAACAATGATATTTTGTTCTAAATGCAAGTTCCATCTGCGATTACCATACCTAACTGCAGATTTTATTTTTGATGCTAAATTAGGATATATATTTATATCTGCAAGTAAACTACTAGCATAAATATTTGCATCTTGACCAACTACGTGAAGTAACTCAGCAAAACCTTCTCCACTATGTTTAGTAATACGGTTTCCCTCAGCATCAACAATATACAACTTTCTTTTAAATTGCCATATAGCGACAGGTTGCCTCTCAACTATTGCTATATATATAGTTGATGGCAATCTTCTTTCTACCATTGCTTTTTTTATCCAAGTAGTATCCTCCAAGCGCCCTTTAACTTCTTGCAATTCAACAGAAAAAATTGGCACTCCTTTATCTGCTCTAAGCGCTTGCACAATATCTTTACAAGAAGTGTGTTCTTGACCTTCTATTTTAATATTCTCTAGAATAAATCCATAGCGTGCAGTAAACTCATTAAATTTGCCTCTTGCCTTTTCTGTATATGAGTCAAAATAGTCAGTAAATATAAATAAACCAACAAGTAATAATACCCATAATTTTATAAAGAAAATAATTCTGTGGAGCAAAACTTGCCACCTCCTTTTCAAGGAAATAGCAGCGCTATTTGATCTCTTTGAAACTCTTTTCTTTTTCATGATTCAAACCTTGCACCCTGCAATATCTTATTCACCAAACTCGTATAATTCACTCCTTTTCCAGCAACAATTTCAGGGCATATTGATAGGGGAGTCATGCCAGGATGAGTATTTAATTCAAGCATATAAAACTCATTTTCTTGTTCGTTATAGATAAACTCAACTCTTATAATTCCATACATACAATCAAAAATTTCACATGCCTGCTCAGATATTTTCATTACTTTTTCGCTAGCATTATCAGCAATTGGAGCAGGTAATAAATGATTCGCAAAACCTTCAGTATATTTCACTTCATAATCATAGAAACGTTTTCCTCTAAGAAGCTCAATTTCTAAAACCCCCATAGCTTTTCCATTTAAAACAGCCACCTGAATTTCTCTTCCTTCGAGATATTGTTCTACAATGATTTCATCACCATATTTAAACTCATAATCTGCAAAAGAAAAATCATCATCTTCAAAAACAATTTCTATCCCAACACTTGAACCTTGTGATAGTGGTTTGATTACATATGGCCTAGACATTGGATCATTTTTTAGAGCATCACTCTTGCTGACTACAACCGCACGCGCTATCTTAACTCCATTTGCTTTAAAAATCTCATGTGATTTTTTTTTATTTAATGCAAGTGATGATGACAATACTCCGGGGCCAGTATATGGCACTCTTAGTATATTTAACAAGCCCGGCAAACACCCGTCTTCCCCATAAGTACCATGCAATGCATTAAATACAGCATCTGGCTCAAGCTTAGCAATTACACCAGCAATATCCGCTCCCATATCTATAAACACAACGTAATGTCCGAGCTCCAATAATGAGTCTACAATACCATTTGACGACATAAAAGATACTTCTCTCTCAGCAGACATACCCGCTCCAACGACAGCTACAAACTTCTTATCACTCGCATTAACAATATTCCATTCCTCAAGCACATATCCAGCTGTTTTAATAAAGTCCTTTAGCTCTGCTTTGTCTTTATTGCTACAATCGACTATAATAGATTTTTCTTTATAGACTGTATTAAATTCCTGCATTTCTTCCTACGCGTTTTATTTCCCAATTTAATTCGATTCCAGAAACTTCCTTCACTCGCTTTCTTACAAACTCTCCTAAATCTTCCATATTAGATGCACTAGCTGTACCATCATTTATCATGAAATTACAATGTTTTTGAGACATTGAAGCTCCTCCGATTGTATACCCTCTAAGCTCAGCATCGTCAATCAACTCCCAAGCTTTGTGCCCATCTGGGTTTGCAAACGTACTTCCACCTGTTTTTTCTGTTATTGGCTGAGTTTCCGAGCGTTTTTGGTTAATTTCATCCATTTTAGATTGAATCTGATCTGAATTTCCCGCCTTGTTCTTAAAAATTACTTTTGTAAATATTAAGCCTTTAGGTAAAGCATTCTTTCTATAAGAAAAACCCATTTCTTCACATGAGAAATTCTTATAATTACCATCTTTGTCAATAGTTTCTACCGATATAACTAAATTTTTAAACTCTGAACCATAAGCTCCTGCATTCATAGCAACGCCACCACCTATAGTCCCCGGAATTCCAACAAGAAATTCAAATCCTTGTATAGATTTTGTGGCAGCAAATTTCGCTAAATTATAGTTTAAACAACCAGTACCAACAGCTAAATTACCATCTGATAGCTCTTCAATCCGTGTAAAGGAACGCCCAAGCTTTACTACGACCCCTTGTACTCCACCATCTCTAATAATAATATTTGAACCAGCGCCAAGTACCATCACCTCAAGATTGGAATCTTTTTCTTTTAAAAAATACGCAAGGTCTTCTGAATCTTCAGGCTTAAATAAAATATCTGCATTACCACCAACTTTAAACCAAGTAAGGTGAGCTATATTATAATCAAACTTATATTTACCCCTTACTTTTGGTAAATTCATATTATTTCTATATTCTCGTATTAATTTACTGTTACAGTATTTGTATCTATTTTTTCTAGCTTTTCAGGCAATTGGTTTGCCCAAGTCGTTATGCTTCCTGCACCCATCATAAGAACTATATCGCCTTCTTTTACTTCCGCTGCAACAACAGATGTTATATCTTCATGACTTAGATATTCTGCATCAACAGAATTCTTATTGATTGCCTCAACTAGAGTCTTGCTGTTAATACCTTCAATTGGCGAGTCACCAGCCGAAAACACATCCAAAATATATACTTTATCAGACTTAGAGAAACAATCTGCAAAGTCAGAAAATAAATTTTCCAGTCTTGTATATCTATGGGGCTGGAATATAGAGATAACTCTACCCTTCCTTTTAGATACCACATCTCTTGCCGTAGAGAGAGTTGCTTCGATTTCCACTGGGTGATGCGCGTAATCATCTATTATTTCTGCACCATTATACTTTCCAACTAGAGTAAAACGCCTTTTTACTCCTTGAAAGTTTTTAAATCCATTTTTTATTACCTTTAAACCAAAATCCAGTTCTACCCCAATAGCAATTGCTGATAAAGCATTTAACACATTGTGCTTTCCAGGTGTTGGAATTGTAATACGCTCTATAATTGTATCGCCACTTGTATTTTGCTGTTTTATTCTAATATCGAATGTAGAAGAATATGTATCAGAAGTAATATTATAAGCAACTATTTGAGCATCTTCGCTTTCAATACCATAAGTAATAACACGTCTTTCGGTTATATTATCCACTAACTCTCTAACAACTGGATGATCTATACAAGCAACACCAAAGCCATAAAATGGCAAATTACGTATAAAGCTTTTAAACGCAGCCTTTAACGTATCAAAATCCTTGTAGTAATCCATATGTTCTGGATCAATATTTGTAATTACTCCAATAGTAGATGGAATTTTTATAAATGTAGCATCAGACTCGTCTGCTTCTACTACTAAATAATCCCCATGCCCTAAATATGCATTTGTTGATTTGTTATTGATTACTCCACCATTAATTACTGTTGGATCTAAACCCGCTGCTTCAAATAAGCAAGCAACTAATGAAGTAGTAGTAGTTTTTCCGTGTGAGCCTGAAATGGCCACTGAACATTTAAGTCGCATCAATTCAGCAAGCATTTCGGCCCGTCTGATTACTGGAATCATTAGCTTCCTTGCGGCAACTACTTCAGGATTATCATTTTTAACTGCTGTAGAAACAACCACATACGAAACATTTTTCAAATTAGATGCATCATGCCCTTCGAATACTTTTATTCCATGCGCCTCTAATCTTCTAGTATTATTATTTACCGCTAAATCTGAACCTTGAACGCTATAGCCAAGATTATTCATAATTTCTGCTATCCCACTCATTCCAATACCACCTATACCAACAAAATGAATAGTATTTAAAGTCCCTTTTTTTCTTTTCATTTCAAGTAGCAACATTTATAGCGATCCTTTATTAAATTTATTGAAATTCATATAGCATAAATCAATATAATTTTAGTATATTTATTGAAAATATTTTAAATTTTAGATGTCACCACAAACCCCTTAAAACGCTAGTCCATTTATGGCATAAGCAGCAGTGGAATAAAATTAAATATACTAAAGTTATATTGTTTAGGCTATATTACTGACTTATGATTACAAATGCAATAGCAATTGGGTAATCATCAGATAAAGAAATATGGATTTTTTTATCAATAAAATCTTTAGCATGATTACTAAAAATTTCTACATATGGCGCGCCTGATGTATCATTTAAAATTGCTATATCTTTAAATGTCAAATTATCACCGATTCCTGAGCCAAAAGCCTTAGCTACTGCCTCTTTTCCAGCAAATCTTTTTGCTAAATACGAAATAGCCCTTGATGACTCAAGAGTGAAAAAATGTTCACATTCTTTTGGATGAAAGTTTTTTTCTAAAAAAGCATCTTTATACTTATCATATATTTTCTCAATCCTATCAATCTGAACTACATCAGTACCAATTCCAACTATCATAAATATTCGTTCAACTAAAAAATCAGTTATTTATTTTCAAGTCAACTATACTATGTTTTTATAATCAAGTAAAAAGCAAATTATTCAATAGGGGAAACCAATGAGCAAAACATATCAAATTTCTTCTTCAGACCTAGAGATATACGTTGATTCTGCAGAAGCAACAAGCGAAAAACACCCTTTGTCAAATTGGCTAAGCCTCCAATCGCAAATTTATGTAGAAGGAATACATGAACTTCACTCAACACTAAACCAAAATCCAGCCCCAGACATTGAACAAATCAGAAAAGATAATGCAGCTAAACTTTTACGTGACCTAGAAAGAGTGTCAAAACGTCAAGACTTAAATAATTCTAGAGTTCAAATACCCGAGTTTAAACAAGAATTCTACGAAGAATTATCTAAGCCGATTGCTGAAAGATCACAAGAATATAACAATTTTATTCAAGCATGCTGCGACGAACTTAAACCATCTAGACATTTGCCAGAAGTTATTGCAGCGCAAGCGCTTCAAAAGCTAGATGAACCTAACTTAGATTTTGATGATTTCAAACAATCATTCGAAAAAAATATACATAAATATAAGGAGCCATATAAGGCACAAACCACAGCAGATCATAATAGAGGAGCCATTCTATACAAGGGCCCAGATGGAAAAACTCGCCACCTCACAGTAGAAGAATTAATGAACTCGAAAGAAGTTAATTTATCCGGAGAACAGCGAGATTTCGTACAAAGTTCTTGGCAACAAGGGTCCTTTTTTTGTGGTTGGTTTAATGGCTTGCCACAATCAGCACGCATGCAAGGTGCTAATGACACTCGCAATCTTGTACCATATAATTCACCAAACTTCACTCAAACTTTTATTGACGCATCTGATGGTAATGTCAAAGTATATAATAGATTAGAAGCAAGTCTTATTGATGTGGAATCAATGGAAATAAAACCATTTTTTGAAAGTTCAGTAACTGTTGATATCACTACTCTAGATGGAGATCAATTCGCTCCTGGAATAGCATCGGCAAAACCCAAAATTTCATTTGATATTACCGAGCTTGATGAATCTATAACCCTAAGCATACCTAATACTCTTAAAACATCTTCCAAAGACAAAAATATTTCTGAATACATAAAACAAGAAGCAGCTGTTGGCTATATATATATGTTAGAAAATGATATTGAAAAAGATCGCGCTTGGAATTCCATTGAATCTTTAATGGGAGCAGAAAATGCATCAGATTATATTATAAAAAATATGGATCTTAATAAATTATCTATAGATGATGTTGAAATTCTTGCTAAAACCCCTCCTAAAAACATAAAGCCTAGCAGAAAAAAACTATTAGCTAACAGAATTAATGAACTTACTGTTGAACAAAAAGGAAATGAATTAGATCCAGGACAATTCGCAAAAGCAGTAGAGTTATTTAATAAATTTGAATCTGATAATAATATTAGGCGAGGCTTTGCCGAACAAAAACTTGATGAATATTTATCAGCTCAGACTAGCTCCACCCTAAATGACAAAGAACTAAACTATATTAAAAATGGCATTATTTCTATCATGTCGCCTTCTTGCTCATCTGATGCAGAGAGAACAGCTCTTAAAGATAATGCTGAAAAAATCATCAGACAATGCGCATCAGATAAAAACCAAAAAATGAGCTTTTCACAAAAATGGCAAAAATTTAAAGATACTATATCGGATATAGGAAACTGGCTGATTGGCAGAGAAAATAAGGCTAGAAACCTTATGAAAGAAAATCCAGGAATTGTAACAAAAGTTTCCAAGCATTTATCAAGCGAGGGTTCTACAAAAACAAAACCACCATCTGCAAAAAAAGCTAAGCTTGGCGGACCAAGTATTTAATAAAGAAAATTTATATAGTTAATTAATATATGCAAAACACTATATGTTACCAATTTAAGTTACTATGTTATTTTATCTCCTTGTAGATATTGAAAGACCTAGCTACAAAAAGCAGAGCTTATGTTAAACGACAAGTCATAATATTCTTATGCAAGATCTATAAAAAAACATTTAAATTACTAATGGCAATGGGTTCAAACTAAGCTTTACTTTAAATCTATCTGATTTATATAAAAAGCTCTTTTGATTAGATATTTTCTGAGATGCAAAATATAAATTAGCCGAAGAATTATCTGAATTTGTACTATCGATTAATTTCATTAGATTATCCCTTTTTGCAAGGTCCTTTGATGAAGAAAAAAAGCTTCTTTGTTCATTTTCTTTAGGTCGAATATCAAAAAGCATTATACCGGTTTTCTTATATTTAACCCCTTGTTTAAATATATTTTTTATACATTCCTTAGATTTTGCCAATAAAACATTAGTTGCATCTGTTGGTACATCTAGCATTATAGTATATTCATTTTTATATTGCTTACTGTAATTACTAAAACGATTTGTACGCATTGAAACCATCACTCCTCCAGCCAAACATTTTTGCTTCCTAAGCCTTATAGCCGCTTTTGCAATATGATTAGCAACAGATTCTTCGATTAAATTCAAATCTTGAATTGTCTTTTCAAAACTTCTTGATGATATTATTGTTTTTTTATGGGAACTATCCCTAAAATCTATACAAGGAATACCGCGTAATTCTAAAGCTGTTTTTTCTCCCATAATACCTAGAGATCTTCTAATCATTTTAAGATCAGCTAAACTTAGATCGAGCGCAGTATTAATACCCATACGCCGAATACGCTTACCTAAATTATAAGATATTCCCCAAACTTCTTCTACTGCAACAGAAGCTAAAGCACATTTTAGCATTTCTTTATCTCTAATATCAAAAACACCATTCTTAGAATATTTTTTGGCCATATGATTCGCTATTTTTGCCAGAGTTCTAGTTGGTGCCAAGCCCAATGAAACTGGAATACCCGTCCACTTTCTTACTTTTTTACATAAATCAACACTATAAGATTGAAAATCACAACCAGCTAAGCTTTCCAAATGCAAAAACGCTTCATCAACTGAATATTTCTCAACATCTGGCGCTAACTCTTTTAATACATTCATTACACGCCTTGACATATCACCATATAATTGAAAATTTGAAGAAAAAACTTTACCTCCATTTTTCTCAAATAAGCTACGCCATTTAAAATACGGTGCACCCATTGGAATACCGATTTTTTTTGCTTCATTAGAACGCGCAACAATACACCCATCATTACCAGATAAGACCACAACAGGTTTATTGTTTAATTCAGGTTTAAAAACTCTTTCGCATGATGCAAAAAAATTATTACAATCAACAAGCGCAAATACTTTTTCCATAATTTATACCTTATGTATTACGTAATTCACCACACCCCAAATTACTGATTCTATATCATTATTTATTTCCATTGGTTCATACTCCTTATTTTCTGGCATTAGTAAAACCTTATTACGCAGCTTATATAAGCGTCTAATCAATAATTCTTCACCAATAGTTACTATCACAATCCTTCCATGTTTAGCAGATAAACTACGATCAACTACTAATATATCTCCAGACCATATTCCTGCATCTTTCATAGCATCACTTTTCACTTGCATGAAAAATGTTGCAGCTTCATGTTTTACCAAAAGCTTATTTAAATCTAAATTACTTGCAATATTATCATCTGCCGGAGATGGAAAACCTGCAGAAATTTTACTAGAATAATACGGAATAGCTGGGAAATTTACATCTGTTTTTTCTAACATAATAACCTCTTCTTCATCTATGTAAAATTTAGAATATTAGATTTTTGTACGGTTTTCAAGATGTAAATTTGCAACTACAAAAAAACATGAGTCATTGCAAGCATCAGCAAAGCAATCCAGTTATTTAGTATACCCAATATATAATATATTGAAATAATGGGCTGCTACACATATATCCCTCAATGACGATAACTAAATGTAGCAAGACTAAACCCGAATCAATATTTCGTTCTTTCTACATGTTGAATCACTTTTTTGGTACGAAGTGAATTAATTATTTTTTCAATATGATCTAAAGATTCGACCTCTATATCAAATATCATTTCAAAATAATCAGGGTTACGGCTTGTAATTTTAAAATTAATTATATTGCCACCATCTCGCGCTATTTCTGTCGATATTACAGAGAGACCCGAAACTTCATTAAGTAATACAATACTAATCCGGCAGATGAATGGAATGTTTGAAGCATTGCTATCCCAGGTAAGATCGATAATACGCTCCGGCATTCCTGCAAAATTATTCAACATTTCACAATCAGAAGTATGGATAGTAACACCGCTTCCTGTATGAATTACACCAACAATTTTATCTCCAGGCAACGGATGACAACATTTTGCATAATGCATTGCCATTCCTGAAATCAAACCTTTAATTGGCACAGAGTTTTCTTGGGACTCAGCTGGCGTCTTCTTTCTTTTAAACTTAAGCAAAGATAACGTGGAACTAAACTTACTTTTTTTAGGCTGAACTTGTGTTACTACCTCTTCCCTAGTAATAGTTCCTTCGCCGATAGCAAATAATAAATCATCAAGTGATTTATTAAAAAACTTACTGGCTTTTTCAAGAGCTTTTGTCTCATCCGGAATCTCTGCAACCTTTAAAGCCTTACTGATAATATTGCGACCAAGTTTTATATATTGGTCATATTGCTGACTACGGATCACCTTTCGAATTTCCGACCTTGCCTTACCAGTAATAACAAACTTCTCCCAAGATGGTGAAGCAGTTTGATTTTTTGAAGTTATAATCTCAACTTGGTCACCATTAACTAGCTGAGTACGAAGAGGAACAATACGCCCATTAACCTTTGCACCCACACATGAATTACCAACATCAGAATGCACCATATAAGCAAAATCTACAGTAGTTGCACCTTTCGGCAACGCAATTAAATTTCCTTTTGGCGTAAAACAAAAAACCTGATCATAATACATTGCTAATTTTGTATTTTGTAAAAACTCATCTGGTGCAGCCGTTTGCTCTAAAATAGATAATAACTCTCTAATCCAAGTATATTTACTACCATCTGAACTATCATCATGCCCTTGCTTATATCTCCAGTGCGCAGCTACTCCAAGCTCAGCAATATCATGCATCTCTTGCGTACGAATCTGCACTTCAATCTTTTGCATTAGTGGCCCCATAACCACAGTATGCAATGATTGGTAACCATTTCCTTTCGGTGTACTTATAAAATCCTGAAAATTCTCTGGAACCATTTTATAAGCACTATGAATAGTACCAAGCACTTTGTAACAATCCTCTACATTCTTAACTATAACTCTAAATGCGATAATATCGTATAATTGATCAAGACCAACATCCTTCTGCTTCATTTTCATCCAAGTTGAATACGGAGTCTTTCTCCTGCCATATACTTCAGCTTTTATTCCACCCTCTTCAACTGTTTTCTTAATTTCTTGAATAATCTGATCAACATAATTTCCTTTATCGCTTTCAATACTGTCAAACCTGTTAATGATAGATTCTCTAACTTCAGGATTTAAAACTCTAAAACAGATATCTTGCAATTCAATTTTGATCTGCTGCACCCCAATTCTTTCTGCCAAAGGAGCATATATCTCCATAGTTTCAAGTGCGATTCTTTTTCTCTTTTCAGGTTTTGATATATAATCAATAGTGCGCATATTATGCAGGCGATCAGCAAGCTTAATTAAAAGCACTCGAATATCATCACTCATTGCAAGTAATAATTTACGAAAATTTTCAGCTTGTCTTGTGGTATCAGCCTTAAATTCAATCTTATTTAACTTTGTTACACCATCTACAAGCTTAGCAACATCAGGGCTGAAATGTTTTTCAATATCTTCAAAAGTAAGATCAGTATCTTCTATAGTATCATGCAGTATAGCCGTCACTATAGAATCTGAATCAAGTCGCATTTGTGCAATGATTTCTGCAACTTGCAATGGATGATAATAGTAAGGGTCACCAGAAGCTCTCTTTTGCGAACCGTGATATTTTATAGCAAATTCAATTGCTTTCTTTACAAATGGCTCATCAATAGAAGTTCCATATGATTTATAATTATTTATAACTTCTTGAATCTCCACAACCACCCCTTCTAAAATAGAGCTAATATTTTACAAATAAATTAACTTTAGGATGATAACTCAGCTCACAATATCATTCAACAAAAAGCTACTCATCGCAGGTATATAAATAAGAGCAAATAACATTGCTAACAACACTGATGCCGCCATTTTTTCAGGATAAAGCTTAAATAAGGATGATAAAAGGATATTACTAGTCGCAAGAGGCATTAAGCATAGCAACTGTAGAGCGTTGTGATAATTAATACCGTACCAACCGAGAAAAAATCTATCAGTAATTATAAACAAATTAAAAGCCAAAGGATAAATCACAAACTTACTAAAAAAAGCAGCTCCAACAAATTTATAATCAAACTTCATATCTTCAGCATTAGCAAGAGCAAGACCAATCAGCACCATCCCAAGTAATGCAAATGTGCCGCGCATATCATGAATAAACTCATCAAGAAAATCCGGAAAGGTAAAATCACTCAAACCAATAGCACAGCCGACAATAAAAGCATTTAAAATTGGTAATTTTATAATCTTAATAACACTGTCATAGATGTTTGCATCACTTCTCGAACAAAAATAAAAACCAACTATAGCTTCATATATAGCAACTCCAATTGTAGCTAGCACAAAAATACTTAAAGTATGCTCGTCAAAAATCATAGCTGCTATTGGTATACCTAAATAGCCACCATTACATGTACCAGCAGAAAAAGCTAAAATATTAACTCTACTATCTTTCCATAGCCTGCCATAGCTCCAAAAAGCAAAACATGATAAGCAAGATGTTATTATAAAAGAAACTAGAGTTATCCCCAAATCACTTATTTTTAAAGAAGCGCTAGCAGGAATTGCAAAATATACGATTGGTGCGACAAAATAGAAAAGCAATGATGCAATCCCATCTTTTTTTACGTTACCCCATTTTCCAGCCAAAAATCCTAGCAAAACCGTTAGCAATGCTCCAAAAATTTTAAAAAAAATAGTTGTAAATATCGCCACAATGATTACCCAAACTAACTCATTAGCTATTTTAGTTTAGTATATGGCACTACCAGCAAGGTTACAATATAAGATTATTTGAAGCCAATATGACCTATAAATCAAAATAATACTCGCTGTACGTACTGACCTCCCTCATGTAATTTCATCACCTGCAAAGAACTTAAATGATACGGTAATTTATTAGCTTATCCTTGCAAATAATATGATGAAACAATGAATTGCTATACTAACGCTCACAGATGACGTATGTTTTTGTCACTCACGGGGAACAAAGTGACGTGACAATCTACCAGCTTAATGTTTATATACATACATTGACACAGCGGATCGCTGTATATTCGCTCGAAGGTGACGACTATAGCATGATTTATTTGCAACCGGAGAGAGGTCAGAGGCGATATGGCAATTTCCTAATTTAATACTCCGCAACATAACGCAATGTTAAACTGGATAGCTGCGCTTCACTCGCTATGACGACTAAGCATTATTTATTTGTCACCTGCAAGAAGCAAAAGACGACGTTACAATTTCTTGACTTAATACTCTGTAAAGCTGGATTGCCACGCTTCGCTCGCAATGACAACTAAGCGTGATTTGCTTATCATTGTAATGCAAAATTGAAATTATTTTTGATTAATTCTTTAACAATAGTTGATGACGCATCATTCTGGACGCGTATGAATGTGTAGCAATGATGCCACTCTCTTCATTTTACAAAAATTGATTAATCTTCTTCCGAAAAGTTACTACCGAAATCCGGTTCTGTTTCAGAAGAAACATCAATTTCTTGGGAAAAAACATCTTCATTAGCAGATGAGTAGTCGACTTCTTCATCAACAGACTCTTGAGCTTCTGCATAAAGATTTTCTTCCGGAGCTTCATCAACTTTATTATTCTTCTGCAAACCTACAATTTGCGACTCTCTCAAAGCTTCAGGATCAATATTCTTAGTTGCTATCTCACGAAGAGCTATAACAGGATTTTTATCATTATCACGATCAATCGTAAGAGGAGCGCCAGAACCAATGCTTTTAGCTCTTTCAGCCGCCAAAATCACTAATTCAAATCTATTTGGAATTTCTTCTACGCAGTCTTCAACTGTTACTCTAGCCATACTTAAACCGTGCTAATTTAATTAATTTACAGTGCCAAATTATATGTCACTTATACAAATTTTGCAAGCAACAAATTTCCTAACTAGCTTTACCATATAAAACATGCTTAAAACCCTTTAAACAAAGGCAGTTGCAGGCGTGACTTTTATGCAACTCGTAAAAAAAAGCCTAAGTTAACATCAGTTAATTCTTGCTAAACTTATATATATGGTGTTAGGATCGCATGCGTAACTGGTTACCTTATTTCATGAGCAGGCCTCTATCTTTATGAGCTGCTTTTGAATCTGAATAGAGAGCCATTAGATATTATAATAAACAAAAACTAAATAGGAAAAATCATGACGAATTCAAACTTTCTTAAAAAGTTACTAGCAACTGCTTCAGTTGTCGCAGTTTCTGCAAGTGCCGGTAATGCTTTTGCAACAGCTAGGGTAACAATAGGAAACGCTCAGCTAAACGGTGCTGGCCTAGAACAAAAACTTGTACCCCCAGGGCCTGCTGCTAATGAAGCAGTTGCAGCCACATCTACAATCACATTCAGAGGTGCACATACATACACCGATGGTGCTGGTGGTGCAGTTAATCTTGCTGGTCTAAAAGTTGATGGTAATTTTGTAGCAACAATTGATTCTACAGCTGCTGGTAATAACTATACTCTTGGCTCAGTTACTCGTACTGGATCTATAGGTGTTGTAAACATTAATCTAGACAATGCTAGAGAACTTACTCTTACTGGAACAGGTACAACTGCAAAAGGATACATAGCGAATCTTGATACAACAGGTGCTCCTGGCAATCAAGCTGATTGGGCATTTGCTGCAGCTGACAATGATTATACAGGTTTAGGCCAAATAACTTTTAATAATAATAATGATAAGTTAATTATTAATTCAGGCGCACAGCTAAATAAAGCAGTTCGTGCAAATGCTAATGGTAACGGTATAATTGAAGCTAATGGTTCAAACGTAATCTTTGGTGGCGGAATCACTAATGGTGTTGGTCTTTTAGACATTAAAGACGGTAAAGCAGCTACTTTAGGAGCAGCTTCAAGTGTTAATGTTGTTAAGATTGGTAATGAATCTTCTCTTCTTGTTGCCAATAACACAAATGTTACTTCAAACAATATTAAAGGTTCTGTTGCTGATAAAGGTACTTTAAAATTTGAAGGAATATCAACAGTTAATGCTACAAAAATCGGTGATGGCGCAAAGTTAAATACTGTTGAGCTTGCAGGTGCTGGAATTGTTAATTTTGCAAAAACAACAGACTTCACTGCAACAAAAACAACATTAACTCATGCCGATGCTGTATTAAAATTCAGCAAGGGTGCAACTGTTGAAACTGAAATTGGCACAGCAACAGATGGAAAAGGTAAAGTTATTGTTTCTGAAGATATAGCTTTCAAGGGAAATATTGGTGAAAACGGTAAATCCTTAGCTGAAGTTAACTTTGGAGCTAACAAAACTCTTACATTCGAAAAAGATGACACAAAACTATATGCAGGTGATGTAACAACTAGTGCTGGTAATACTGGTAAGTTAGATATTAAATCTGCTAATTTTGAAATTCATTCAAATGTAGGTGCGGAAGGTAAAGTGCTTAATGCTGTACAGATCTATTCAAATGCAGCAGCTAATGCAGCAACAACTGTAAAATTAATGGATGGAAAAAGTATCCATGCAACAAGTGTAGATCTTTCTAAAGCTGCTAATAACAATATTCTTGAACTGCATGAAGGATCATCAATTACAGGCAATGTAATTGCAAGTAATGCAAATAGTGGTATATTATCTATCAAAGGTGATGCAAAAATTGATGGTACAATTGGTGCTGTAGGTAATGAAATTGATCAAATTAAATTTGCTGCAGTAAAAACTTTAGAAGTCACTAAAAATGCATTTAAAACTAACACTGGTATTAACTTTGCTGAAGATGGTGTACTTAAACTAACTCAAGATGCAAACGTTACTTTTGATAAAGTAACAACTACAAAAGTAGTTGCAGGCGGAACTGGTTCTATCCTTATTAATGGAGCTGCCAGTGGTAGAATGATTGATATCCAAGCACAAGTTGGTGATACTGCAGTAAAAAATAATTCACTGAAATTATTGCAAGCAAGAGGTGGTGCAGATATTAAACTTTCTAATGGAAATATTTCCATTGAGAAAATTGATATTGAAACACAAGATTCTAGCTTAATTTTAAATAATGCTGGCAGCTTCTTAATTGGTAATTTCTCGCATACTGATGGAAAAGGTACGTTAAAATTAGATAATAACGCGACTCTTAAAACTGGAACAAACCTTTCTTCTGGAGCGACAAACACTCTAAAAACTGTTAATCTTGGTGCTAACAAAACTCTAACACTTGAAGATGGCATAGATATATATACTACTAATGATATAAACGGTGGTATTAGATCAAATGCTTTAGGTGATGGTATCTTAACTACTGAAGGAAATTCAACTATTGGAGCTGTCGTTGGTGCTGGTAACGCAATCGGTAGCATTAATGTAAACGGAAACAATAAAACTGCAAATTTCCTTAATAATGTAAATCTAAGCAAAAACGGTAATGGTACTGGTATACTTACTATCGATAATGGTGCAACTGCAGTATTAGGAGGTGGATTTGTTGGTGAAGAAATTACAGGTAAAGCTGGCGGTCAAGGTACTGTTAAGTTCAATAACAGTGTAGCTCTTGAAAATGCAACAAAAGTTACAGCGCAAATTGGTGCTAACCAGCTAGATACAGTTGAAATTGGTGGAGCAGATATTACTTTTGCTAATGCTCAGTTTGAAACTCAAAACTTGAAGTTCTCAAATAACGGTAATACAACAGCTACTTTCAGTGGTTTTGCTGCTGGTAATGAGCTTCAAAACACAACAATTACAACAACTTCAACAACTAGACAACACAACATAGTTCTAACTAAAGGACAAGACCAAGCGTTCAATCAAAATGTTGGTACAGATCAAAACAGATTTGGTAATTTTGTGTTAACTGGTGATGATACAATTGATGCAAATGGAGTATTCTATGCAGGTGTTGTAAACTCTAAGAACCAAGAAGGTACAGTAAATATTAACAATAACGGAAATGTTGCACTAAATCTTGGTGCTGAAGGTTCTGAACTAAAAGCTGTTAATATAAATGGTAATGCAACTCTACATGAAAATGTTTGGTCAAAAGATATTATAGTTGCTGCAGGAGCAACTGCAACTGTTAGAAATTCAGTTATGGGTTCAGGAGCTTTAACTCTAAATAATAACTCTGTTGCAAACTTTACTGGTGATACTGCAAATCTAAACATTTTAGTAGTTGCTGGTGGTGCTGGACAAGGAACTTTAACATTCTCTAATGCAGCAAGTATCAATGCAAATATTGGTGCTGTGGCAAAGCGTTTAAATAATGTAGACTTTGTGGGTAAAAACACTTCTGATATTGTTGATGTTAATGCTAATATCTTTGCAAATAATATCAATGTTGGTGCGCAAACTATTAGAGCAAATCAAAATATTGAACTAAATGGTGCAACATCATTTAATAATGGATCTCATATTGATCTTGGTACAAATAAAATTACTCTTAAAAATGGTAATTCACGTATAGTTGGTGCATCAGGAGTAAATGTAACACTAGATGCTAACAAGGTAACTGGTTCTATTATCGTTGATGCAACAGGTGGCGCTACAAATTTAGATACTACAAATGCAACTGGAGTAACTATTAATGTAAATGATTCATTTGCTATGCTTCCTGTAGCAGATGAGACATATACTTTAATTTCAGCTGCAAATGGAGGAACTATAACTCCTATTGCTGCTAATATTGCTACAGTAAATAGCTCTGGTAACAATTTCGTAAACTGGTCTCTAAATGGTAATAACTTAGTACGTAAAAATGTTGCTGCTAATGTTTTAACTAATACTCTTGGTACAGGTGATAAAGAGTTGCTACAAGATGCACTACAATTTGTAAATGCAAATAACAAAGGTAAAGCAGCGGAATATGCAAGTGAACTATCAAGAATGGATAGTAACAGGCTGAAAGAATCTATTGAAAGATCTTCTGAGCAAAACTCTGTACATGCTGTTGAAATAGCAAGTAGCTTACTTGAATCTACAAATGCTGCTATTAACAACAGAATGGGTGCTTTCTCAAATCATCCACAACCTGGTGTTCAAATAGCTTCACAAGGTGTATCTGGTATTTCTGCTGGTGAAGGTGATCATACTATGTATGGTGCATGGGTAAGCCCGTTCTATAATCAAACTACGCAAAAAGCACGTGGTAGCAGAGCTGGATTTAAATCAAGCACATATGGTGCGACTCTAGGTTTTGATACGCAAGCTAATGCTGATTTAACTGTTGGTGTTGCAGGTACTTATGCTAAATCTGATGTGAAACATAAAAACTTCAAATCAGGCGATAAAACTAAAGGTGATACATTTGCATTTAGTATCTATGGTATCCAGCAATTAACTAATAACTGGTTCTTACAAGGTCACGCTGCTTATGCAACGACTAAAATGAAGAATTCAGAGAAGCGTATTGCTGCTACAACATCTGAAACAGCAAGAAGCGAATTTGATGTAACATCATATAATGCAGAATTACTTGCAGGTTTCAACTATAACATGGGCGAAGCTATTATTACTCCATTAGTTGGTGCTAGCTATACTAGAATCAACAATAGTGGTTACACAGAAACTGGAACTACTAACCAGAACTTAACTGTAAGCAGTAAAGCTACAAACAAGTTTGATGCAGTTGCTGGTCTTAGAGGTCAAATGACAACTGAGATGAATGGTATCAATATAACTCCTGAAATTCATGGATTTGTTAGACATGATCTAGTAGGTAAAGATTCTAGAACAACAGCAAAACTGTCTGGTATGGTTAACTCACTTACTCCTAAATCTGCTAAAGCAATCAAAACTACATTTAATGTTGGTCTTGGTGTAAATGCAGTTTCAGGAATGTACGAGTATGGAGCTGGATATGATCTATTTGCAGCTAACAAGACTATAGGTCATCAAGGTACTTTAAAAGTTCGTGTGAACTTCTAATAACCTCAATATATTAGGCGCTCCTTCCTATGTCGCCTTTTATTGATATAAGAAGACCTTCAGACTTGTTCTGGAGGTCTTCTTTATTTTTGGGATCGTAGTAGTTTAATTCAACTCGGTTATTTAGACAGACAGCCTGAAGTCATTTAATTTGAATTTAGAACCAAACGCAGTGAGTAATACCTAAAAAATGGCGAATGATTAGTAATAACATTTTAAGTGCAAAATATATGACTATATTCGTTATAAGAGGATGGATATCTTTGAACATAATTCATGTTAAATCTTCTGATAAGAACTTCCTATATAATAAATTTGTATATGAAAAACTATTAATTTGAATTTATAGATATACGCAAGCAAAAAAAGTAGTTATAAATAATCGCTAAAAATAATAGATTAAGCTTTAAATAATCGATAATACAATATATATAAAGAAATAAAGGTAGAATTATGAGCATAACAGTAGCAGAGTATATTTGGCTAGATGGCAGCAAACCAACTGGACAAATCCGTTCAAAAACGCGTGTAATTTCCGCTCCGGACGAAGTTTCTCTTGAAAACTTTCCTGAATGGAGTTTTGATGGTTCTTCAACACAACAGGCTCATGGAGAAGATTCAGACTGTATATTAAAACCTGTAAATTTTGTTTTAGATCCATTAGAAAATGGTGGAGATTTCCTAGTATTATGTGAGGTAATGAATCCTGATGGAAGTGTTCACGAATCCAACAAGCGTGCAATATTGCAAAAAATCATGGAAAATGGCGGAGAAACTCAAGATCCATGGATGGGATTTGAACAAGAATATACAATGTTTAAAAAAAATATTCCATTAGGATGGCCAGAACATGGATTTCCAGGTATGCAAGGACCATATTACTGCGGTGTAGGTAGTGAACAAATTTTTGGTAGAGAATTAGCTACAAAACATAGAGATGCGTGCATAGATGCTGGAATCATGTATTACGGCATGAATGCAGAAGTTATGCCAGGACAGTGGGAATATCAAATTGGCTATAGAGGCGTACCAGATGAGGATGCTGGGGCCTTAAATATTGCTGACCATACATGGCTGGCGCGCTGGCTAATGCACAGACTCAGTGAGGAATATAATATTCATATATCTCATGAAAATAAGCCTGTAAAAGGTGACTGGAATGGTGCTGGAATGCATACTAACTTTTCGACTAATGATATTAGAGATCCGAAAGAAGGGCGCAAAGCAATTGCTGATGCCATAGAAAATTTAGAAAAAAAGCATGCAGACCATATCGTGCACTATGGAGATAAGCTTGAAGAAAGGCTGACAGGAGATCATGAAACCTCTACAATTCATAAATTTTCAGCTGGTGATGCTAATAGGAGTAGTTCAATTAGGATTCCAAAGCCTGTTGCTCTTAAAGGCTACGGCTATCTTGAGGATAGAAGACCTGGCGCGAACGCAGATCCATATATGGTTGCAGCGCTTTTAGTTTCAACTATTTGTGACATTAAAATATAATATCTAATCTATATTATGAGTTCATTTACTGTTTAAAAAAAGCAGATAAATGAACTCATGTCCATACAAACCATAAAATTACTTAATAACCATCTGACCATTCCTCAGAATTATAACCCATCAAAAATTCATCAGGACATCCATCTTCTATCAATGCCGACCTAACGAACTCATAAGCTTCATAATCACTACGATATGGATCATCCATAGGAATTTCATTTATTTCTCTTTGCGCGTCTTCAAATTTATCAATAAAGTCACTTATTCCTATATCTTGTAATATATCTCTTGGGTCATTTATCATAGCGTAAAATAATTCAGAATTTTCATTATATATTTTAATCAAAAATTCATAACCAATATCACTTCCATATTTACTAAGAAAAGCTATTGCACTATCTTGTGATATCTCGTAAAAAGCTTCACTATCTTCATCATATATACTTATTATTTGAGAAATGCTTATATCTAAATCAAAGAGTAGGTTTTTAAATCCACTTTCATTATCTCGCAATAGCTCATATAAGCTAATAAAACTAAAATCTCCGATTCCATCATCTGAATCCTCAACATATTCAACATAAATTGAGTAGACTTCGCCAAAATCATAATGCTTATCTTTTAAAAGTGAAATAATTTCATCATCATACAAGAGCTCCTTCAGAACATCATAAGGAATATCACTTAACTCCCCTAAATCCAAAATTCCATCTTTGAGCAATAAAACAATATCAGCGTTTGCAAGAATCTGTAAAAACTCAGCATCAAAATCCTCTATATCATATTCACCTTGTGCAGTTATAAAATCAATTAATTCCTGCTGATCCGCATTTCGTAAGTTTTCATTTTTATATATCTGTATTGCTTTTTCTTTTTCAAGATATGCGCTCTTTATGCGTGCTAAATCTTCTTTTGATACCATCTCAAATAGTTCTTTTTTTTCAGAAGTAGTGAGCCCCCTACTTTCATCAAGGTAACGAGTCAATAATCCCTTAAATCTATAATGATTACCAGATATCTCAAATGCTCTATTAATATATAAATTATCTAACCAAACTCCTTCATGTACATGAGATTGACTCATTTGCTTAAAAGATACTAGGTCCTTTTCCGTAGGACCAAGACCAGATTCAAACTCTTTGGAAAATTTAATTTGAGTTTTTCCAGATTTCGTTTTTCTTACTCTAGGAGGAATTGCAGTTAAAAGTGGGTTATCATTAGAAATCACTACTTCTAAATTATCTATACCTCTTGATTTAATTAGATTTTTCATTAGCGCTGCAGATTCTGCATTGCCTAATTTTAAAGTACTATCAATAAAGCTCTCAGCCAATGTATCTCTTTCACTTGGAATCAATATACAAACGTTTGGCTCAGTTATATATATACCTAGTTTAACAAATTTTGCAGTTGCAACGCGTATCTTTTTGCATAATTTTGACCCTTCTACAAAAGGTAAATCTGCAGCTTTTTCCTGAGTAAATTCATAGCAAGTTGACATTATAGTAGGCACTACATCTGCCTTTCCATAAATTCTCAAATATGCGCTGTATATTCCATTAAATGAAACTGTATCTCCATCAACAATGCTTAAGTAAACATCACTACCTGGTGAGTCTATTCGTGCCTCTCGTACTAATTCCTTAGTTTTTTCATGATTTTTTGCTAGTTCTCTCAAGCCTTGATAAGGAACAGCAATACCACTCTCGCAATATGATCTAAAATCCTCCGCTTTAGATGTACTGTTTTCTGCATCATAACGCTTGAGTTTTTTATAAAATGTTCTTACTGTTTTGTATTCTACTACTTTGTTATTTGTGTCATACCAGTCAAATCTCCAAAAAACACTAAATTTATTATGAATAATTGGGCTTTCTGTTTTTGCCTGCAACTCTTTGGTTAACAAATTATTCTTCCTAGTACTCAAAGATAGAGGTCTATTTAATAGCAAACTTGCTGAAACTGTATCTTCAATTAAACTAGTGGAACCAGATTCAAAACCACTTTTATATAATTCTTTTAAAAATGGTTTGACTGTTGTGCTATATCGCTCGGCTGGAACACCATCATACGCTTCAACATCTGCACCAACAACAAATCCAACAGGAGTAGAATATACTTCTTCTCCAAGTTTTTTCTTTGCCCTGCTAATTTTTATTGTATAAGGTCTATATGGTAATGTTGATCTATCTCTTATATTCAACTCATCAAACAAACCTCTATCAAAAGAATCATATTCTTCATCTGACGACTCCTCAGATTCTTCACCATCTGCATACACAATAGAATTTACAACAAACTTTGGTTTTTTGGATACATTTAATTCCTCAAAACCATCAACTAGCTTATCAATAATTATATCTTGTTTTTTTGCCATAATATTTAATTTGTATTAAAGTTAATACAAAGCAAAATAACAAAGAACATAATTAAGCTATATAGATAATTAGACTTAGTATTAAACCGTGGGTTAAAATTACGTAGATAAAATGCTTAAAACCCGGTTAGCCTAAAATTCCTCTAAGTTTAATGTAGGAATATATCAATCAAATGATTATTTGCTCAGCTCTTTGAGCTTATCAAGCACTTCCTGTGCATGGCCTTTTACCTTAACTTTTGGCCATATATGAGCAATTTTACCAGCTTTGTCTATAAGGAAACTTGCTCTATTAATTCCCATATATTTTTTACCAAACATGGATTTTTCTATCCAAACTCCATATTTCTGGCAAAGCTCGCATTCAGTATCTGAACCAAGATGAAATTTTAGACCAAATATGCTTTTAAATTTATCATGAGATTTTAAGCTATCCTTAGAAACGCCAATCACTTCAGCTCCGTGTTTTTCAAATTCTGGAAACAATGCATTAAAATCCCTTGCTTCAACCATGCATCCAGGGGTATTATCTTTTGGATAAAAGTATAATACAACATATTTACCAGATAGTTCTGACAGCGAGAGCTGCTTATCTTCTGCTATTGAAACTTTAAAATCTGGCGCAACATTGCCGGCTTGTAATTCACTCATTTATACTCCTTTCGTTTTTAATAAATCGTCAGATAATTTGAACTTATCATCCTTCTCTATAATTGACCTATATATCTGTAAGTTCTCAAGAACTCTTTGCACATAATTCCTAGTTTCATAAAACGGAATATGCTCGAGCCAATTCAAAACTTCCCTATGATCCTTTAGCCTCCTTGGGTCACCAAATATTTTCAACCATTTGTCAACATTGTGAGGCCCACCATTGTATGAAGCTATAGCTAAGATATATGAGCCATCATAATCGTCAATCATTTGATTTATATAATTACTACCTAATTTGATATTATAGTTTGGATCAGTTGTTAATTTTGAAATTCTACACCTAACGCCAACAAGCTTTGCTGTGTCACATGCTGTAGGCTTGATAAGCTGCATTAATCCCCTAGCCTGCGCACTACTAATTGCATGTTGATCAAAAACTGATTCTTGACGAATGATGCTATATGTAAGCGGTGTTTCAACAGGCAGCTTAGACAATTTATAAGGCGTTGGAAATGCTTGGCTTTTCATTAAAACATGCTTTTGCATCGCGCTTTTCGCAGCCCAAGTTGTATGGTGAACATTATTTGACTTAGCTATAGCCCCTATAACCCCATAAACATCTGATGTATTTTTTGTCTGCTTAACAGCGGCTTTTATGTATATTTGACTCAGAGCATTTGATCCGTATTTTGATACAATTTGTGCAGCACGAGCAATTTCATTATTCTTAATATATGAATTAATGTCCTGACTATATTTTGCAATGTTTATAGCATCAGGCATTACCATTTTTCTCTGATTCAACTCAACAGCTGCCATCTGCCCATAGAATGTATATGGATATTTTGTTGCAGCCAAATAATACAGTTTCTGGGACTTCTGTGAATCCCTTTTATATTCATGCGCACGAGCTAGCCAATATATACCTCTCGACTTACTAATAGGTGTTTTAACTACTCTATTAAAACTGCGAAAATGCCCTAAAGCAAGATCTGGTTTTCGTAAGAAATTCAGTGCAAGCCAACCCGACAAATATTCAGCTTCACTCTTGCAAGATGCACTTGTAGCAAAGTGGCTACTAGAGGCTTTATAAGCATCTCTATATTTTTTCTTTTCAATAAACTCTCTGGCCAAGTAAGCTTGTACTTTCCAAAAACTATCCGCTCTGTCTTTATCAACTGAAGCTATTCTAGATAAGCTTGCAACTTCAGAACCAGAAGGAAGATCAGATTTTCTTGACCACAAATATCTGTAAATTAAGCCTGACGTATAATATTTTTTAGGAACGCGCTTAAATAACCTTCTAGCATTTTTATGTTTCTGTATTAAAGCTATCTGAGCATTGAAAGATTTTTTGTACCCACCATCCACATAGTTTAAGCTGTTCTTCGCAGCAGTAATCTCTTTTTCCCATAAATGATTATCAATCTTTTTCACATGATCGGCAGACGTCAAATATTTTCTAAATCTTTTATGATAAGATTTTTGTTCTGAGTTTGTAAAATTCCCGAAATGCCAGCCAGATTTTATAATCGATGATAATTTTTTGGGATCTTTTACTACAGAAGCAGCCGCAAGTGCATAATACTTATACCCCTTTCCAGTCACCGGTTTGTTTTTATTGAACCATTCAACAATATGCTTCTTAGCAGTCCCTGAATTAAGCAAGCTCTCGGCTCGAAGTTTTAATATATAATTTTGAGGCCAATGCGGATTTTCTTTTAAAAATTTTGTAATCTTTTCAAAACTATTCCTTTTGTGTCTTCTATCCAAATATTGCTGCGATAAAACAATTTTTTTTAACACAGGGTCACCAATCTTTGATGCTAAATTATAGGAACTCTGCCACTTCTTTTGTTTTATCAAACTAAACAATTTTGAAGTATCATTACCTTTCGCCTGACAATTAAAACTTGTCAAAAAAATCATTAAAATAATTGACAGATACGAAAGAATTCTCATAATCGAAATTTTTATACATTTACTAAAGATTATTATTTATGAATAGAGCATTTATATTCCCCGGTCAAGGATCACAAAAAATTGGAATGGCTAAAGATTTTTACAACTCATTTGACGTTGCAAAAGATGTATTTGAATGCGTAAATGACACACTTGGCTATGATTTAAGTAAAATTATCTTTGATGGTCCAGATGATGAACTCGCTTCAACAACCAATACTCAGCCTGCTCTTATGGCGACCTCTATTTCAATTTTTAGGGTGCTTGCTCAAGAAACTGGTAAAAACATTGAGGAACTATGCGACATAGTTGCAGGTCACTCACTTGGCGAATATAGCGCACTTTGTGCATCTGGCTCTATAACTTTAGAAGAAACTGCAAAGCTTTTAAAAGTTAGAGCAACATCAATGCAAGAAGCTTCACCTAAGGGTGAAGGAGCAATGGCTGCGTGTATTGGTATATCCTTTAAACACCTAAATGATGTACTTGATTCACTTATAACTGACGGTGTTTGTCAAATTGCAAATGATAATGTAGATGGACAAATTGTAATTAGTGGTCACGAATATAATGTTGATCGCATTGTAGCAGCACTTAAGGATACTGGATATAAAGCCATTAAGCTAAAAGTTAGCGCTCCATTTCATTCAAAATTGATTGAAAGTGCTCAAAAACCTATGCAAAATGCTTTAGATTCTACTGAAATTAATATTTCTAAAGTCCCATTGCTTGCAAATGTCACTGCTGACCTTGTTTCTGACCCGGCTACAATAAAGAAAAACCTTGTTACTCAGATAAGTGGTACGGTTCGCTGGAGAGAAACAATGGATAAATTTGCTGAGCTTGGAATTACTGAATTAGTTGAAATTGGCTCGGGAAAGGTTCTTGCAGGCCTTGCAAAAAAATCTCCTCACAACTTTAAGTTAACAAATATTTCAAATATTGAAGAGCTCAAACAATATCTGAATTCATAAATATAGCTATATCTTGTTGTTTTTCTATGTAAAAATTAATATCCAGTAATTTTTTGTTTTTTTACTAGACAGTTGAATTTTGTGATGATAGTATCAACCTTAAGTATAGGGGTGGTTACCTATACTTTAACTTAAGATTGAGATCTAATTCTTCCCATTTAGGTTTTCAGTCTCTGCGTTTTAGTTAAGACATGGGAAGAACAGAAGAGAGGCGGTTGAATTACATTTACCTTTCCCAGATTAATTACAACAACTTCATGCCGCTTCTCTTCTATCTTACGCTTTTACCTCGAGGTATATTCTATAGCTCTAAATCGCCAAAAATCATTTCATCCTCAATTGTTGAATTAACAACATTACCTTCGCCGACCAAATCTATATTATCATTTGATTTGATAGATTTTTTCTCTTTTAAATCCTGTTGTATAAACTTATTGTAGTTTTTTGGATTATAACTTCCTACAATAAATTCAACCTCTTCTTTCTTCTCATCATCTTTAAACAAATTTTTGTTAGCACTTCCATATTTTGTTTTGCCAAACTGGATTAAAATTGGCAGAGAGCCAGCTAATTTCTTTTTTGAAACATCATCATTTTTCTTAGCTTTTGACACCCCTTCCCCCAAAGTTAATTGTTTAAGCTACTACTAGAAATATTAGTATTTATGTAAAAAATCAACTCAATATTAAAAAACAAAAGAACTTTATATTTTTATAACTCCTAAAATTGAACTTGCAATTGAGTCTACATTTAAACCAAAATGCTTAAATAAATCTTTTGCTGGAGCGGATGCGCCGAACGAATCCATGCCAAAAAACAGCCCTTCAGAACCAATTATCTTATGCCAACCAAACTCACTTGCAGCTTCAATTGCAACTGATAATTTAGCATTTCCTTTTAAACCATTTTTATACTCAAAATCTTGTGATTCAAGCAGTTCAAAGCACGGTACAGAAATAACTCTTGCAGACAATCCATCACCTTCCAAAATCTTCTGCACATCTACTGCTATACTAACTTCAGACCCACTTGCGAAAAGAGCAACATCAACTTTGCTTGCATCACTTGCTTCGCTAATAACATAAGCTCCTCTTGATGACAGATTATTACTTTCTTTTTGTCTTAATTGCGGAAGGGATTGCCGAGACAAAACCATCATAGATGGCTTCTGTTTACTCTCCAATGCTAACTCATAACATTCGTGCACTTCACAAAAATCAGCTGGACGAAATACATTTATATTTGGCATCGCTCTAAATGACGCTAAATGCTCTATCGGCTGATGCGTTGGCCCATCTTCCCCTACCCCTATTGAATCATGCGTCATGACATAAATTACTGGTAATTTCATAAGGGCTGATAATCTGATTGAAGGACGCATATAATCTGAAAAAACAAAAAATGTTCCGCCAATTGGAGCAAAACCAGATATTGCAAGACCATTCATAATAGCTGACATTGCATTCTCTCTGACGCCATAGTAAATAAAGTTCCCTGAAAAATCATCTCTTGTAATTGGGACACATACAGAATTTTTAAGACCATTTGAGCCAGCAAGATCGGCAGAGCCAATTATTAACTTCTCTTCTGACTTTAGCATAGTCTCAATCACTCTACCAGACGAGACTCTAGTAGCTTCCGAAGCAGCAATATCTTCTATATCAGATGGTACTTGCAACTGAGGCGCTTTCATATATTCTTTTTTATTGTCAGGTAGACTCTTAAAATTTTCTTGCCAAAGCCTATACTCGCTTTCATCTTTTTGCCAAGCAGTTTCCCATAATGACTTCATATCTTGATCAAGATCGAATGCTTCAGATGATTTTGCAATCTTTGTCTTTAAAAATTCTAATTCTTCTTGTCCAAGTGGAGCACCATGAGATTTTTCAGATCCTTCTTTTACATTTGCACCTTTACCAATTACTGTTCTACACGATATAAAGCAAGGTTTTTTCGATTTCTTAGCCTCAGACAAAACATTTGATAAATCCCCGTCATCATATCCATTTGCTGTAAATGTTTCAAACCCCATTGACTCAAATTTCCTAATATGGTCCTCAGACACTGTCAAATCTGTCTTACCATCAATCGAAATTCCATTATCATCAAATAAAATTATAAGATTATCTAGCTGCAAATGCCCAGCCATAGATGCAGCTTCGTACGAAATGCCCTCCATCAAGCAACCATCCCCAACAATTACATATACATTATAATTACAAATTTTTGACCCAAGCTTATCTTCATATTTTTTTTGTGCAATTGCCATTCCTACAGCGCTTGCAAGCCCCTGACCTAATGGCCCAGTCGAAGTCTCTATAGCGTCAAAAAGTTCTATCTCAGGATGACCTGCTGTTTTTGAACCAAGCTGCCTAAAGTTCTTTATATCATCAAGACTAAAATCCTTATAGCCAGTTAAGTAAAAGAAAGAATATAACAACATTGAACCATGTCCTGCAGATAAAACTAATCTATCTCGATTAAACCACTTTGGATCATTTGGATTAAATCTTAAAAACTTAAAAGCTAAAACAGTCATAACTTGTGAAAACCCTAAAGGCATTCCAGGATGACCTGATTTAGCAGCTTCTACAGCATCTGCAGACAAAATCTTTATGCAATCACTAAGTTTTTCAAAGGAATAGTTTTGATTTTTTGCAGAGTTCATTATAATGTCCATTACTTGTAGTTTGTAGCAGGATCTTAAACTAATTTATTCATTATGACAACTCTACTTTCAAACCCATTATTTTTTATAAAAAATCTGTTTACACATTTGTGGTTATCAGTCAGTTCAATAAAATTTTATGAAAAAGTTTTTAAAAAATATAATGATTATGGTGCTTTATATATCATAAACTTGTCACTTATTTCCTCAGTTATGTGCACCATAATCTTTTTGCATAACATAGACAAAGTGCAAGACTATCTCAAAAACAATATTATCTCAGAAAAAGTTGAAAATATAGATTTTATCTTAAGACAAATTCCACCAATTGAATATGACGGTCAAAATATTTTAGTAAATTCTGATGAACCTATTTTGATCAAAAATAAAAATGGAAATAACATCCTTGCAATCGATCCAAATAATAAGACTAAACCAAGTGATAGAAGTAAATTTCCTTTGATATTATCTCAAAACAAAATGATTATTAGTCTAATAGATTCTGATGGAAAAGTAAAAAACACGTTTCCAATAAAGTTTGATCAAATCTTTGATCAAACCCCCAGAGTACTGACCCATGAAGAAATAAAATCCAGCTTTGCCAGACTACTAGACCAGGCACCACGAGTCTTGGTTTATATGATTTTTCCATTAACTGGATTTCTCATTTTTTTAAATACTTTTTTAGATAAAGCTTTTTTCATTATCATGATATTTCTTGTAACCAAAATCTCTGGATTTAATATCCCTATGAAAACTTGCATTAGATTAACTATGTATGCAAGCGGTTTTTATGCTTTATTCCAATTTATCTTTATATTAGCAGCTAGTGAATATTCATCAATTGTTTGGATTGTTCAAAGCTGGGCAAACATACTCATGATTCTTGGAATATTAAGCGCTACAGGAAAAAGTTATTTTTTTAAGAAAAACTAAATATTTTATATGCAACACTTATTTAAAAATCTCTAAAATTCAGCGCCTTAGAGGAATAATTAATAGAAATTTAACTTTTGACTATTAGTCTTTACACCATAAGATGGAAAATTCTGTGTTAATCAATGGGGTATATTTTACATGGCTAGCAAAAGTTCTAATCAAAGCGGTGGAAGTTCAACCAACCAAGGCAACAGAGAACAATTCGATCATTTCGACAGACTATCTCAAGTTGATAAACAAAATTTAAATCACGACAAGATGAAGGCAGATGACAAAGAAGCCGATGTCGAAGAACTACTTGCTACTGAAGATGAAGAAAGCGTTATTACTAACGAATTATATGGAGGCAGCTACACAGCACAAGACCAAGATTTAGAACTCAGCGAAACAGAAAGAACTAGCAACGAAATACCTCCAATTGAAGAAATTGAAAGAGATAGAGATGGAACTGATCCATTAATTGAAGAAGCAGAAGAGGATCCAGAAGCTCTACCACTATTAGGCGGAGACTTAGAAATTCCAGATGTTGATAACCAAATTATTGCTCCTGATGAAGCAGGAACTAATCCAATAAGAGGAAGCGAGCCTAATAATCCACCACCACCAGTTCAAGAAGCTTCCACTCCTGTGCAAGAAGCTCCTGAAATTCCTGTTGAGGAAGAACCAGAACCTGATCCGGAGCCAGAACCCGAACCTGATCCAGAACCGGACCCAGAACCTGATCCGGAGCCAGAACCTGACCCTGACCCTGACCCAGATCCTGATCCTGATCCAGAACCAGAAGATCCTGATCCAAATCCAGATGATTGCACAGATCACCCTATTCCAACTCAGCTTGAAAATGGGAACTATCAGGTAATATCAGCTGCAGGCCTTACAATAGTAGTAGATTCGCTTACTTCAGAAGCTGGTTTTGATAGTTCTTTTGGCCATTATTTTGCTGACGCAAATGGCAATCCAATAGCTGGAACTACTGCAAAACTAGATTTTTTCAATGTAAAAGACTCTCTAGGAGAAGGTCAAGAAGCTGTTATACAATACGAATCCGGAGATATTCCTGCTGGCGCAGTACAATTAGGATTTTTTATAATTCCCAACGGTGCAAACTTAAATCAACCTCTTGTTCCAGATGGAGCGGCAATAGAATTCGTTGATGTAGGAGGTATATGGACACCTTATTTCAACGGACAACCATTACAAGGAGCCTCATCACCTGCATTCTTTTCAGACACTAGTCTTAACCCAGATGGTGTAGACCACATGAACCATGCACCTGGCGGACATATGGGATGGGAGGATTTATTCGGAGGTGGAGATAATGATTTTAATGACTCAGTATTAAATGTAACAGTTCAAAGTACGACTGATAATAATGGTAGTGATGATATAATCGTTGGCTCAGCTGGTGCTGACACAATTCAAGGCGGCCAGGGAGATGATGTTGTAGCTGGTGGTAGTGGCAATGATACGTTAGCTGGAGGCGCTGGTAACGATATAATTCTAGGTAATGCCGGTGACGATTCTCTAACTGGTGGAAGCGGTCATGATATTCTAAAAGGCAGTGGTGGAGCTGACACTCTTGATGGCGAAGCGTGCGATGATCACCTATTTGGCGGCGCAGGAAGTGACTCCTTAATTGGAGGAACTGGTCACGACACAATATACGGAGGCGCAGATCAAGATACCATTACTGGTAACGAAGGGAACGACTCAATAGCAGGTGGAACTGGTGAAGATTCAATTTCTGGAAACGAAGGTAATGATACTATCGATGGCGGCGAAAATGCTGATACAATTTCTGGTGATGCTGGCGATGATTCGGTTTTAGGCGGTGATGGAGATGACTCTCTGTCAGGTGGCACTGGAGCAGACACAATCGGCGGAGGATCAGGACAAGATCTAATTAGCGGTGATGAAGGTGATGACTCGCTTTCAGGTGGAGCTGGCGCTGACACTGCTCTAGGAGGCATTGGTGATGATACTATCTTTGGTGATGAAGGCGCTGATTCCTTAGTCGGTGGTTTAGGAGATGATTCTATCGGAGGAGGTGACGATGATGACATAATCACTGGGGATGAGGGAAATGACACATTGGCTGGAGGAAGCGGCAATGATACATTAGCCGGAGGTGCAGGAGACGATTCTGTTCTTGGTGGTGGCGGCGATGACTCCATGGATGGAGGTGACGGTGCTGATACGCTTATTGGACACGGTGGTGATGATACTATTACGGGAGGCGCAGGAAACGACTCAGTCCTTGGTGGTGCTGATAATGATTCATTATCTGGCGGCGCTGGTGATGACACTATCCTCGGCGGTGGTGGCGATGATTCTATCTTTGGTGATGAAGGTGATGATTCTTTAGTAGGTAACGCTGGTGATGACTCTATCGATGGTGGTGATGATAACGATACAATCACAGGCGGCGGTGGCAATGATACATTAGCCGGAGGTGCAGGAGACGATTCTGTTCTTGGTGGTGGCGGCGATGACTCCATGGATGGAGGCGCTGGAGAAGATACAATGCTTGGCGGTGACGGTGACGATAAAGTCTGGGGTCAAGGAGGAGATGACGATATACAAGGTGGTGAAGGCGATGACTGGATGAGTGGCGGCACTGGTTCAGACACGATACATGGAGGTTCAGGTTCTGATACGATTTATGGCGATGAAGGAGATGATGTAGCAACGGGTGGTGCTGGGACAGATTCGATGCATGGCGGAGATGGTGATGATACACTGTCAGGCAATGCTGGTGATGATACTCTAGAGGGTGAGTCTGGTGATGATCTTCTGATTGGTGGCACTGGGGATGATTCTCTAGTTGGCGATAATGATACTGATGCTCCTGCCCCTCCTCCTACTCAGATGACCAATGGTAATTATGATATTTCTGCTGGTGATGGCTTTGGTATTACTTTTGATTCTATTACCTCTACTGCTGGATTCCAAAATACTTTTGGTATGTACTTTAAAGATGCTAATGGTGATCTAATTGAAGGTGTCATTGCTTTTGCTAATGTCCAAGATTCTCTCGGTGTTGGCGATAGTATCACTCTAAACTATGCAGCTGGTGACTTACCTCCTGGTGCTGTTGAAGTTGGATTCTTTATTGTACCAAATGGCTTTGGTTTAAATAGCGGACTAACTGATGGTGCTGCTGTTACTTTCGATGAGAATAACAATGGTGACCTTGCGGTTTATCTTGATGGGAATGAGTTACAAGGAGCACAGAATGCCCCTGCTTACTTCTCTGATCAGAACTTAAACCCTGATAATGGCTTTGACCATATGAATCATACAGAAACTGGTCAGATTCAGCTTGGCTTTGAAGATTTATTTGGCGGTGGTGATCAGGATTATGATGATGCTGTAATTAATGTAGTTGTTGAAGGGTATGGAACTAATCCTAGCGGTGGTACTAATAATGATACATTGCTTGGTGGTGAGGGTACGGATACTCTAGCTGGCGGTGCTGGTGATGATTCTTTATCTGGAGGCACTGGCGATGATTTAATGTATGGTGGTACTGGTGCTGATACTATGTTTGGCGATCAGGGCAATGATTCTATGCTTGGTAATGAAGGTAGTGACTTCATGGATGGAGGCGAAGGATCAGATACTCTAAGCGGCGGCACTGGTGATGATACGCTTGAGGGTGAAGCAGGTGATGATCTGCTTATTGGTGGTACTGGTGATGACTTACTTATAGGTGATACGCAAACTGGTGGCAGTGGCTCTGTTCCGATTCAGCTAACAAATGGTAATTATACGCTTCCAGCTGGTGTTGGCTTTACTATCGCTCTTGACTCTATTGCTGCAAATGCTGGTTATGATAATTCTCTTGGACATTACTTTGTTGATAGTAATGGTAATCCAATAGCCGGTGTTGTTAATTTTGCAAATGTTAAAGACTCACTTGGTATTGGTGATGAATCTTCTATTACTTACTCACCTGGTGATATTCCAGCTGGAGCAGTTGAAGTTGGATTCTTTATCATTCCAGATGGTGCAGATTTAAATCCATCTCTAACTGATGGAAGCGAGATCACATTTACATTTACAGGCGGACAATGGGTTCCTGTCTTAAATGGTAATGAGCTACAAGGAGAAGGTGCACCTATTTACTTCTCAGATGGTGCCTTAAACTCCGATGGGGTTGGGCATATGCACTTTATCGAACAAAGCCCATTACAGATATCGTTTGACGATCAACTTAATAATGGTGATAAAGACTTTGACGATGCGGTAGCTAATGTAACAATTGAAGGAATTGATGGACCTGGCCAGAATGATACTCTACTTGGTGGCATTGGCGATGATACTGCTCTTGGCGGAGCTGGAGGAGATTCTCTTGATGGCGGAGCTGGCGATGATAGTCTCGATGGCGGAAGTGGTAATGATACGCTTGTTGCTAGTCAAGGTGATGATACATTATCTGGAGGGTTTGGCTCTGATACACTAATATTCCAAGGAACAAGTACAGAATATACGATCACGAATAATGGCGATGGAACCTTTACAGTACAAGATAATGTAGCAGGCCGTGATGGTACAGATATAATAGATGGTATCGAGCATTTAGAATTTACTGATACTACTATAAATATAAATAGTGGTAGTGGAGTTGGAATATCATTCAGTGGAACAAGTGATGAATATATCTTCCATAATAATGGCGATGGAACCTTTACAGTTGAAGATACAATTCCCGGACGAGATGGAGAACAGATTGTCCAGACAGGCTATGATTTAGAGTTTACAGATAAGACTTATACGACGGTCAATAATACAATCTTCGGAACAGATGGTGACGATGTAATGCGCGGAGGTGATGGAACAGAGATCTTCCAAGGCGGGGAAGGAGCTGATACGATTACTGGCGGCGTAGGACAAGATGTAATCCATGGTGGCGAAGGCGAAGACGAGATCGATGGCGGAGCTGGCGATGACATGATCTGGGGCGGCGATGATGCAGATACAATACTTGGCGGCGCAGATAATGACTGGATAGGTGGCGATGGCGGCGATGATTTAATAGACGCCGGAACAGGAGACGATGATGTTGTAGGCAACGCTGGTGATGACACAATCGACGGCGGAACTGGCCGAGACTCCATCTGGGGCGGCGAAGACGAAGACCTAATCGACGGCGGCGACGGCGACGACATCCTAGAAGGTGACCAAGGTCACGACACCATCGACGGTGGCGCTGGACAAGATAATATCCTTGGTGGCACTGGCCAAGACTCCATTGCAGGTGGTATAGGAGATGATTCTATTGATGCCGGAGATGATGACGATCAAGTTTGGGGCGGCGATGGCGACGATACAATTGAAGGTGGCACTGGGCAAGATACGATATTTGGTGATGGAGGTAATTCAACCAATTCTAGTACGGGCAACAATGACATTCCTCCATTTAACTTTAATTTAGTTAAAAATAGTAGCTTTGAAGATGCTGATGTTCAGGATCACGGAGGAAATTGGCAAGTATTTTCTGGCGGCATTGAAGGTTGGAATGTAAGCTCAGGACCGGGAATAGAAATTCAAACTGGTAATCTCACCGGTATTGCGCCATCCGACGGAGACCATAAAGCTGAATTAGACAGTCACTCAAACAGCTCAATGTATCAAGATATTCAGACACATGCTGATCATAAATTCACACTCCAATTTGACTATGTTTCAAGACCAAATGTAAACTTTGACAGCACTCCTATTGAAGTCTATTGGGATGGTGAACTTCTTGCAACTATTGATTCTGATAGTTCTGAAACTGAATGGGAAACATATAGTTTCGAAGTTACAGGCAATAAAGATAGCGCCGAAACTAGACTTGAGTTTAAAGCTGTAGGAACTGACGATAGCCTTGGTGGACTCCTTGATAACGTCAAACTTGAATTGCTAGAAATTTCTCCTGACTTTGCTGGACAACCTGGAAATGACCTACTAACTGGTGGAGAAGGTGATGATTGGATGAGTGGCGATGAAGGCTCAGACACTATACTCGGTGGCACGGGTGAGGATACTATGCTCGGCAGCACTGGCATGGACTCTATGCTTGGCGGTGATGGAGATGATGTCATCGATGGCGGTGACGACGACGATAAAGTTTGGGGTCAGGATGGAGATGATGATATCCAAGGCGGAGCTGGCGATGACTGGCTCGGTGGCGGTGATGGAGAAGATACGATTGATGGCGGTACTGGTGATGATGATATTCAAGGAGATGCTGGTAATGACTCGTTAACTGGCGGCGAAGGCGATGACTGGATGAGCGGTGGTGATGGTACTGACACAATGGATGGTGGCGCTGGAGAAGACACAATGCTCGGCGGTGCTGGCATGGATTCTATGCTTGGCGGCGATGGTGATGATGTCATTGATGGCGGTGACGACGACGATAAAGTTTGGGGTCAGGGTGGAGATGATGATATCCAAGGCGGAGCTGGCGATGACTGGCTCGGCGGTGGTGATGGAGAAGATACGATTGATGGCGGTACTGGTGATGATGATATTCAAGGGGATGCAGGAGATGATTCACTATCTGGTGGCGAAGGCGATGACTGGATGAGCGGTGGTGACGGTGCTGATACAATGAGCGGCGACACTGGAGAAGATACTATGCTCGGCGGTGCTGGCATGGATTCTATGCTTGGCGGCGATGGTGATGATGTCATTGATGGCGGTGACGGTGACGATAAAGTCTGGGGTCAAGGCGGAGATGATAATATCCAAGGCGGAGCTGGCGATGACTGGCTCGGCGGTGGTGATGGTGATGATACAATTGATGGCGGTACTGGCGATGATGACATTCAAGGCAATGCAGGAGACGATTCACTAACTGGCGGCGAAGGCGATGACTGGATGAGCGGTGGTGATGGTGCTGACACTATGGGTGGTGGCATTGGAGAAGATACGATGCTCGGCGGTGCTGGTAATGATACAATCGATAGTGGCGATGATAATGACACAGTTATTGCAGGCGATGGTGATGATACTGTACAAGGCGGCGATGGTGATGATTATATTGAAGGGAATGATGGTGATGACCTACTCTTTGGAGATGATGGTGGTAGTGACTTTGGCGATCCATCTCAACTAGCAAATGGCAATTTTGATATTGAAGGAATCAACCATTTCTGTATTGAACTAGACTCGATTAGTTCAAACGCCGGCTATAACAATACATTTGGTCATTATTTTGCTGACAGTAATGGCAACCCAATCTCTGGATCTATTGACTTCACTAATGTTAAAGATACTTTAGGCGAAGGTGATAGCGTAACAATACAATATACAGCCAACGAAATACCGGCTGGCGCAACGCAACTTGGTTTCTTCATAATTCCAGATGGTGCGGATGAAAACCCAGGACTATCTGATGGAGATCAAGTAGGATTCCAGCTAACTGGAGGCCAATGGACACCAACTCTAAACGGTGACGATCTAGATGGTCAAGGAGCCCCCGCTCTATTCTCTGACTCTACATTAAATCCAGGATTTAATGAGCATATGCAAACTTCAAATACTGGACAAATTTCATTTAACTTTGAAGATATTGCAGGTGGAGGAGATCAGGATTTCGATGATGTAGTTGTTGACTTCTCAATTAGATCTATCAACGCTGATCCACAACCATTTACTCTGGGCGGAGAAGATTTAAATGAAACAAGTTACGATGTTAATGCATTATGGAATCAAGATCTTGCTGGTCATCAAGTTAATATCACACCATATTCTGATTTGGAAAACAAAGTAGAAGGCAACTTCAACTTCAAAACTCTTGGAGATGGTGAAGTTCGTGGCCTTTCAGTCGGCCCAGGACATGCAGAAATTGATCAAAATGAAGGTATAGAAATTGATTTTGACGGCTTAGTATTAGATGAAGTCAATGTTGGACTAAGAGTGCTATTCCAAGAAGATGCTGGTAACGTAGGCAACCCTCCGCCTGACGATATTGAAACTGCCTCTTGGAAAGCTTATCTAAACGGAGTTGAAGTAGGCTCAGGAACTGTTGATGGAACAGATGATTTAGGTAATCCAATGACTGATGGTAAAGTAGAATTTACCATTGATATTGAAGGAGGTTTTGATCAAATAGTATTATTCAGCGATGAAAACGGATCAGATTTTGGTATAGAATTTATTACTGGTGAGATACCCGCAAAAATTGTAGACGATTATAATCGTGAAAATGGTAATAATGAAGGTGATAGCAGTAACGATACGATACTTGGAGGAGTTGGTAATGATACCATAGATGGTGGTAGAGGTTCAGATTTATTATCCGGCGGCGAAGGCATGGACTCGATCCTTGGAGGTACAGGTAGCGATACTATTGATGGCGATGATGGTGACGATAAAGTTTGGGGTCAAGATGGAGACGATGACATCCGTGGTGGCACTGGTGATGATTGGCTTGGCGGCGGTGCCGGTGATGATACAATCGATGGTGGTACTGGCGATGATGATATTCAAGGCGATGCTGGTGATGATTCGTTAATCGGTGGAGAAGGCGATGACTGGATAAGCGGTGGTGATGGTGACGATACAATCGATGGTGGTGATGGTGACAACACAATGCTTGGCGGTGCCGGTATGGATTCTATGCTTGGCGGTGACAATAATGATGTCATAGATGGCGGCGATGATGATGATAAGATTTGGGGCCAAGATGGTGATGATGATATCCAAGGTGGCGCTGGTAATGATTGGCTTGGCGGCGGAGAAGGTGATGATACAATCGATGGTGGGACTGGTGATGATGATATCCAGGGTGAAATTGGTGATGATGACCTAACTGGCGGCGAAGGTGACGATTGGATAAGCGGCGGTGATGGTGCTGACACTATAGATGGCAGCGCTGGAGAAGATACAATGCTTGGCGGCGCGGGTATGGATTCTATGCTTGGTGGTGAAGGTGATGACTTGCTTGATGGCGGCGATGATGATGATAAGATTTGGGGCCAAGATGGTGATGATAATATTCAAGGAGGTGCAGGAGATGACTGGCTCGGAGGTGGCGCTGGCGAAGATGTAATCGAAGGAGGTACTGGTGATGACGACATACAAGGTGGTTCTGGAAATGATAATCTATCAGGCAGCGAAGGTGACGATTGGATGAGTGGCGATGCTGGCGATGACACAATGAGTGGTGGAGCTGGTGCTGATACTATGCACGGTGGTGATGACGATGATTGTATGGATGGAGGTACTGGCAGCGACACAATGAGTGGTGGCTCTGGAGCAGATACGATATTTGGTGGAACTGGTGCAGACAGTATGGCAGGAAATGCTGGAACTGATATCCTAATGGGCGGTGAAGGTGACGATACAATGTCAGGAGGCACAGAAAGCGATACATTGCATGGTGACGCCGGTGATGATTCAATTGAAGGCGGGGCTGGAGATGATATACTTGTCGGTGATAGTAATAATGGCCAGGAACCTATCCTACTTGAAAATGGTAATTATGATATTTCAGCTACAAATGGTATGACTATATCTATAGATTCAATTTCATCAAATGCAGGATATAACAATTCACTTGGTATATATTTCGCAGACAGCAATGGTAACCCCATTTCAGGTATTGTAAACTTCAAAAACGTAAAAGAATCTCTCGGAGAAGGCAACGCATCTACAATTACACTTGGTACAAACAGCATACCTCTTGGTGCAATTCAACTTGGTTTCTTTATTATACCCGATGGTGCTACTCAGAACCCTAGCTTATCAGATGAAACTAATGTTTCTTTTGCACAAAATGGTGATGGAGAATGGGCATCATTTGTTGCTGATGGAAACGGTGGAACTAATGAACTCCAAGGAGTACAAGGAGTCCCTGCATATTTCTCTAATGAATCGCTAAATCCAGATGATTTTGATCACATGGAACATGATGGACTTGGCCAAATTCAAATTGGTTTCGAAGATCTACTAAATGGTGGTGATCAAGATTATGATGATGTTATTGCAAACGTAACTGTCGAAGGCTCTGATATAACAGGTGGATCTAACGACACCTTATTCGGTGGTGAAGGTAGTGATACCGCACTTGGTGGATCGGGTGACGATCTGATTGATGGTGGAGCTGGAAATGACGATCTACATGGAGATAGTGGCAGTGACACTATCTCTGGAGGAGATGGTGATGATTGGATTGAAGGAGGTTCAGGCGATGATTCACTTGACGGAGGAGCCGGCAGCGACACAATTCAAGGTAACTCTGGTGATGATTGGATCGAAGGAGGTGATGACAATGACCTAGCTCTTGGCGGATCAGGTTCTGACACTATTGTTGGTGGTAGTGGGGATGATACTATTCAAGGAAATAGTGGAGATGATTCTATCGATGGTGGCACAGGTCAAGATATACTTGTGGGTGGCACTGGAAGTGACGCTCTATCAGGCGGTACTGGCAATGATTTATTAGTCGGTGGTGAAGGTGATGATAGCTTATCAGGAGGCGATGGACATGATTATGTCGTTGGCATGGAAGGTAATGATTCGATGGAAGGCGGAGCTGGTGATGATCATATGTATGGTGGTACTGGTAATGATACGATCAGTGGAGGAGCTGGTACTGATACTATATTTGGCGGCGGTGGAAGCGACTCAATAGAAGGCGGAGCTGGTGATGATACTATCTATGCTGATAGTGGTACTTTTGCCATCTATGAAAGCTCAGGATTCTCTGGATGGAATGACAATTCTACCGAGACTTCAAACCACCCATCAGCTACTGGAGAATATCTTGGCAGACATGGCGATTCTGACAGCCAACAAGCTTTATATAAAACTTTTGATATTTCTGCGGCATCGGATACAGTATCTGTAGAATTTGATATTATAGAAATTGACGATTGGGATGGAAGTGGTCGATACATGGACGAAATCACAGTGTTTGTCAACAACCAACCAGTCCTTGTTAAAAGCTATGACGTTGATGTTGATGATGGGACACCAAATCAAGGTGGACTACAAGATCTAGGTTATGGTGGAAGCTATAATGATGAAATTCACCATTATAAACTCAACTTTAATATAAATGACGATGGTACTCTAACACTATTAAACCCAGACGGAACTGAAAGCAGTACAGCAATTAATGCGCTTCCAGATGTATCTAACTTAAAACTTGGATTTGGTGCTGATATGACTGCAAGCATTAATAATGAATCATGGGGTATTGATAATGTAAAAATTTCGAGCACAACAGGAGAAGGTGGTGACGATACAATCAGTGGTGGAGCTGGAACGGATATCGCAGTATTCCAAGGAACTTATGAAGAATATAATATATCGAAAAATCCTGACGGCAGCTTTATTGTTGAAGATACAGTTGAAGGAAGAGATGGGACGGACACGATTGATGACGTTGAAATATTCCAATTCAGTGATGGAACATTACCAACTAACGATTGGTATGAAGGGCTAGAAATTGGGTCTTCTGGATCAGAAAACCCTGATCAAAATAATCAAAATGGTAATAATAATACAAACTTCAATCAAATTCACGGCGATGACGATTCAAATCTAATATATGGAACTGCAGGTCAGGACTTGATAGATGGAAAAGGTGGAAATGACTCAATTTATGGCAGAGCTGGAGACGATTCTATCTTAGGTGGTGATGGCGATGATTATATTAGAGCTGAAGGAGGCAATGATACAGTTGATGCCGGCGCAGGAGACAATGATATTGTTACATTTAGTGGCAATATTGGTGACTATCTGATTATGAAAAATTCGGATGGTAGCTACACTGTTCAAGAAAATAGTACAACGCCTCTAGATGGAACGGACACAGTAACAAATGCCGAATTTTTCTGCTTCGATGATGGATTATTTTCAATTGCAGAAATAGATAACAACTACCTTACACCTGGTGAAGGTGGCGGTGGTGGAGGACCTTACGACCTTGGTGAAATTATTGCAGATGATACAGATGATTGGATTCAAGCAATCTCAGAAGACAGTAATTTTGATGATATAGATCCAGAGAATTGGATGGAAGATATTGAACTTGAATCACACGATCATAGCTCAGAATATGATGAATTTGAAAAAGTAGAAGACAATATTGAACAAGAAAACAATAGCGAAAAAAATGAAGAACAGCCCTTGCAGTAATAGCTTAATACAAAGTAAAGATCTAGTGTTTTTAAGTCGCTAGAGTATAATATATTATATTTATGTTCAATTTTTAATTGCCTTTTATGTCACAAAATTATATCAAAATAGTTAACGAGCTAAAATCGGTGCAATATAAAAATGAACCTAATTGATAAATACAAACTAAATGATCCTGCATGTAAAACTAGGCTAAATAAGTCAGAGCTAGTCATATCTACGTTAGCAATTAATTTACTATCTCTAGCGCTACCTGTTATGGTTCTACAAGTTTATGACCGGATTATGTCAAACCATAGTGTTGGTACATTAATGGTTCTAGCAATCGGAGTTTGTATTGCTATATTGTTTGAAGGAATACTTAGGATTGCTAGATCATATATGACCGGATGGACGGGAATGATGTATGAATACACTATGGCAGCCAATGCTATGAGATATTATATTAATTCTGATCCAGCAAAACTTAAAAAAGAAGGTTCTGGTAAGCAAATTCAGAATCTAGGAGCATTTTCCAAGCTTCGAGACTTTTATGGCGGTCAAACGCTTGTCACTTTAGTAGATATTCCTTTTGCACTAGTATTTATCGGCCTAATTTCTTACTTAACTGGTGAGCTTGTATTTGTACCACTTATACTAATTTTTGTTTTTGTAATCATCTCTTGGATAATGGGGAACAGATTAATGAAAGCTCTTGAAGTACAGGACGGAAACGATGATCGGAGATATAATTTTATTATTGAAGCTCTTCAAGGAATCCATTCAATAAAGTCTTATGGGCTAGAAGCTGTTTTTACAAGACGATATGAGAGATTAGAAGAAGACTCTAGTCTGAGTAATTATAATACTTCTTTAATAAGCACAGAAGGTTATACTTTTGGTGTATTATTTAATGAGATAATGGTAATTTCCGTTGTTACATTTGGCGCACCAATGGTTATTGATAACCAACTTACAACAGGTGCATTAATTGCGACTGTTCTGTTGTCAGGAAGACTGATGCAGCCTATTCAAAAAGCTTTATTCTTATGGACACAATTCCAAGATTATAGAATAGCTAATGCAAAAGCCAATGACATGTTCTCCATTAACCAGATTGATCGCAAGCAAATGGGTGAAGAAAGAAAAAAGCTCGGTCAAATACGCCTAAAAAATGTTGCATTTGGTTATAATGACAAAGTGATTTTCAGAAATATAAACCTAGAACTAAACCTGCCTGATGTAATTGCAATTCATGGACCTAATAGCGCAGGTAAATCTACTTTAATGAGACTAATTTCTGGTATTTCAGATCCTACTGAAGGAGAAATTACCATTGATGGAATTACATCAAGTAAATTTATATCTGAAGAGTTAGTACACCATGTGGGCTTGATCACATCTGAAAATACTATGTTCCAAGGAACAATTATGGAAAACCTGACAGCATTTGATGAAGAAAAAGAAGCAGAAGCTCATGAGCTTGCAGAGCTTTTAAGTATAGATAAGGAAATTGCGCTTCTGCCAAAAGGCTATGAAACAAGGGTTAATGATGGTTTTGCAGACACTATTGCGCCAGGTATCAAGCAGCGTATTGCCATTGCAAGGGTTCTTTTAAATAGACCTAAAATTATATTATTTAATAATGCTGATAAGGGATTAGATAGAGAAGGCTATAATCACCTAATTAAGCTGCTTACTCTTTTAAAAGGAAAAGTAACAATGATCATTACAACTGATGATCATAATATTGGTAAGCTAGCTGATAGAAATTTCTTATTGAAAGATGGAAGTTTAACAGAAGTAAAAACAGAAGATAGTAGTATATTTGAAGTTAAGCCATATAAGGAACTAAAGATATGACAACATATTCAACAGTGGATACCGTTGCCGAAGAGGGACAAGCAGAATACATAGAAACAGATCAAATAGATTCACTTTTAGAGCTGTTTGATATGCATAACCTTATTCCTAAGCTGTCAAAACATGAGCATGTTTTTGCTACATCTCTTGCTATGCTTGTTACATCTTTACATTGGAGTGGAAATGTCAGGCATTTATTTGAATCATTGCCATATACTAAAGGGCGCGAGATTGATTTATTAGATATTTTAAATACTATGGCGCATCTTGGATATACTAGCCATGACATGCATATGAATTTAAAAGAAATTGATGACCGTTTAATGCCATGCCTGTTCATTCCTGAGCGAAAAGGAGCAGCTCCACTTGTATTACTTTCAAAAAAAGATGGCGTAATTACAGCTTTTAATAGCAGAAAAAAGCAAAAAATCATATTTAAAGCAAAGAACGTAATTGGAAACTCATATTTCTTTGAAAAAATGAATCCAGAAAAAGCAGAAGAAGAGAAACAAACAAAACAAGCCGCAGGGATGAATTGGTTTAGCATTATATTTAGCCGTTTTCGTCCAGTTATTCATGAGATTGTCTTAACGAGTTTATTCATTAATACATTAGCTCTTGCAATGCCTCTTTTTATCATGTCAATTTATGATAAGGTTATTGGGTCTGGTTCAACAATTACGCTTCAGAATTTAGTAATTGGAGTTGGTATTGCAGTTACTGCAGAATCTATATTACGAATAATCCGGCTTAAATCTGTGGTTTGGCTTGGAGTAAGACTAGATAATATTGTAAGTAATACAATTTTTGAACGTCTACTCTATATGAAGGCAGCGTACACAGAGGGAGCTTCTATTTCTGCTCAAATATCAAGAATTAAATCCTTTGAATCTGTTAGAAAATTTTTCACAGGACCTCTATTTTCCGTTGTTGTTGAACTACCATTTACTATAATATTACTAGCAGCTATTTGGATGCTGACTGGTCCTCTGGTTTACATACCAATAATTGTAGTGTTCCTCTTTACAATGTTGCTTTTCTATTACCAATCTAAGCTCAGAGTATCAATGAGAGCGGCAGCTAGAGCGAGCTCTCACCGTCAACAGCATGGTATGGAAACATTCATTAAAATGCATGCGTTGCATCACAATGGGATGGCACGTAGTTGGTGGATAAAATATAAGGAAAAGCTTAGCCATTCATCATTGACCAGTTTTAATTCAAATATGATTTCATCAATAATTGAAACAGCAGCTCACTCGATCTCGATTGCGTCTGGAGTTGCAGTTATTGCATTTGGAGTACATTTAATTTGGGATGGCAGCATCACTATCGGTGCTCTTGTTGCTACTATGATCCTGATATGGAGAATACTTGGTCCCTTGCAAACTTTATGCTCAATGCTGCCCCGAGTAGAACAGCTTAAAAATAGTATTGATCAAATTAATAGACTTGCAACTATTGAAGTTGAAAAGCAACCAACAGTGCTAAAACGCCCTATTGAACATCTAAATGGTCATATAAAAGTTACTAATGTTGGTCTTCGATATAGTCTTGATGTTGAGCCTATATTTGTTGGCCTTGATATTGAGATAAAACCTGGAGAAGTAATTGGAATTACTGGTGTTAATGGTTCTGGAAAAAGTTCTTTATTGAAACTTATAAACGGCTTATATACTTCTCAAACAGGTACTATAAGAATTGACGGCACTAATATTAAACAGCTTGATCCTCTCGAATTACGTCATTACATAAATTACTTACCACAAGTACCTAATTTCTTTGAAGGAACTATTAAGGAGAATCTATTACTAGTTAATCCACTTGCAACTGATAATGAAATTATGAAAGCATTGGAAAAAGCAACAGCACTAGATGAGCTAGCTACTCTTGAAGATGGAGTAAATACCGTTATTAGAGCAAATAATCCTGCTCTCCCAACTGGTTTTATTTATACTTTAAATTTAGCTAGAGTCTTCCTAAAAGAAAGTAATATCTTACTACTGGATGAACTACCAAACGCATCATTAAATGAAGATGTTGGAACAGCATATAAACAAATAATTTCGGATTCTCGGGGAGAAAAAACTGTATTCTTTGTTAGCCAACGTGACGATTATCTGCAACTTGCTGATCGCATTATAGTTTTTAGGCCTGGTAATAGACCAACAATTATGAAATCAGATGAATTTATTAATAAATATGGACAATTTTAAATGTTAAAATCAATATATAGATTCTTTACAGGAAGAAGAAACTCTTATGCAAAAATTGATCAACTGAGATATTTATCTCAGTCAGCACTTATAGAAGAAACAGCAGCACCTTACATGGTAAAAACAACTTTGTTCTTTATAAGTGTAGTAATTATTGGCTTAATAACTTGGGCTGGTTTCACTGATGTAGAAGAAATTGCAGTTACACAAGGAGAAGTAATACCAAGTAAACATGTTCAATCAATTCAGCATCTGGAAGGAGGCATTATAGCAAAAATAAATGTTACTGAAGGAGAATTAGTTGACGAAGGTCAAACTATATTTGTACTAGATGGAACTGCTGTAAAACAAGACCTTTCAGCAATCAAAGCCAAAAAACATTCGCTAAAATATCAATCTCTGAGACTAAGATCCTTTATTAATAATACTAGGCCAAATTTTAGAGAATTAGGCGAAGAAGAAATGGATCAAACTCTTGTTGATGAACAAATGAAAGCTTTTGATAGTATGATCGAGGCTAGAGATAATGAGAAAGATGTTATTAGTGAGCAAATAACTCAAAAAGAGGCTGCGCTTGCTGGCTTCAAAGAAAGAAAAATTACTCTAAAAGAGAGCATGGCTTTAGTTAAAGAAGAGGTGGAACTAAAAGCAAAACTCAATAAAAAAGGACATTTAAGTAAATTCAAATTACTACAGGTACAAAAGCAGTATAATGATATAAAAGGCGAATTCCAAGAAACTGAGTCTGATGAAAACCAAGCTGAAAAAGCTATATCTGAATACAAAAATAGACTTGAATCCCTTGAAGCAAATTTTGTTGATGATGCCTATCAACAGCTTAATACTGTAGAAGGAGATATAAATCAAATCGAAGAAACTGTCAAAAAGCTTCAAGAACAAGTTAGCAGACTAGAGATAAAATCTCCATCATATGGTTTTGTCAAAGTGTTGAATATAAAAACTCTAGGTGGCGTCATCGAATCAGGACAAATTCTTGCAGAAATTGTACCTTTAGAAGGAAACTTGATAATCGAAACTCAAATTCAACCAAAAGATATTGGACACGTAAAAACCGGTCAATCCGTAAATGTCAAAATTAGTTCATATGATTTTTCTAGATATGGCACTATAGAAGGGGTTCTTGAATATATTTCTGCAACAACATTTGTTAATGATGATAGCACAAGATATTATATGGGAAGAGTATCAATTGAAAAAAACTATGTTGGTAACAATGATACGAAAAATCTTATAGTTCCAGGCATGACTGTCCAAGCTGATATTGTAACTGGAGCAAAATCTATACTTGCATATTTATTGAAACCAATTCACACTTCAGTAACAACAGCATTTACTGAAAGATAAAAAAGGAGAAAAGATGAGTACACGTGAGGAAATACCACCTCTTATTCTAGCCGTTGATGACGATAGAACCATGTTAATGACGCTTGAAGCAAAATTAAATAAACATGGTTATAGAGTAGTTACAGCAACCGATGGAAAGTCCGCGAGTGAAGCAATAAAAAAACTCCATAACAAATTAGATGCAATATTACTTGATAGAGTAATGCCAG
>JALZUG010000013.1 GCA_023301685.1 Rickettsiaceae bacterium
CTGGTATGGGTGGTGGAACTGGAACAGGTGCATCACCAGAGATTGCTAAAATTGCTAAAGAACTCGGGATTTTGACAGTTGGGGTTGTAACAAAACCATTTCTATTCGAAGGAGCTAAACGTATGAAGTTAGCAGATCAGGGTTTAGCTGAACTCCAAAAACATGTCGATACATTGATTGTTATTCCGAATCAAAACTTATTTAGAATCGCTAATGAAAACACAACATTTCAGGAAGCATTTGAAATGGCAGACGAGGTGCTGCATGCAGGTGTTCGTGGAGTAACTGATTTAATTACTTCTCCTGGTCTTGTAAATCTTGACTTTGCCGATATTGAAACTGTAATGAGTGAGAAAGGAAAAGCAATGATGGGTACTGGAGAAGGTAATGGAGAAGATAGGGCGATTAAGGCTGCTGAATCTGCGATTGCAAACCCTCTTCTTGATCAAAGTTCAATGTGCGGAGCATGTGGTGTACTAATTAACATTACAGGTGGTAAAGATATGACTCTTTACGAAGTAGATAGCGCTGCGAATCGCATTAGAGAAGAAGTTGGTGATAGTGATGCAAATATTATCTTTGGTTCTACATTTAATCCTGAGCTAGAAGGTACTATTAGAGTGTCTGTAGTTGCTACTGGTATCGAACAAAGTGATATGGATTTTGTTAGAAACGAAGAGAAAGTAGTTGAGATAGAGGAGGAAACTAATTTCGAAGAAGAAGTTGAATCTGGAAATATTGAAATTGATAGCCATGAACCACCTTCTTACAATGAATATGAAGAAAAAGTAAAGGAAAGCGAAGCAGAATTGCAAGCAAAACTAGAGCAACTAGCTCGTCAAATGGATTGGAATCAAGCTGAGCAGCTTGCAGCAATGGAAAAGTCTGTAGCGACTGAGCACAAACAAAAAGCAAAGCCACAATCACTGCTAAAACGTATGTGGAATTCCCTAAAAGCAAGTGATATGCAGCAGGAAGAGAAAGCATCGCATAATCACCAAGATACAATGCCACCTTCAATTCATGAAGGAAAGTCAGATATACAGGATGTTCCTTCTTTTATGAGAAAAGATAGATAAGTATATAATGAAGTGATTGAGATTTAATATATCTATTAGTCGAGTTGTTCATTTTAGTCACAGCGAGCGAAGCGCGGCTATCTATTGGTTTAACGTACTATATAGTGGAATATTAACATTGATAGATTACCACGTCGATTTTTTCCTCACAAGTGACGATTTACTTCTAGATAATGAGTCATTAAAGAGGTTATTTTACCTAGTGAAAAAATCACTATCTAAGATGTTCAAGTTTTTAATATGCTTCTTGTATAAATCTTTTACAATTTCAGAATTGTTTTCTCCGTTGATACTGGTCAGAACTACTTTTCCACTGCCAAAACCAAATTCGTTCTTAAAGTCATAAATTGCACCAAGGATTGTTAGTTCACCATTCGCTACTTTATCATCATATTTGGATAATGCTTTTTCTACTTGATAATTTATATTTTCAACAATAGCTTTACCCATTGATTTGGATTTAAGGTTCATTGTGCTAAGTTCTTTGTCAATTGCCTCAATATTGGTTTTTACATTCTTTATAACACATTCAACGGCGCCACATCCTGAATGTCCAACAATTAATAAAAATGGAGTTTTCAATATTCTTACACCAAAATCAATAGACCCTTCACATGTATGAATTTGGTTCCCAATGTTTCTAATAGCAAAGACGCCATTTTGTGGAGTTTTGTCAAATGATTCCATTTGTACTCTTGAATCAGAGCACTTTAAAATTGTGAGATAAGGGTTTTGAGTTTGTTTAAACCTTTCAAAAAATTTATCACTATGTATTTCAGAAAATTCTGCATTTGTATCAAATAGTTTTTTTAAAAAGTTTAGAGTTTTGGTTGTGGTTGGTAGAGACATAGATCTAAATATGTTTACTTTATAGATGGGTTTTTAAATACGGCAAAATAGTTTACATCTACATTATCTGTCAACTGCCAAATTTTATTTGGTAGAGATAATTTAAGACCTTTTAATTCAGATAAGCTAAGCGGTGTATCTTTTAGCATTGAAACAAGCTCGGAAGGTTTTACAAATTTAGAATGTTTATGGGTGTTTTTTGGTACCCAGCCAAGTATATACTCGGCTATAATTATTGCTTGAGCAAATGACTTCAAAGTACGATTAATTGTAGAAAATATTAAGATGCCATCTTGTTTTACTAGTTTACTAATATTTTGAGCGAATTCTATTGGGTGTGCAACGTGCTCAATAACTTCCAAACATAATACGGCATCATATTTTGCTTTATGCATTGGAGCATAATCTTCTACAGTGCTATTTATATATTTAATGTTTAGCTTATGTTCTTTTGCGTAGGTAGTTGCTGCTTTAGTATTATGTTCATTAGCATCAATACCAGTGATATCAGCACCAAATTCATGCATTGGTTTACAAACTAATCCCCCACCACTTCCAACATCAAGTATTTTGATATGTTTTAGTGGTTTTATAGATGAGCTTGTAATATTGAAATGTTTTAAAATTACGGATTTTATATACTCGATACGTACAGGATTTATTTCATGAAGAGCTTTAAACTCACCATTTAAATCCCACCATTCCTGGTTTGTTTTGCTGAATTTTTTGAGTTCCTCATCGTCAATTGAAGATACATTATCCATAATTAATATAAAAATTTAATAGAAGCTAATTTATTAGACTAACTTATTAAATATAGCTAGTCTAGTCTAAAAAATTACACTTGATAAGTTTAGATGTATGATGCTAATATTACCCGGTATATTTTCCTATAGTTTAAGTCTTAAATCATGGCAATAATTGTCCAAAAATTTGGTGGAACATCTGTAGCAGATATTAAGCGAATAAAGAATGTGGCTACTATTATCAAATCAGAATATATGGCAGGCAATCATGTTGTTGTCATTGTTTCTGCAATGGCTGGTGTTACTAATTCTTTAATTTCTAAATGTAGTCAAGTTTCAGATCTTGATAGCCTTGAAGCGCTTAGAGAGTACGATGCAGCAATTGCTAGTGGAGAAATAGTGACATCTGCTTTGCTTGCTTTAGAGCTTCAGAAATTAAAACTAAATGCTAAGTCTATGCAAGGCTGGCAAATTCCTATAAGAACAGATAATGTTCATGGAAATGCACAAGCTATAGATATTCCATCTAATTCGCTGAAAAATATTTTAGCAAATGGCGTTATTCCAGTCGTTACTGGTTTTCAAGGAATAGCAAATGGTGGCAATATAACAACTCTTGGAAAAGGTGGATCAGATACTAGTGCAGCTCTAATTGCTGCATCATTACAAGCAGAAAGATGTGATATATATACAGATGTTGATGGTATTTATTCTGCTGATCCACGAGTTGTGCATGATGCAAAGAAAATTGATCAAATAGATATAAATGAATTATGCATTCTTTGTTCATCAGGAGCAAAAGTCTTGCATCCACGAGCTGCCCTTGCGGCAAAGAGATACGGGTTTAAATTGAGAATTTTATCTTCATTTAATATGAATGAAGGAACAATTGTTGAGGAAAAAGAGTCATATATGGAAAAAAGAAAAGTTACAGCTATTACCTCGAATAAAAATTTACTTAAAATTGATATAAGTCATAAAGAAGCTAATTTATCCGATATATGTAGAGAATTTGCAGATAACTCAATTCAAATCGAGCAAATAAATAATATAGATAATTCTAATAGTTATATTATTTCTAATTTATCGGATAAAGCAAAATGTTCTTCGATTTTAGAGAATCTTAAAAACAATTCAAAAATAGTAAATTATAAGCTAAATGCAAACATTTCTACAGTAACAATTGTAGGATATGGTATAAAGAATGATAGTAGTTTAACCTGGCAAGTAATTGATATTTTAAATAGTAATAAGATTAAAATAATGTCGTCCCAAGCAGATGATATTAAAATGTCGATTCTAATTAACGATCAAGATAATGAAAAGGTAATTAAATTATTGCATGGGAGCTTTTGTTGATTTGTTAGACTAAAAGAATTATGAAAAAAAGGAAAAGCACAAAAATTCATAATATATTTTTCGATGCTTTGCTTAAGATGCGTCCAAGGCATCTTATTAATAATCCTATGCTTTTTATAGTATTCATTTTTGCCTGTATTGCTACTATATTATTTCTTAAAGAAGTGAACTTTGCAAATGGTCATATTGGATTATATTTTCAAATGACCTTTTGGATATGGATGACTCTATTTTTTTCGTCATTTGCTGATAGCTACGCTGAATCAAAAATGCATTATCACGACGAAGATGAAGATAAAGTTAAATCAACAAGTTATATCAAAAAAGTAACAAATATTGATAATGTAAATGATTTTAAGAAAGTAGATTATAATGAGGTGAAATCTGGTAATTTAATTCTTCTAAAGAGTGGAGATATAGTTCCCTTTGATGGAAAGATTGTTCGAGGTCGATGCTATGTTAACGAAACGGATATTACCGGTGATCTTGAGAGCCAATTTAAAGACTGCAATAATGGTGATATTTTAACTGCTGGAAGTATAATACAAGGTAGTGATTCAGTGGTTTTAAAAGTAAGTTTTGCCAAAAATGTATCATTTTTTGCACGAGCAGCAAAGAGAATAAAAGGAATTAGCCGAGAGTCTTTACCATCTGAAATTGCTTTACAAAGATTGATTCTCGGGTTGTCGATATTATTTATGTCCGTAATTTTTACAGTTTGGGTAATTGCAAAATACTCTGGATTTAATATCCCAGCTATATATTTGATTGACCTTATTGTGATATTACTCCCAACTACTATATCTGGATTGCAGCATGCAATCATTATCTTTGGTAAAGCTAAGCTCTCAAAACATGGGATTGTAGTTCATGACTTAGTATCACTTGATAATGTAGTTGATGCAAATATTATTATTTTAGATAAAACTGGGACTTTAACAGTTGGACAAAGGCAAATGACAGATTTTACATTGCTATCAGAGTTATCTGAAAAAGAGTATTTAGAATATTTGTTTCTATCATCTGTAGAGGATAGAACAATCGAAGGTGAGGGAATAAAAGAGTATGCACTTCGGAAATTAACAAAAAAGCCTAAGATAATTGAGCAAGAATATAAATATTTACCCTTTTCAGCATCAAAGCCAATTAGTGGATGTAACTATAAGAGTACTCATGTTAGAAAGGGTAGTGTGAGTGAGATTTGCAAATATATAGGTAAAAAAGAAAACAAGCTACCTGTTGTGATAAAAGAGTTAATAATATCTATTGCAAAATCGCATGGTACACCTCTTTTACTTACAGTAGATAAAGAGATTATTGGTGTGATACATTTGAGAGACCGTTTCAGAAAAGGAGTTCAAAAGCAGGTGGATCGACTCAATAAGCAAGGTGTAAAAGTAATTATGGTTACAGGCGATAATGAGCAAACAGCCTCATATGTTTCAGAAAAACTAGGTATTGAATCATTTCATTTTGATGCAACTCCAGAAAAGAAATTAGAGATAGTCCAGAATTTGCAAGAAGAAGGTTATGTTGTTGCAATGTGCGGTGATGGAATTAATGACTCTTTAGCGTTAGCTCAATCAGATATTGGTTTTACATTTGAAGGTACTAAAGATTTACACCCGATCATGGCTGGGAATATTATTTCAAAAACTCATGATTTGTCATCTTTACTTGAGCTTAAGAATACTTGTAAAAAAATGACAGTAAAGCGAGGAGCTTTAACTGTATTTTCTCTGGCTTCTGATATAGCAAAATATTTTGTTATTGTACCGGCTTTATTTACTACTGCTTTTCCACCGCTATCAATCTTAAATTTTATGAATTTTCATTCTCTTGAGAGTGTAGTTTTGGCATCTGTAATGTTTAATTCTCTGGTTATTTTTGTTCTGACTCCCGTTCTTTTTAAAGATTTTAATAAACCAAAAAGTAGATATTCACTTTGGTTAGGGATAGTGTTCTATGGAATTGGTGGTCTAATTTCTCCATTTATTTGTATCAAAATTATTGAGATATTTATTTTAAGTGTGGGACTTTTATGATAAAAAATATTTTCTCTAGCCTAGCTCTTTACATTGTCTGTCTAGCTTTCATTTGTATTTATTGTGGAGTAGTATACTTCGCTGGTCATATTTTCTGGAAAGATAATGCGAAAGGTAGCCTAATACTTGATGATAATAGAAATATTAGAGGGTCAATACTTCTTGCGCAGCAGCTTGGAGGAGAAAAGTATTTTGCTCCTCGAACAAAAGAAAAGTTTGATTCTAGTTGTGATGTAGCCTTATATAATGACAGTCTCAAGGCAAGTTTACTTGAACGTTATAAAGCGGCAGATAATCCATACGATATATCATCTCTTACACCTTCTTCTAGTCTTCTAGACCCGTATATAATGAAAAGAGATGCAATAAAGCAAGCAATTCAGATTGCAGAAAATCGTGATATTGATGCTGATACTTTACTAAGGCTGATAGAAGATAATGCTCTGAATAACTCTGATCCCTTTTTTGAATTAGAGATAGTTAATACTACTATTCTTAATGCCATTCTAGCTGGGTATTCAAAGTAGTGAATCTGTATCGCAAGCTAAAGTTAACTATCTAGAATTTAGTGCTTTAGGTCAGTGATAGACTGTAGCGAAGAGGCCGCTATGTCTCTTTTGCTCCTCGCAATGAGAATTAGTTACGATTATAAGCGAAGACTAGTCGTTCAAAACTCTTTGTCACTGCGAGCGCAAGCGCGGCAGTCCAAGCCTACCCGTCATTGTGAACGCAAGCGCGGCAGTCCATTATTTTAGATGTTTATAATGTTGGATATTAATAAAAAATTCTGCACTGCTTTCTCTTTTCGCCATTAACAGAATTATCTGTGATCTCGAGAGCCACATAAATAAAATAACATGAAGCAAGCAAGGTTTATTGCTGTTCCTACGAAAACTCCTTTGAAGTTTGTTGTTGTAGAAAAAATAGTTTCCCATCCTATAAAACCTATTGCCCCAGTAAGACAAGAAATAGCAAAAGCTCTTTTGCTAATTACAACATTGAATAGTGCAAATATAAGAGGTGTTAAGATAACTGGCCCCCAAAATCCTGCAATGAATATGACAAGATCTGCTACGCGGTCAAAGCAAAGAGCAATTATAATTGCTAAGCTACCAATTAGTACGTTAATAATTCTAGCTAGGAAAAGCATTCTACTTTGCTGACTAATGTTAAATATTGGTTTTAAAAAGTCTTTTACTAGCGTAATTGAAGTGATATTTAAATCAGAATCTGCTGTAGACATTACAGCTGCCAGCAAACCTACTACAACAAAACCCTGAATCCCAACGGGTATTATATGTTCAATTAGTTGAGGGAGAGCTAAGCTGGCTTTTGCATCAGGGAATATAGCAAATGCTAGCAAACCATTAATTGTAATGAAAACAAGAAAGAATGCATAGATGATGGATTTAATATAAATTGCTTTTGACGTAGATACATTATTTTTATTTATTAGAGCCCTTTGGATAAAAGTTGGAAACATATTCATGACAGCAAATCCAAGTGCTGCTGAAATTGTAGCAGTTAATAAATCTGCATTGTTAAATAAAGATACTTTTTCATGTGGGATTGCTTCAATAAAGTTAGATATTCCTAACTGATATATTCCAAAAATAGAAATAACTGGTATGGCAAAAAGAATGGCAAAGAATTGTAATTGGTTTGTAAATAATACTGATCTAAACCCTCCAATAGTTGTATATGCTACAACTATTCCATAGCTTAGTATTACACCGTATATATAGTTTATCTGTAGAATATATTCAAAAATTCTACCACTGACGCTAATTTGTGCAGCAACTAGGCCAACTGATACAAGTATAGAAGAGAGCCCAGCAATATATCTGCCTACTGAACCATAATATACATCCATGATATCACCAACGCTTTCAGCGCCATAATGCTTGATTATTCTTGGTATTATGTAGTAAGCAATTGCAAGATCAATTGGAATAACTAAAAATAATCCATAGCTGTATGAAATATTATCTGCAAAAGTTTTTTCGGCAATTCCAAATGTTGTGCCACCTCCAATAGTTGAAGCAAAAATAGTAGCTACCAAAATTAGCTTACTTTTTTGTATTTTACTGCCAGTTGCTCTAGAGAAGTTTTTAAAACCGTCTTGCCTGGATCTTTGAAAAATACCTATAAAAAGAAGCAGGATAAGATATGAAAAAACAATGATTATATCAATCATAAGATTCCTGCTCCGTTTTATTATGAAGCTTTTCTAGATGCAAAATCATTATTAGAGCAGGGACTGTTGCAATGGTTGTAAACAAGAAGAATACTGTCCAACCAAGATTTGCTACCATATAGCCAGAAAGAGCTGGAAAAATAGAACGAGAGAGACCCATCATAGAGCTAAAGAAAGCATGTTGTGTTGATCTGAACTTGCCATCACATAATGTTGCAATAAATGCTATATATGCTGTCATTGTGATTCCTCCGCTAATGCTTTCAAAACCAGTAACTATAAACAAAAGATATATGTTTTGTCCATAAATATCTTGTACGACAAAAAGAATATGTGCAATTGCATGGATTGATCCGAATAGTAATAAACTATCAAAAATACTACGCTTTCTCATAATATAGCTTCCTAAGAGACCACCAATTAATGCAGATATTGTTCCAAATAGTTTTCCGGCAGTTGCAATAGTTATAGCTGGGTATCCAATATGAATAAGAAAAGGGTTTATCATCATAGAGATAAAATTATCTGGTAGCCTGTATAATACTAGAAAGATAAGAACAAAAATAATATATTTCGGGTTGCCAACAGGTTTTGTAACTTTACTTATTACTGATATCAATTTTTTGAATTTATTTTTACTTTTGATTGAAATAAGGTCTAAAGAATTGTCTAATTTGAATTGTACTGGCTTGATATCATTTGACAGTAATATCAATAAAATGGGGAAAATAATTACTATAACACTAAAGAGTTCATATACTAAATTCCAGCTTATATATTGAGAAACAAAAATAGCTCCAGCATTTGATATGACCATGCCTATTCTATAGCCAAATATGTACATACCTGATATAGCTACTTGATCTTTCTTTTTAACAATTTCTGTCCTAATTCCTCCTAGAGCCGCATCCTGTGATGAGGATAAAAAAGATACTAGAACTGCAGCGCATGCAATTTTTAGAACGCCATCTGTTGGATTGAATATACTCATTAAATAAATTGAGGCGCTAAGTAGAATTTGAATGGTAATGACCCAAGAGAGTCTTTGTCCAAAAATCTTATCCAAAATTGGTACTTTAATCACATCAAATATTGGAGCCCAAATGAAATTAAGAGCGTAAGGTAATGTAACAATCGCAAAGATACCAATAGTACGAATGTCAGTTTCTTCAATTGCTAGCCAAAAATTTAGTGTATTACCTGTTATCATGAGTGTAAAACCACTCATCAGTCCCATCAGCCAAACAATTAAAAACTTCTTCTTTGTAAGCATTGATAATACGTACTAACTACATTTATTTCTTATCCAGGTTCAAGACAATTATCGTAGTATCTTATTTATAGCAGACCTAGTCAATAACAATAGCAGCAATTAAGCTTTTTTATTGACAAGGATTAGTATATGAATTAGAACTATCAGGTATTTACACGGCATGTGAATACTGTTTTAAGCAGTTTCAAAATAGATAGATGTCTAACTTAAAAAATTCTTCCTTCAAAGCAAAGCTGAAAGATATTTTCTGGCCAATTGAAAAGTCAGAAATTAAGTTGTTTGCACCTCTGGCTCTAATGATGTTATGCGTTTTATTTAATTTTGGCGCGCTGCGTTCAATCAAAGATAGTCTTGTTGTACCAAATATTGGTGCTGAAGTTATTAGTTTTTTAAAACTTTGGTTTGTTCTTCCATCTACTATAATTTTCACTTTGATTTATGTAAAGCTTAGCAATATCTTCGATTATGAACATTTGTTTTACTTAATAATTTCTTTTTTCCTTGGTTTTTTTACATTTTTTACTTATGTAATATTTCCAAATCAAGAGCTTTATCATCCAAATGAAGAGCTTATATATTCACTTGCAAACTCATATCCAAATTTAAAATGGTTTATTCATATAGCAGGAAAGTGGAGCTATGCGCTGATGTATATTTTCTGTGAGCTCTGGAGTGCCGTGATTATTAACTTGTTATTCTGGCAGTATGCAAATCATATTTTTGATACAAATTCAGCCAAAAGATTTTATCCATTCTTAGGTATGGTTGGCAACGTAGGTCTTATTATAGCTGGGAATGTACTAGTATCTTTTTCCGATCTTTCTGGTGTTTCTGATACGAATATTTTGAATTCATATGCAAACAATACTTCATATCAATGCGAGATGGTTTTAAAACCAATTATGAAGGCAATTATATTTGCTGGTATTTTAGCAATGGTTTTGTATCGCTATATTGATCGGCACGTTTTAAAAAGCAAGAAATTAAAAAAAGAATTTGCAGGTGCAAGTGAGAAAACTAAGACCAAACTATCCTTTATGGAAAGTATCAAATTGCTTTTTAGTTCAAAATATATTGGGCACATTGTGCTGCTTGTACTTTGCTATGGTTTGGTAATAAACATTCTTGAAGGGCCTTGGAAAGCGCGTGTTAGGGAATTGTACCCTAATACCATTGACTACTTAAATTTTATGGGTAAGTTTAATATTTGGATGGGTGTATCTTGCGTTACTTTTATGGTAATTGGAAGTAATATTCTAAGGCGCTTTTCTTGGACGATATCGGCATTAATCACGCCGTTCATGTTGGTTTGTACTGGTGTTGTGTTTTTTATATTTGTAATTTTTGCTAATGACATAGATTTTCTTGGTGATTGGTTTAATCCAATATATTTCGCTGTAATTATTGGTGCTGTCCAGAATATTTTGAGTAAATCTACAAAATATTCTTTATTTGATTCCACAAAAGAAATGGCCTATATACCATTGTCATTGGAGCTAAGAACAAAAGGAAAAGCTGCGGTTGAAGTGATTGGTTTGAAGTTTGGCAAATCGCTTGGGGCATTTATACAATCTTCTATGTTTATATTGATGCCTTTGGCTACTTTTGATTCTGTGACAGTATACTTACTCGGGATTTTTATTGTAGTAATTATGATATGGATATTGAATGTACGCACTTTGAATGAAGAATATGTCAAGTTGAAAGGGGAAAAAGAATGAGATTAATAAAGTTTCTTATAGCATTTATTATTTTAATTTTAGTAGCAGTAGGTGGTACATGGTATTACGTCACATTTAAAGTTGCGAACGAGTTAAATGATAAATATGCTGGAAAGCAAATGCCAGTAAAGGGACTTGATAAGAGTGATTATTTTATAGAATTTGATAAAGTTAATCCATCAGGCTTTCCATATAAAATTTCCTGGAAAGTGAGTGGTTGGTCTGAAGAAAGCAGGAGCGCAAAAATTAAATATCATGCTCCTATATATTTTGGGTATGACTTATTATTGCAAAAGATTTTTATTGAATATAGTGGTGAGATAACCGCATCATATAAGCCTGAGTCACATAATTTTGGTGCGCGCTTAGTAGTTAATAATTATTCAGTAGAAGTTGATTTACCTTTTACAACTGATTTGATCTCAACAATAAAGAATATGGAAGATCCATTTGAAATTGTAAATCATATGGGTGATATACATGCTTCGTCTAGATCTGTAGAAATTTTTGACTTAAATGATAACGAAAAATTTTATGACAAAGAATATGAGAAGTTACGTATTAGCTTTATCCCTCAAAAAAAATATAAGAACGTTCAAGATTTTTTAAATAACATCCCTCAAAAATTAACTGCTAAATATGTAGTAAAAACTAAACCAAATGCTGCAAAAACTAGAAGGTTACCTGTTAGCTTATTTTATGGTTTTTCTCTTCTTCCATCTGGTTTTGACGTCGATGCAGACTTTGATGTAAAAACTAAAGGAAATAATTTTAAAGAATTACAAAAAGGCTTAGACATTAAAGTAGTAGCAAGATGCTTATCTCCATTTATTGATTTTAATGATATGAAGTTTGAATATGCTTCAGGAATGGATGGAGAAGGAAGAGATTATAGAGTTGATATGAGTTCTAAAATATTTTTTAAGACTGGTATGTTTGATGAGCTTTTTAAAAGATATGATATGTTTTCCCCTAAGCTTACGTCTTCGCCATTTGGTAGGATGCTAAACTATGAAATCAAATATATTATTAATAATAAAGAAGTATTTAAATTTGAAGAGCTAGAAAATAATAAATATGATTATAGTTTTGATCTAGTATCATCACAAAATAAAAGTAGGAGGCACTTTAAAATTAATGATTTAAGTATTTTTTCAGATAAATCTGGTTTTAAGTTGCAGCATGAAATGGAAACATTATCAAGAGGAAAGAGAAATTGGAAAGCAAATGGTACACTGTTTATCAAGAACTATCCTGCTGTAGTTGAATTTAGCTCTGGATACATATATCGATTTGGTAAATTTAGATTCCTTGAAGATGAAGCCAGGGCGTTGTATGTTGATGTGAATAAAGCATTTTTAAAGGATATTTCTGATCATCCAGATTCAAGTTCTGATGATTTAAGTTTTGAGTACTCTGCTAATTCAAAGAATTTAAAAGGCGCAAAGATTGGTAGCGTTAAGTTCGATCAAATTGGAAGATTATATACACTAATGTTATATCAGAAACTATTTGATAAAGTAGGGCATGGAGGAGATGTTTTGGGTAGAATGCAAAAAATAATACCAAATCTTGATCTTAATGAACCTATTCTGCAGAAGGTGTTACCAAAAATTTCTAGTAATAAAAAGATAGGAAAATCAATAGAAAAAGAGCTTAAAAAAGCAATTCCTAGCGATGCAAAAGATGTTATTAAGAAAGCAATTCCAAAAGATCTTGGCAAAGGGCTTCTAAAAGGTATATTGAAGTAATAATTAAAGAGAGTTATTAAGTTGGATTTAATTAAAAAGATTCACAGTTATTTGTCTGAAGATATACAGTCTATGAATAATGTGATTATTGATAGTTTATCAGTCGACGAAGATTTGATACGTCTTGTAAGTAACCATTTGGCTTCTGCTGGCGGAAAAAGAATGAGACCAATATTAACAATGCTTACGGCAAAAATGTATGGTTACGCTGGTGAAAAAGCTATAAAGCTTGCAGCAGCTGTTGAATTTATACATATGGCCACTTTGCTTCATGATGATGTTGTAGATGGCAGTAAAATGCGTAGATTCCTTCCAACGGCCAACGTCGTTTGGGGGAGTAAAGCAAGTATTTTGGTTGGTGATTTCCTCTTTAGTCAATCATTTAAGCTCATCGTATCAACAAAATCACTTTCTGCATTGGATGTTTTATCAAGCGCATCAGCAATAATTGCAGAAGGGGAAGTGTCACAGCTTACTCAGCTTGAGATGAAGCGAAATGTTTCTGAAGAAGAATATTTAAAGATTATTAATGCGAAAACTGCTGAATTATTTGGAGCAGCCTGTAGTGTAGGAGCTATTATCTCAGGAAAGGAATCGGATGCAAATGCTTTAAGAGAATTTGGCCTAAGACTTGGCAATATTTTCCAAATAGCTGATGATGCACTAGATTATTTTAGTGATAGTAAGAAAGTTGGTAAAAATGTTGGAGATGATTTTTATGAAGGTAAGATAACTCTTCCACTCATTTTTCTATTAGAAAAAATTAGTGCTGATGAAAAATCAAAGCTAGATAGGATGTTGAGTGTAGATGGCAGATCTGAATCGGATTTTGCTTTTGTTCAAGAATTGATGCAAAGATTAGATGTAAAATCTGATATAGAAGCTTACCTAGAAAAGCTTAGAGCAAAAGCTGAAGGTGCTTTATTATCTATTGACAATAGTGCGGATAATCAAAGCAAAAAATACTTGCAAGAGCTCGTTGGTTTTGCGATAAGTAGATCATATTAAAGGAGTAATAATGCAAGATCTATCAAGTAGCAATAGATTTGTTTCGATATGGCTTTTTGCCATGTGTATTGCAGTTATATTTATGATTTTTATTGGTGGTTTAACGCGACTCACTGATTCAGGACTATCTATTACTGAATGGAATCCAGTTTCTGGAATTTTACCACCACTTGATCAGAAATCTTGGGAGATTGAATTTGGAAAATATAAACAATCTCCTGAATATATAAAATATAACTCTGGAATGAGTTTAGAGGAGTTTAAATCTATATATCTTTTAGAGTTTTATCATCGAATTGCTGGTAGAGTTACTAGCCTTCTATACCTTATTCCTCTAGTGTTTTTCATAGTGACTGGAAGAATTAATCGAAAAGATTCAGGTGTTTATATTTTAGCTCTGATATTACTAGCCTGTCAGGGGGTAATGGGTTGGTATATGGTTAAGAGTGGGTTGATATCTGATCCACATGTAAGTCATTACCGTTTAGCGGCTCACTTAATGCTTGCTGTATTTTTATATATTATTCTATTTTGGCAATTGATGAAAAGTTCATTTGATCCGATATTATTGCCAAGTAATATATCTGTTGTAAATCAAAAATTTTGGTGTTTTGTTTCGATAATTTTATTGCTTATACAGATGGTTTTTGGTGCGTTTGTAGCGGGTTTAGATGCTGGTTTAGTTTACAATAGTTTTCCATTAATGGGAGATAGTTTTATTCCACATGAAGTATTTAATCTAAACTTTTCTAGTGCTAGTTTTTCTGAACCAGTTTTTATACAATTTACGCACAGAATTTTGGCATATATTTTATTTATTGTGATTACTATATTCTGCTTTTCTTCATTAAAACTGAAGAGTAATAAATTTTCTACTTCGATATTTTATGTAGTTATTGCTCTATTTATTCAAATGTTAGCAGGTATTGTTACCATACTTTATATGGTGCCAATTCCAGTTGCCTTACTACACCAGTTCGGCGCTATATTCTTGCTATCTTGTCTACTATGGTCTTGCTTTCTTTTGGTGAGGGCGGGATGAGTGAACTTAAAAAAGTTAAGGTCAAGACTGATGCGCCAGTTAGGTTAGATCGGTATATTAGAAGATGTTTTCCTTCTATCACTCAAGGCATTATTGAGAAAGCTCTTAGAAAAGGGCAAATTAAGCTTAATGGGCTAAAGTCAAAAGCCAAGGACAGAGTCGCAGATAATGATGAGATTACTTTTGCATCTGGAGTTATCACTGAAGATAGTATAGGTTCTAGCAAATCTTTTTCAAAATCTACTGTTCTTTTGGCTAAGAAATTATTGTCTGAATATTTGATTTATTCTTCACCTGAATTTATTGCAATTGATAAACCTTCTGGCCTCGCTGTTCAAGGAGGAAGTAAGATTAACTTATCTATTGATGAAGCACTTAGCTACCTTAACCAAACAGAAGATCAAGAATATAAAATTGTTCATAGGCTAGATAAGGAGACAAGTGGGATTTTGCTTATAGCAAATGGATATACAAATGCTGCAAAGCTAGGAGAAGCTTTTAAGGAACATTCAATTCAGAAAATTTATATAGCAATTGCTTCTGGAGTGCCCAATAGTCCAGAAGGAAACCTAGTTCATTATATTGGCAAAGATCGTTCAGGAATTTTTGAAAATGTCAAAGAGCTGAAAGAAGGTGGTAAAAAAGCTGAAACAGATTATAAAGTTCTTCGTTTTGAAGATGGCCTGTCAATGATTGAGTTCAAACCTAAAACAGGGCGTATGCATCAACTCAGGTTCCATTCCAAATTTTTAGGTTGCTCAATTGTTGGTGACGAAAAATATGGTGGTAAAAAGAATTTTAGGATGCTTTTGCATGCAAAAGAGCTAATCATTGCAAGTGTAGTATTTGGGAAAAAAATTAAAATTAAATCTGATTTGCCTATAGAGTTTGATTTCTAAAAGTGCTAGAACTTATTTTTGTTATTATAGGCCTTAGGCACACATGTTCACAATTTCAATAAGCCATACGTTCGTCATCGCGAGCGTTAGCGTAGCGATCCAGTGTTTAAGGGTACAGTTTTGGAGTAATAGTGACTAGATTACCGCAGTCACTTCGCTTCTTTGCAACGACAGGGCGACTAGACTACCACGTCACTTTACTCCTCGCTGGTGACAAAGTTGCTAGCTTTCTTCTTGCAAGCTACAGAGCCGCCATCGCGAGCATAAGCGCGGCGATCCATTGTTTTAACTTTATATTTATAGAATATTAGGTTAATAGCTTGGCAAGTTGCTATGCTTCTCATTAGGATGCCAATGAGTATAATGTTTGCCAGTGAAGTGTTTGGCTAGAACCCTTCTCCATAGGTTGTCTCCAATTCACCTGATAATTTTGACTCTTCCTCTTTTTTTGACATCTGAGAATCGACATAGCTTACTAACCCTCCTAAATCACTTAAGTCATTAAATGGATATGCATCAATGGTAGGCTTAAAGCTCTCACTTTTACGAGTTAGACAAAATTGATCCCTTGTTTTAGAATTTTCCTCAAATTCTCTAATTTCTAAACCAAAGCTTTCTATATGTGGCATATCTCGGTTATATGCCAGAGTTACCACATTTCCTTCATCGATATCAAGATAAACCCCCGCATGGCCACTGTACCCGAGTGATGAGTCGATTGCTCTTGATTCATTAAACTTGCGTACAGCCCAAACATCACCTGGTTTTGGAGTGCTTGTATTGATATCAAATAATGATACCATGCTGCCCCCAGCACTATCCAGCCAACTTTTATCAACAACTACCAAACTTTGTTCTGAAAGTACACGTTTTGCAAGATATAGATCAGGAGTGCTTGCACCACCTGCTGTAAGCTGAGCAGACATTTCTAGGAAAGATGTACAATCTTGTGGTCTCAAATCTTTACCATTTAGTCGATCTCCACCATATGAGTACCCTGAATGCGGAACAGTTACTTTTACTGTATCTCCAACATTAACAAATATGCTATCTTCTAAACCAGTGCTATCAAAGCCCTCTGGGCAGCTGAAAGTATGAAATATAGCTGACTCACTACTATCTGAAGTTTCTCCAGTTATTGAAAAAGATATTGTTTCTAGAAGAGTTGTTAAAAAAGTGGGTTTTGATGTTCCCCAAAAACTTTCTTTTGCACCAAGTACTGGAAGAGATTTCCCAATACTATTATCAAAGCCAGATGGAAAATTGCCTCCAAGAATACCTGAAATATTGCTATCAGTAGCAATTATTGATGCACCTTCTAGTGCTTCTGATAATTTATTAGTCCTAATACCAAAATGCGCAACGCAGCCAGATTCTTTATTCGAAGTAACTACTATACCAAAATTTCCAGCAGAACCCATTTCAGATTCTAATGTTTTCCTAACAAGTTTAGGTAAATTATCAAAAGCAAAATCTGCATATGCAGAACCTTCTTGTAAAAGTTTAATAAAGTCTAATAAATCATTCTGCTCTTTATTCATTGAATATTGAGTTTTGCGCATATGTAGAGCTGCATCAGTTATGATATGTTGTCCAGTTGTATATTTTGCCATAATAATTTATTTCACCATTTTGTCTAATTTTCCTTCTTTATCCAGTGCATATAGATCATCAGATCCACCAACATGTGTATCTCCTATAAAAATTTGTGGTACAGTGCGCATCCCACCAGATTTTTCGATCATTTCGTCTCTAATTTTTTCATCTTCAGCATTGATTTCTTCATAAGTAAATCCTTTACGATCGAGTAGTGCTTTTGCTCTTACGCAGTATGGACAAATACTTGTAGTGTAAATAACGATTTTTTTCATAGTGATTCCTAATTTATAGAGTTATAATATTATCTTTAAAACAGTTTCATATATAAGTCAATGAGTGGATTTAAAATTAAATCTGAATATAAGCCAAATGGTGATCAACCTAGAGCAATTAAGGCATTAGTAGATGGTTTAAAAGAAGGGCAGCAGGATCAAATGTTACTTGGAATTACAGGTTCAGGTAAGACATTTACTATGGCCAATGTAATTGAGCAAACAGGTCGACCGGCTTTAGTTATGGCGCATAATAAAACATTAGCTGCGCAATTATATTCTGAGCTGAAGGATTTGTTTCCTGATAACGCGGTGGAGTATTTTGTATCTTACTATGACTATTATCAACCAGAAGCATATATCCCAAGAACGGATACTTTTATTGAAAAAGATTCCTCTATCAATGATCAGATAGATTTACTCAGGCATTCGGCTACTAGATCTCTAATGGAAAGAAGAGATGTTATTGTTGTTTCTTCAGTTTCATGTATATATGGGCTTGGCTCTCCTGAGTTATACTCACAAATGACGCTAGCTCTAAGATCTGGTCAGGAATATAAAAGAAAAGACTTTTTGAATCAGCTTGTTGATCTTCAATATGAAAGGAATGATATTGCTTTTGAGCGCGGCACATTTCGAGTAATTGGAGAGAGTATCGACATTTTTCCCTCGCATTATGCGACAAGAGCATGGAGATTGTCATTTTTTGGTGATGAGCTTGAATATATTAGTGAATTTGATCCATTAACAGGTGAAAAATTTAGAAAGTTGGATGAGGCTGTGCTATACGCAAACTCGCACTTTGTTACGCCAGATAATGTTATTAAAAAAGCAATATCTGGAATAGCAGACGAGCTTGAAGATAGGCTGTTATTTTTGAAGGCATCAGATAAGTTACTTGAGTCACACAGATTGAATCAGAGAACTCAGTATGATATGGAGATGCTTCAAGCTACAGGTGCTTGCAAAGGAATTGAGAATTATTCTAGGTTTTTAACAGGAAGAAAGCCAGGCATGCCTCCTCCAACATTATTCGAATACTTGCCAGAAGATGCATTGCTTTTTGTCGACGAGTCGCATGTGATGGTTCCGCAAGTAAGAGCCATGTATAATGGTGATAAAGCAAGAAAAACTTCGCTTGTTGAATATGGTTTTAGACTTCCATCAGCACTGGATAATAGGCCATTAAAATTTGAGGAATGGTTAGATTATAGACCACAAACAATTTTTGTATCTGCAACACCTGGAGCATTTGAATTAGAACAAACACAAGGTGAGGTTATAGAACTTATAATTAGACCAACCGGCTTATTAGATCCAGAATGTATTGTCAGGCCAGCAAGCACGCAAGTTGAGGATTTGATTGGAGAAATTCAAAATACAGTAGCAAAAGGTTTTAGAATATTAGTTACTACTTTGACTAAAAAAATGGCTGAAGATTTGAGTGGTTATTTAGAAGAACAAGGGCAAAAAGTGGCTTATTTACATTCGGCAATACAAACTTTAGAGAGAATAGAGATTATTAGGAGCTTAAGGTCTGGAGAAATAGATATCATTGTTGGTGTAAACTTATTACGTGAAGGGTTAGATATTCCTGAATGTGGGCTAGTAGCTGTACTTGATGCAGATAAAGAAGGGTTCCTTCGCTCAGAAACATCACTTATTCAGACAATAGGCCGGGCGGCAAGAAATAGTGAAGGTAAAGTGCTACTATATGCAGATAAGATGACTGGTTCTCTAGAAAGGGCTTTAGCTGAGACAAAAAGACGCAGGAAGTTGCAAGCAGAATATAATAAACAAAACGGTATTATACCAAAAACAATTACTTCAAAAATTCATGTTTTATCAGAGCTTCAGAAAGTAGAAGGGGTAGTAGGTAATGAAGATGATGCGAAGATATTACTTTCAGATACAAAGAAGTTAAAACAAACTATAGATAAGTTACGATCAGATATGAAAAAGGCAGCAAAAGATTTAGAATTTGAAGAAGCTGCAAAACTTCGAGACCAAATCAGCACTCTTGAGGAAGCATCACTAGAATTGTCATAATTATGATTGAATCTGAATTAGTTATTAGGGTTGGAAGTTTTATTGGAATTTTATGCTTTTTTGCTATAGCAGAAGAACTGTATCCTAGAAGAAAACTGAAATTATCAAAGAAGTCCAGGTGGTATAGAAACCTATCTCTAGTAATAATCAATAGTTTTGTCCTGAGATTTTTACTACCTATTTCAGCTGCGTCTGTTGCTCTTATTAAAAATGAATATGCAATATTGAATTATTTGCAGCTTCCAAAATTTATATCAATAATATTATGTCTAATTTTATTAGACATGGTTATATATTTTCAGCATAGAGTATTCCATATGGTACCATTCTTTTGGAGATTTCATAAAATTCACCATATAGATCAGGAGCTTGATACCTCATCTGGTATAAGGTTCCATCCGATAGAAATAATATTTTCAATGTTAATCAAATGCATGATTGTATGGGTAGTAGGTATTCCATTTGAAGCAGTGGTTATGTTTGAGATTATATTAAATGCTAGTTCTTTATTTAATCATGCGAATATAAATCTTTCAATTAAGATAGACGCTATACTTAGAAAGTTTGTAGTTACTCCTGATATGCATAGAATTCATCATTCTGTATTAAAGAATGAAACAAATAGTAATTATGGTTTTAATTTGTCGTGCTGGGACAGAGTATTTGGAACATACAAACGCTCAGCTACAAAATCGCAAGTACAAATAGACATTGGTCTTGATGAATATCAAGATTATAAAAGAACTGGCTTATTTAAGATTCTTACGATTCCTTTTAGAAGAAATAATTAATCTTTATCACTAATGAGCAGACAAAATAAGGTTGCAATCCACAAATAGCAGCATAACCACCAGCTTTGCCACATATTAAAGGAGATCATCGATATAATGAAGAATGTGCTAAAGCACGCATAACCTGCTGCTCTAATATTCAGTATATTGGGAGTGATAGCTCTTTTAAAACACAAATTCCAACTATTTAAGTATTTTGCAGCTAATGAAAGGTATAATATGAACCCAATTATGCCAGTCTCAAGCATAATTTGTAATAAATTATTATGTGGGTGTAATGGAAGAGGGCTAAGCTTTAGATTCTCATACTCAATAAAATCTTCTTCAGCTAGTTTGATTTTTCTGGATGAATTGAATCCGTATCCAACAAATGGCCTATTTGCAAATTTTTCAAATGCAAAATCCCAAATAAATAACCTATGTTTGGCTGAAATAGGTAGCGATTTTGCTTGATTATCAGATAATTCTCTTGGCTGCATGGCGTATATTCCTGAGATAAATAGTACAGAGCATATAATCAAAATAGCAGAGAGAATTCTTGGATTATTAAATGGCCAATATCTTGTAGTTATAAATACTAATCCAGAGAGTGCAAATCCAACAAAACTAGCTAAGCTATCAGAAAGATATAATGTGTAAGCAGTTACGATATATATTATTACTGCAAGTATATTTTTGTAGTTTTTAATTAAAACTGCGATGACAAACCAAGCAAATAATGCTAGCAGCGTGCACCCTCTATCTAGATAATGTAAATAGAAACTTGTATCGCTCTTTTTTTGAACGATCTCCCTAAACGAACTACTTATGTATCCGTTGCTATAATATTCAAAATAAAATAGTGCAATTGATGCAAATATCGCAGTAAAAAGCGAAAAGGTAGATAATGAGATTTTTGGAATTAGAGCATCTTTATTAGAAATTAATATATAAACAACAATTGCTACACTGAATGTTTTTAAGAAACTAAACATGCTATTTAATATATCTATTGACCAAAAACAACTCAAAGCTAGCCAAATAATAAAGCATACTTCTATTTTGGAATGTTTAATACTAAAGATTGCTTGGTCCTTAATTCTATATAAGCATGCAAGCAAAAAAAGTGGAATAGTGAAGCTTAGTGAAAGTCCTGCTATAAGACCAATTATTGGAATGATTATTAGTAAGGACTGAATTAATATTGTCATAAATATAAGTTATTTAGTGGAATTTTTTATTTGTCTTTAGATATGCAGTCTACCGCAATGACTTCATAAACAGGATGTTCAAGTGTGGATATTGAAGGGTTTGAAGAAACTATCCAACCATGAAAAACAGATAAATTATCATCATCTATTTTATTGTCAAAGATTGTAAGAAGCATAAGATTATTTGTGTTAAATGGGTCAGTGCTTTTGACGCATTTATGAACTTCAATTGAAAGATTTCCAAAAAATTGCACCTCTCCAAGATTAAAAGCTTTTTTGACTGATTTTGCAGTTATTTTATTTAGTACAATTAGTTCTGCTCGTTCCATCTTCATCAAAGGTGAATCCTTGCTACTTTCTATTGCTTGAGGGGTATCTGTTAATTTTGATGTTTTATGCTCTTTTGCATGTTCATGAGTAAGCTTGTCTAGTAAAGCGTTAACATCAACAGGGCACGGAGGCTTTTTACACTCAGATTTTACTTTTACACCAAGTGCTTTTTCAATATCTTGTAAATCAATGTCATTAGCATTTGTATTGAGTGTAAATAAGCTTAGAAAGCTTGTAATAAAAATTACAGCAATAGTTTTGTTGAAGTTTTTTAGAATGTTCTGATTCATGAATGTAAAATTTATAATAATATTGAGTTTTTTTGAATTAGCAAAGTCATATAACTAATACAGCGCAATTTTTAAATACATACCTACAACTTTTTGCTTTTGGTTGCCTATTCTTTAGAGTAAAAAGACTTATAAAAATAGCCTGCCAATACCCAAAGAGCTTGTTCTATATTTTTCCTAATAATAGCAAAAAGCCGGTGTAAGAACAAGTCTTATACCGGCTTTAGATGAATTAATTATATTAAATTATAGACTTAGTTTAGCACCAATTAGAGCAACTGTACCACGAGTTTTCTTCTTGGAAATCTCTGGATGAAATTCAGGTCTGCCTTTTAAGCTAAATCCTGAAATTTCAGCATATGGTTTAAAGCCAGGAGCTAGTAAGTAGTGTGTTCCAATTGAAACTGCATCTACAGTGTTTTTAAACTGATTAGACTTGAAGTATGAAACCGATGCTGCAAAAGGCCCTTGCTTATATGCTACTGTCCCTGTGTAATAATCTGTTTTACGTCCAGCTTTATGAAATTCAGGGGTAGTTAAACTTTTACCTAACGAACCAAATGAACCGCCATATGAGAAATTGCCAACAGTTAGGATTGCGCCAATGTTGTAAGTTCTCAAGTTGCTTAGTTTAAACTCATCTGCTGGGGTCGTATCGTCTTTATTAGTAAATTGTTTTGCCTTACCTGCAGCTTTACCATATTCACCTGTTAGCGCTAGTTTAAAATCCACTCCATCAGCAAAATTCTGCTCAAGAGTAATACCAGCAGAAACCGCATCTTTTACTGTTCTGTCAATTTCAAATCTATTAATAGCTGGAGTAGTTGCTGTAGCAGCTATTTCTACTTTGCGCTTATCCACACCGCTGGAATTAGTGCCTGGATTATCGGCGCCTGTATTACTTGAGTCGGGAGTATACGTTACACCAGCTTGTACCTTTGTAGAATCACTAAAATCAAATTTTGGCGTATAGAAAGATACACTTCTAGCAGGTTCTGAACTGTAAGACCTTGTATCAAGTGATGTTGTAAGTTTGCTATCCAAGAAGAATTCAGCAAAAGTTGTAAAAGTAGGTGTTGCTTTTGAGCCTTCCTTCATTAAGCTTGCAGGTGAAAATTCTGCATATCTGCCCCAATCATCAAATGTAGCAGCAGCAATTGTACCACCATCTATCATCATATTTGATGCTGAGGAGATAGGGGAGCCCACTTCAATTTTACCGAAATCACTTTCAAGGAAGATGTGTGATCCATTGTAGCTAGGTGATCCTTTCCTTTTTGCAGTAGGAACCAAAACAATCTTACCACCATATGTTATGTCATTTGCTTTGTTTGAAATCTCTGCAAGCATTGCTGCATCATTGTAGAGTGCGAACGTCCTTCTATTTTGTGAAACATTTTTCTCAGAACCTTTAAGTTTACTTTGAGTTCTATGTCCTGCTTGAAAATGTGCAAAACCAGTTAACTTCACCTCTAGATCAGAAACAACAGGCATCTTCGCTGATGAAACATTTGAATCTGAAGCAATTGCAGAAACGCTTATAGCAACTGTACTTGCCGTTACTAATAATAGTTTTTTTAGATTTTTCATAGTCCTAACTACTCAAATAAAATTATAATATAATTTTTTTAGCACATATATATATGCAGATTTTTTGCTTATGAGTATGCACTTACATTTTTCAATTTGCAAAAAATTTCAACATTTTGTAAGTAATAATTTATCAAATTAAAATGCTAAAAATTTAGCAGATAAGCTAACATCTGCATCTTCAATAGTCAAATTGCTAGTTTTAGTGTTGATAAAAAATACATTGGTTAAAAAAAAGCGTGTTATTTATATCGCAGTTTTGTTTTCTAGATAAACATAATTATCTGTAAAATTAACCTTTGAATATATTGGGTTGAAATTTTCATTTTTTAAACTAGACTGCTGCTAACAAAAATTAGTGCTACTTTTATGCGCGTACTTTAAGACTAATAAGAAAGAGCTCGTTTACATATGTCAATAATGTCCGATAAATGGATAAAAGATAAATCTTTGAATCATGGGATGATTTCTCCATTTGTTGAAAAGCAGGTGAAAAATTCCGAGTCGGAGAGAATAATTTCGTATGGCGTTTCTTCATATGGTTATGATGCAAGAGTGGCAAACGAATTTAAAATTTTTACGAATATCAATACTGCAATAGTAGATCCAAAAAACTTTGACAGTGAGAGTTTAGTTCAGAAGGAGACGGATGTTTGTATTATACCACCAAACAGTTTTGCATTAGCTAGAACGGTTGAGTATTTCAAAATTCCTGAAGATGTGCTTGTAATCTGCGTAGGAAAATCTACATATGCTAGATGTGGAATAATAGTTAACGTCACACCATTGGAACCTGGGTGGGAAGGGCACGTAACTCTTGAGTTTTCTAACACAACACCACTTCCTGCAAAAATTTATGCTGGTGAGGGTGCGTGTCAGTTTTTATTTTTTGAAGGAAATGAAAGATGTGATACTTCTTATGCTGATAGGGCTGGTAAATATATGAAACAAACAGGCGTAACACTGCCAAAAACATAAAAAATATTTTTAATTTTTAGGAAAAATCATGGAAAAAGAATCGTCAGAAAATCCAACAACACCACATATTGCAGTAAATGCACAATATATAAAAGACTTCTCATTTGAAAATCCTGGTGCTCCAGCAACGTTAGCAAATTTAACTGGTACACCGCAAATAGATTTAGCTCTTGATTTGAATATTCAAAAAATGCCTGAGGAGGATTATTTTGAAGTAGAGATTTCAATCAATGCAAAAGCAGTAAGCGAGAAAACTACATTATTTATCGTCGATTTAAAATATGCAGGTGTGTTTAACTTAATAAATATTCCAGAAGATCAGATGCAAATGCTTTTAGCTGTGCATTGTCCAGCTATTATTTTTCCTTATGCAAGAAAAATTATTGCAGATGTAACTCAAGATGGTGGATTTCAGCCATTAATGATTGATCCAGTGGACTTTGGCGTTCTATATAGTAAAAAAATGATGGAGGCAGCAGAGCATGACAAATCAAAAGAAAATTAGAAATATATTACTAGCAAGTGCAAGTGCATTTTGTTTAAGTTTCTCTGGTGCTATTGCAGCTGAGAATGTTGTAAATCTTGGTGCAGTTGTTCAAGTGCAGGGAATTCACTATAATAATAATGGAGATTCTTCGCAGCAAAAGCTTTCTACTCATCAGAAAAAATATGGCTTTTATTCTTCTGGAAATTTTTTAGTAGATTATCAATTAATTGCTGATAATGGCATGAAATATGGTGCCAAAATTGGTATAGAACAAACTACAAGAAATGATAGAGGGGCGCCTCTTGGTATATATATTGAGTCAGATTTTGGTAAGTTCGAACTGGGATCAGACAAGAGTGCTGGAAAAAAGATGAAAATCACAGGGTATAAGTCATCTTGTGCGACAGGCAATGGTTGGGACTCATTTATTATTTCTTCACCAAAAGTTGGAAGCAATTCTACTGTTGCATATGTTACTAATTTTTGTAGTTTTTTAGATTCAAAATCTAGAACTAGTCGTTTAACAGATTATTCGCGTAAAGTAACATACTTTACTCCTAAATTTGGTAATGATGATCACAAATTTCAAGTTGGTATTTCATATGTACCCGACACATCAAATGCTGGACATTCTGGTATAGATCAAAATAATCTACATACTCCAGTTGGAGGATCTGATTTTAAATTTGCTATTAAAGATGGCGTTTCATATGGAGCTACTTATGAAGGTAAATTTAATGAAGAATTATCTGCTAAAATAGCTTTTGTTGGTGAAAGAGGTAAACCTATTGCCTTTAAAAAATCTGATGATTCAAAATCAGATCTAAAGTTTAAAGATTTAAATACATATAATATCGGTGGTGAAATTACTTATAACCAAGTAAGTATTGCGGGATCTTATATGAACTATAATAAAAGCCTAACAAATTCGACAGTAGATACTAGAGGGAAGAATACTAGTATTTATTCTGCTGGGATAAAGTATAGTTTTTTAAATAAGAAATGCGCTGCAAGTCTAAATCATTTTCATAGCGATAATAAAAAGAATAAACTTGATGCATCAAGCCTAGGATTTGATTATTTAATTACAAATGGCATTAAGGCGTATGCGCAGGTGACATATTATAAAACTAAAGGGTTTGATATAAAGAATAATATTCAGGATAAAAGTAAAGGAACAATTACTATTATAGGTGGTAAAATTAGCTTATAAGACTTAGTAAAATTACTTATCATCTAAAATATTAATAAAAGTGTAAAAATCACTTGATTTTTAATGAATATAATGAGATTATCGTAAAAAGTAAAAATCTGTTAAGGAGATAGATAAAAAATGAGAGTATTACTAATCGAAGATGATTCTTCAACAGCAAGATCAATTGAGTTAGCGTTAGCGGCTGAGGGTATAATTTGTGATACAGCAGAAGTTGGTGTAGATGGTATTGAAATAGGTAAAATATATGATTATGACATAATTTTGCTTGATTTAATGCTTCCAGATATTGATGGATATGAAGTGTTACTGCGTTTGCGTTCAGCAAAAGTTAAAACACCAATATTAATTTTATCCGGTCTTTCTTCAGTTGATCAGAAAATAAAGGGACTTGGTTTTGGTGCAGATGATTATCTAACTAAGCCATTTAATAGAGGTGAATTAGTTGCTAGAATTCAAGCAATAGTTCGTCGTTCAAAAGGACATTCTGAATCGGTTGTGAGATTTGATAAAGTTGCAATTAATCTTGATACAAGAATTGTTGAAGTTGATGGCGTGCAGGTTCATCTTACAAATAAAGAATATGCTATTCTAGAGCTACTCGCTATGCGTAAAGGCACTGTTCTTACAAAGGAAATGTTCTTGAATCACCTATATAGCAGCATGGATGAGCCAGAAATTAAAATCATTGATGTGTTTGTTTGTAAGCTACGTAAGAAACTTGCTAAAGCTTCTGGTGGCACTAACTACATAGAAACCGTGTGGGGACGTGGATATATGCTAAAAGATTACGAAGAAAATCATGGCGGTCTTCTGCAAGAAGAAAATGTGTCTAATAATGATTTAGAGATGGTAAAGTAAGTTTAGATTTATTTAACTTGGTATTTGTGTGAGTAGAGGTATAAATCAAAACCCTTCATAAATGGATACCAGGTTATACTGTGTTTCGATATATCAAGTTAATAGATTGCTGAATCCTTAATAACTAACAAAATTAATACGTCATAGCGAGCGAAGCGCGTCTATCCATAGCAAGGATTATAAATATAACGCTCATCTATAGATTACCGCGTCGCTTCGCTTCTCGCAATGACAAGCACCTATCAAGTAATAAAATCTATACGTCATAGCGAGCGAAGCGCGGCTATCCAGAAATGTACTACAAATATAATGCTCAGACTGCTAGTTTGCTTCACTTCTCGCAATGACAAAATCATCTGTACATGAAATCTCATTCAAATCTCTTGGTTAGAAGCAAAAAAAATTAATTCTCAAAAATTTTATACATTGAATTCTAAGAAATAGCATACAAACATTAGCGAAAGAAATATTGCTTATTTCTAATTCTTTTACTATATTTGCTCGTATGAATAATATTGGATATAACTATGCAAACTGATGTAGCTATTATTGGTGGTGGGCCTATAGGGATTTTTAGCGCTTTTCAAGCTGGAATGCTTGGCATGAAATCATGTATTATAGATGCTCTAGATGTTGCTGGAGGGCAGTGTAGTGCATTATATCCAGAAAAGCCAATATACGATATTCCGGCATATCCAGATATATTAGCTCAAGAATTAGTTGATAATCTTGTCAAGCAAGCATCTGCGTATGATCCACAATATCTTCTTTCAAGACAAGTTACGGCTCTTGAGAAAGAAGAAAATCAGTTTATGTTAAGTACGTCTTCTGGAGATATTATAAAAGCTAAAACTGTATTAATTGCAGCTGGAGCAGGGTGTTTTGGACCAAATCGTCCACCTCTTAAACATATAGAATCATATGAAGGTAAATCAGTCTTCTATTTAGTATCTAAAAGGGATAAGTTTGCAGGTAAGAAAATAGTTATAGCTGGGGGTGGTGATTCAGCAGTTGATTGGGCGCTATCATTATCTTCAATTGCCGATGTGACAGTAGTTCACAGACGTATAAAATTTAGAGCAGCACCTGCAAGTATAAAGAAAATGCATGAATTAGCTGATGCTGGGAAAATAAATCTTGTAACTAATTTTCAGCTATCTGAGTTAAAAGGTAAAAATGGAGCGCTAGAGCAGGTAATCGTATCAGATCTAGATGGTAATAAAAAGCCAATTGATGCAGATATTTTGTTACCGTTTTTTGGTTTGGCACAAAATTTAGGTCCGTTGCTGGAGTTTGGACTTGATATAAAAGGGCATCATATAATTGCTAATCAACCTCATTATGAAACAAATATACCAGGTATTTATGCTGTTGGTGATGTTGCAACATATGAAGGTAAACTTAAATTGATTCTAACAGGTTTTGCAGAAGTAGCATCTGCTCTTCACCATTCTTATGCTAGAGTATTTGATGGAAAAGCTTTGCATTTTGAGTATTCAACTACAAAATGTGCAAGCAATTAAAATTCATAATTCTTTAGAAGGTGGTGCATGTTGGACTCAAGAGTTAGAAGGGTAATAAACAAGCCTTTAGATGCAGTTGGTAAGAAGTTAGGAATGGTTGGAATTACTGCAAATTCAGTTACTATCTTTGGTTTTTTCTGTGGAATTTTGTCAATAGCACTTATTGCCAATGACTATTTAAATTATGCTCTCTTTTTTTTATGTTTGAATCGCTTATCCGATGGTTTAGACGGTGCAGTAGCTAGAGCATCGAAGCTCTCTGATTTTGGCGGGTTTTTAGACATTGTATCAGATTTTATTATATATTCTGGTATTGTATTTGCCTTTGCAATGCGTGATACATCAGTTGCATTATATGCAGCATTTTTGATTTTTAGCTTTATAGGTCCAATTACCTCATTTCTTGCATATGCAATTATTGCAGCAAAAAATGACGTAAGTACTTTAAAGAGAGGTAAGAAATCATTTTACTATCTCGGTGGTATTTGCGAGGGTACAGAAACCGCTTTTGTTTTAATTTTGATGTGTGTCATACCAAATATATTTGCTGAAATATGTGTAGTATATGGCATATTATGCTGGCTTACTACTGCAGGCAGGGTATATGCTACATGGTATGATTTTGCGAAGGTATAGAAACTTATTAAGCCTTGTGGATTATTGTTTACCTACTAATATAAAGAGAGTCTTCTCGTATCTAGTGTCAAATTCAAGTTAAATGACTATAGTATAAAAAATAAAATCAATGCTTGATTTTCGGCTGCATGTTTCTCGAGAATGATTATTATTGATTTAGAATAATCATAATAAAGTGAATAATGCTTACAGAAAAAAAACAACAAGAATATTACCAAGCTTTGCTTACAAAAAATACTGAATATGAAGGAATATTTTATGTAGGGGTAAGATCTACAGGAGTATTTTGTAGGCCAACTTGCCCGGCAAGGAAACCTAAATTTGCTAACTGTGAATTTTATGCATCTGCCCAAGAAGCACTGCTTGCATCATATAGACCATGTATGCGATGCAAACCTCTTTCTCATCCCAATCAAGTATCAGAATTAGTTACAAAGCTGGTAGATATGGTTGAATCTAGACCAGAAAAAAGATGGAAAAATTCTGATTTGGAAAAATTATCTATAGATGCATCTACAGCTCGTCGTCATTTTAAAAGTAGATTTGGCATGACCTTTATTGAATATGCTAGAGCAAGGCGTCTTGGTCTTGCTATGAAGCATATTCGTACCGGTGAGCCTATAATTGAAGCTCAGCTTACAGCTGGGTATGAATCTAGCAGCGGCTTTAGAGATGCATTCTCTAAAATTATGGGATCAGCGCCAATTAATCGCAAAAATCATAAAAGTATTTTATATGCTTCTTGGATTGATACTCCTCTTGGCCCAATGCTTGCTGTAGCTGATAAAGAGTGTTTATATTTACTAGAGTTTGTTCAGCGTAAAGGTTTGGAGCGCGAGATTGAACGTATGCGTTCTAAGACAAAATCCATTATATTGCCTGGTACTCCTGGTCCAATACAATCAATCAAGCAAGAGATAGAATTATATTTTGCAGGCAAGCTAAAAATTTTTAAGACACCAATCTATATTTCTGGGACTGATTTTCAGAAAAAAGCTTGGGAAGCATTAATGAAAATTCCCTATGGAACTACTAGATCGTATAAGGAACAAGCTGGCATCGTTGGAAAAGCATCAGCATTTAGAGCTGTTGCAAATGCTAATGGATCAAATCAATTGGCAATAATTATTCCATGCCACCGTATTATCAATAGTGATGGTAATCTTGGTGGATATGGGGGAGGGCTGCATCGTAAGAAATGGTTGCTTGATTTCGAGCTGAAGAATAAGTGATTGTTCTAATGTAGATGACAATGTAATTACGAGTTTAATAAAGGTATAACGAGTGATTTAGTTACCTACAAGGAGCAAACTGATGAGGAAATATCTTAGTGTCTAGTGTTCTAAGTATGTAAGGCTTGATATGCTGGATAGCCACGCTTCGTTCACTATGACGTATAGAGTTTATCGGCTTGTTAAGTGCTTGTCATTGCGAGAAGCGTAGCGATGCGGCAATCTATAAATGAGCGTTATATTTGTAATCCTGTCTATGATAGCCGCGCTTCGCTCGCTATTACGTTGATTTAGTTACACGTGAGGAACAAATTGATGCGGCAATAAGATACTTTGATCGTAATGTGCTGAAATATTAGTCTACAACGTTACTATACTTATTACGAGTGAAGCCATTACTACAACTTTTTCTTAGTTCTTTTTTTTATGATCTTATAGATAATGGGTAGTAATGCTAATATTCCCAGTCCAGTGAGTGCAACTATTATATCGTGGCTCAGCAGGCTCTCGGGTGTAAAATTATCTTTGTTTAATAAAGTTTGCATTGCAACACCAACAGATACATATACATAGCTGCCAGGTATTATTCCGATTAATGTTCCAAAGAAGAAAGTTTTAAGTCTTATTTGCAAGATACCTGCGACAATATTAACAATAACAAAAGGGAAGATTGGAATTAGTCGTAGAGTTAGCATATAGGAAAAAGCATTGTCTTGAAAACCAGCTTTCATTTTCTGTACCCATGAACCATGTTCTTTTTTGCTTGAATTTTTTGTAGCAAATTTGGTGCTAAGAAAAATGCTGCAGGCGCCAAAGCTTGCGGACAGTACAACACATAGAGTGCCCACTGCTTGACCAAATAGAAACCCTCCAGTAAGTGTCATAATAGTTGCAGCTGGAATCGAAAGACTTACAATAACATAATATAGAGATGAATATATTAGTGCCGCAGAAATGAGATTATTTTTAACATAATCTTTCAAGAAGTACTGATGCTCTTTTAAGGTTTCTAGGCTAATATACTTATATATTCCAGTGAGCCATATTGCGAAGCCTACGGATATCAAAATTATTAATGGTAAGTATTTCTGAAGTTTTTTCAAAATAGAAATTAAGTTTAGTATGGTTTAAACGCTTCGTTAAACACACAAACTATTTTCTTTCCAGCTCTGAGTGTTAGTTTAGGGAAAACTTGTTCAATAATCACACGATTGCTATTATTGGGGTCTAATCTAAAGTTCACCATAGATTCTCTGAGTTCCTCATCAACAGCAAAAATTGCTGGTATTTCATTGTTTTTATCCCTGAATTGTAGGTAGGTAAATTCACCATCATCAAATATTTTAATTGGTGCGATTTCTTCGTGTCCACTTATTGAGTAATTAAAATTTAGCTTTTCAGGGTGAGACATATCAGGCCCAGAACTGCTCATTCCTCCCGAAGATGCAAAAGTACGAATACTGTCTTCTTCTTCCTCGTCAGGATACAAGAATTTAACATTAAAGACCATTCCTGGATCTCTGATATCTAGTGTTTCTTCTGCATATAATTCAAAGAAATATGTACGCTTATTTGTTATAAGTGTCATATTAGTAGTTGCATCTTGTTCCATTGGCTTAATGAAAATTCTGTTACCAGCGGGAACAATCTGCCAGGATGTTGTATCACCCATAGATATACTTACTACTTGTTCGTTCTTAGCAAGTTCAATACTTGCTTGATAGCCATAATACCCAGTAAATTTGAATACATCGTTTGGGTTATAAACCATTACTCTTATTCTGCTATCAATTGGAGTTGGTCTGGACTCACGAATAGCATAAGCTGACTGAGCGACAAATAGTAATATTACGAATGTTATGAACTTTTGCATATTTTTATTTTTGGCTTCTATCTTTTATTAGTTTTAACTGATAATCCGTTACTGTGAAGTTAAATCGTGAACCAGACGGTAAATTTGGATTAATTTTATCAATTTCATAGTCAATTGTGGCTTGCCAGACTATATCCTCGGCAATTTCTCCTGCAGAATTTTGTACAATAGAATTAAATTTTACAATTGCTTTTGTTTTTCCAGGGTATGAAGTTGATATAATTTTTGCAGATCTTTTTGTATTTTTTTGGTATTTCAAAACTGGTGATGAAGGGTTATCTATATTCATAAAGTTATAGAATCTTCTAAAGACAATACGAGTTGAATTATTTTTTACAAAAATAAACTGCTTCTTTAAATCAGAATAGCTATATTTTTCTCTGCTTAAAACATAATTTTTTATCAAAATATCCGTTACAGAACTTTGTGGATCATTTTTTATTTGATTAGCCCTAATTATTTGAGCTGTTTTATTAGCAGAAGTTGTAGCACTAATAGAATATTTTACCTGGATAACGGATGGAAAGAGCGAGTCTATATTAATTACTACTCCAATAAATAGTGCGCAAATAATGACACTTAATATAAAAATAAAAGATCTTTGTGAGAATGGGTGGATATATTTATATTTATACCAATGTTTTGCATCGGTGAAATATTCACCGGTTTCTATGTATTCTTTTAATGATTTATATAATGGTTCCATTCTTTAAATGCTTTAAGAGAAATTACACTTATATTATTGTATAACTTCTGAGTGAAAATTATATATATTTTTGAATCTACGGAGATGTTTAACCTACAAAACTATTATCTGTTGCAACTGGGCATGATTACCAATAATGGTAGTTGTTTCTACTAGTTATGTATATATGCAACAAAAGTTAAGGATATAGTTTATTTTTAAAGCCATATAGTAGAGTTCTTATAGAAATTCTTGAGCTAGAAGCATGAGTTTGGTTAACATATTAGTTAGTATATGTAATTTATAAATTAGTTATTATGAAATCACTATTAAATATTTTTATAGTTGCTTTAAGTGCTATATCTATATTATCTTGTACACCCTCAGCGCCTTATGAGATAAAAAGCCCGTGTGTTTCTATAGATTCTGATTCTTCTGGAGCTATTACTCCGTGTGTTCGTAGACCAATTAATATTTCAAGAGCCATTGTTTAGGTTCATTACAAATATTTGCGGATTTGGAAGAGAATACATGTTTGTCTGCTCTAGATTCGTATTATGAGTATTCCAAAAGGATATTTTATGTCAAAAATTTCTAATAAATCATCTAGTAATGATGATTTTTTATCACCAGATTTTTGCGTTATTGGAGCTGGATCTGGTGGCTTGTCATTTGCAGCTGGTGTTGTTCAAATGGGAGCGACTGTCATTTTAATAGAGCGTTCAGAGATGGGAGGTGATTGTCTAAATTACGGGTGCGTGCCATCTAAGGCACTTATCGCAGCAGCAAAATCTTATCATGAAATACAAAAATCAAGCAAGTTTGGTTGGTCATGTTCATCTGCTAAGGTTGATTTTAAGAAAGTTCAAAAACATGTAAAAGATACTATTAAGAAAATAGCGCCGAATGATTCAGTTGAGCGTTTTGAAAAGCTTGGCGTGCATGTTATTAAGTCTGAGGCAAAATTTTTAGATTCAGATACAGTTCAAGCTGGAAAGCAAAAAATTCGAGCAAAAAGATTTATTGTTTCAACAGGAAGTAGTCCATTTGTTCCGGATATAAAGGGAATTAATGATGTAAAATATTATACAAACGAAACTATATTTGATCTAAAAACATTGCCAAAGGAATTAGTGATTATTGGTGGTGGACCAATTGGAATAGAACTTGCCCAATCTTTCTTACGTTTTGGAAGTAAAGTTACGGTTTTGGAAGCATTTTCTGCACTACCAAAGGATGATAAAGAAATTGTTGATCGACTTAAGTCCACTCTTACTAACGAAGGACTAGATCTTAAAGAAAGCGTCCAGATCAATGAGATAAAGAAATCTGGTAGAGGTGCTGAAATCCATTTTAAGCATAAAAATAAAAAGCACATTATAAAGGCTAGCCATTTGCTTATTGCGGCTGGAAGAAGAGCGAATCTAGATAGCCTAAATTTAGATTCTGCAAATATAGAATATACTGTGCGTGGCATTGCAGTTGATCGCTTTCTTAAAACATCAAATAAAAGAGTGTTTGCCATTGGTGATTGTATTGGCGGGTATCAATTTACTCATGTAGCTGCTTATCATGCTGGTCTTGCAATTCGTAACTCTATTTTTAGATTAAGATCAACTATCAAAACAATACAAATACCATGGGTCACATATACTGATCCTGAAATTGCTCATGTTGGTTTTACTCAAAGCGAATTAGAAGAGCAATCTATGGATCACAAAATCTTCTCAATGGATTTATCTGAAAATGATAGAGCTCAGGCAGAGCACAAAACAAACGGAATGATAAAAGTTCTAGTTTCTCCGAGTGGCAATGTTTATGGAGCAACAATTATGGGTAGTGGAGCAGGGGAGCTAATCCTTCCTTGGGCTCTGGCAATTCAAAATAACCTCAAAATATCTGCCATAGCTGGTCTTATTGCTCCATATCCGACAATGTCAGAGATTAGTAAAAGAGTGGCTGGAGAGTATTTTAAAGACAAAATATTCGGTCCATTCATGCAAAAGATGGTAAAGTTTTTAATGAGAATTACTAAATAGTTTGAGGTGAATGTCTGTTATTAAGCTTTGGAATGAGTAATATTCTACTTTGTTTTACATAGATAATAAAATTATATGTATCTGAGGGGAACGAAGTGACGAAGCAATCTACCAGTTTTAAGTTTTAGATATACGCTTCAGCATTATAGATAGCCAAGTTTCGCTCGTTACGACATAGTTGAGTTGTAGTTTAATATATTATAAGGTTGTGGAGCAACACTTAGATATTACCAACATAGTTGTGGAAATATTATAGTCACCGCTAGAGTTAGCGCGGCAGTCCAACATTCTAGTATATGTTTGCTTTAAAAAAATTTATGTAATAAGGACGTATTACGTAGTATAAACTTAACATGATATTTTAAGTTTATACAGAAAGCTTATATTTACTGCGGAATCAAAATAACAAATCAAGAATTTGAAATGGTGGAGATGGAGGGAATCGAACCCACGACATTCTGCTTGCAAAGCAGACGCTCTACCCCTGAGCTACATCCCCATTTCATGTTGCAAGGAATTTATATACTTTCTTACCAGTCTAGTCAATAGATTTTTTTATTTATCATAGGCATCTACTTTAAACTTGCATTAGATGTATCTTACCTACTATAGACCTTAATTATTTATCTAAATGTTCAGTTTGATAAAAACTAAATACTAATACTGGTGCATTACATTATACGACGCTCTAAAATTTATCCACCCCAAGAATTACCGCCGTCAATTGTAACACATGACCCAGTAACATATTTTGAAGCGTTATTGGAAGCAAGGAAAAGAGCAGAACCTGCAATTTCCATTGGATCTGGTACAAAGCCAAGCGGGATAATCTTTGCTTGTTGTGCTTTGAGTTCAGCATTACTAAGTTTATAGTCAGTAAGTGGAGTATGAAATAATCCAGGAGAAATAGTATTAATTCGTATGTTATAGGGTGATAGTTCACCAACTAAGGCCTTTGTCATCTGTATAACAGCTGCTTTTGATGATGCATATATGGCAAGTTCAGGTCTCAAACAATTTTCACCATTTATACTAGCAATATTGATTATACTACCAGCAATTTTATGATTTTTCATATGCTTAGCTATAATAGAAGTCATATTCCATAGAGCTTGTACATTAATTTCGTATGTTTTTTCTAGAATTTGATTATTTTCATCTTCAAAGATTGGACTTAGTTTTCCAATCCCAGCGCTATTTACTAAGATATCTATTTTGATATTTTGTGATTCAATGTCTTCCATCAAGATCTTAACTGCTTTTTTATCAGTTATATCTATATTTTTGAGCAGAAATTGATCGGATTCTTTAGTGAGTTCGTCAAGTCTTTGTTGAGATCGACCAAGTGCTATTACCTTTGCGCCAGATTTAGCATATGCAATTGCTATAGCACGTCCAAGTCCACTTGATGCGCCTGTAACTAAAGCGGTTTTACCTGTCAGGTTAAATAATTCTTGAAACATAAATGTCTATTGTTGGATTTAATTATATGTTAACTTATACCATTTCCCATTTCAAATTATATATCTGCATTTTACAGGATTCGGCAGGGCTTGCGTATATATATATAATTCAAAACGTGAAATGATATTACTATAAGATAAGTAGTAGTTTTTATATAGTTTTTCTCAATAACATAACTCAGTATTATATAAAATTATTTTTCCTTAAATCCTTTGAACATTGCGTCAATTACTGGATCTAATAGGTATCTCAATAATGTTCTAGTTCCAGTTATAATCTGAACTTCAGCCTGCATCCCTGGGTGAAGAGTTAGTTTTCTGGTATCTGCAATTTCAGCAAATTCTTGCATATTAAGCTCAATTTGTGCTAAGTAATAGCCTCCTGCTGTTGGATCTTGCGGGTGTGCTTGAGTTGGTATGATAATGTCAGGTGATAGTGAAATCACTGTGCCTGTAAATAGAGGCGTTGTACGCGATTTAAATGCACTAAAGCGAATTTTTGATTCAAGACCAATTTGTATAGAATCAATATTTTTCGGTTCAATTTTTGCTTCAATGATTAGTTTGTCATCTGCTGGTGAGACTTCTAGAATAGGCTGTTGTGGAGGTATTGAACTGCCAATTGTGAAGTAATTTAAATTATTTATAGTACCATCAACAGGTGATCTTATAATAACTCTTTTTAACGAATCTTCGTACGAAAAAAGTTTTTCTCTAGCTTGAGTAAGATTTACCTGAGTCTCTTTTAATTCATTTAATGCGTTTGCAGAATATTTACTGTCAAGATTAATCAGCTCGATTTCTGTGCGCGTTATTTCCTGCTCTAGCCTAGCAATCTCAGTTTCAGTTATTGCTGTATCTCCTGTAGCATTTGCTAGTTTTGCTTCAAGTTCTAATAGCACAGATTTTTGGGCAAAGCCTTTATCATAAAGCTTTTTAGTTGCATCAAGGCGATCTTTTGTTACCTCAATTGTTTTTTGGACCGCTTCAATTTTTGCCCTTTGTCCTTCTATTTGTTTATGTAGTTGTTTTATTTTCTCTCTAGAAGATTGCTTCTCAGAAGTTTTAAGGTCGTTTTTTGATCTAAAAAGATTATTTTGTGTTTCAATAATTTTAGCAACATATGGAACAGACCTATTTTTTGTTATAAATTCTGGATATATGACCTCATCATCACCATTAATTTCAGCAAGTAATCTCTTTTCTGTGGCAACAAGTGTTCTATATTGACTCAGCATGCTTTCATATTCAGCCTTTATGCGTGTTTCATCAAATTCAAGTAATTTATCTCCCTCATGGACTTTATCACCAAGCTTAACATAAATATCCTTTATTATGCCCCCTTCAGGATGATTGATACTCTTCTTTTTTGTATTACTAACAACTGTACCTAGAGCGTACGCTGCGCTGTCAAGTGGAGCTGTTGATGCCCATAAGAGCCCAAAGATAACGAAGAATACTATAACAAATGTCCCAAACATAACTGGAGATCTAGATGCTTTTACGACATCATTAGTTTTTGAGCTATCTTTTCTTATAACAAAATCAATAAAGTAATCAATGAACTTAACGCTATTTTGCATTCCTTGTAAGATTGCAATTAAAAGACCTTTAGGTGTAAAAATACTAGGTTTTTTTGCCATGCCGGGTAGTCCTGCTGGTATACCTTGAGGCAACTTACCTGGTGCATTTTTTTTGTCACCAGTTTGTTTTATCATCATTTTTTGCAACTCTTCAAGCTGCTTTAATTTTTCTAACGATAGTTTATCTTTTTTATTAGGCATTTTATTTTCTATGTTTATTCGTTAATGTGAATTGTGCCATTTTTCAGCATTTTGATACGTCCTTCAATTTCTTTCCTTGTACCAAAGCTTGCAACTGCTCCATCTTGTATGACCATTACTTTATCAACAGCTGAAAGTACAGATGGCCTGTGAGATATAACAATTACAGATATATTCTTTTTCTTGGCTTCTTGTAGAGCGGTTGCTAGTGCTTCTTCTCCAGCTTCATCAAGGTTAGCATTAGGTTCATCTAGAACTACTAATTTAGGATTACCATAGAAAGCACGAGCAAGAGCAACTCTTTGTTTTTGTCCCCCAGAAAGATTAGCTCCTCCTTGACCGATGTCTGTATCGTATCCATTAGGTAATCTAAGGATCATTTCATGAGCACCGCACATTTTTGCAGTTTCTATTACTAATTCTGGATCTACTTTATCTTGCATTCTTGCAATATTTTGTTTGATAGTTCCGCTGAATAGTTCAATACCTTGTGGTAAGTAGCCAACATGCTCACCAAAATTTTCCCTGTTCCAAGTGAAGACATCGCCTCCATCTAGTCTAAGGGCTCCTGATGATGCTTTCCATACCCCAACAATCAATTTAGCTAGGGTTGATTTACCAGCTGCACTTGGGCCAATTACTGCTAAAACCTCTCCTGGTTGCAAGGCAAATGAGACACCTTTAAGAATATGATTTGGCATAGGTGGTTGTGGCATGCCTTGTGGAGTTGGCGCAGCATAATATACATTTTCAACCGTTAAGTGTCCATCTACATGAGGGATAGGCATTGCCTGATCTCTTTCATGATGTTTACCAAAAGATTCATTAATAGTTTTATATGCTTTCATTGCGCCACTAATGCTTTTCCACATACCAATTGCATTACCAAAAGGTGCAAGCGCGCGACCTACGATTATTGAGCTTGCGATCATGCCACCAGTTGTCATATCCTGGCCACTTGTTGTTACAACAACATATGCACCAGTTCCAGTTACTGCCATTTGCATTATGTTTCTTACAAAACCTGAGATATTTGATAATATGCCGTTTCTATAACTAGCTACTGACTGTTTTGCAAGAGAAGCTTCATTGAACTTTGCCCAATTTTTCTTAACACTTCGAATCATACCCATCGCTTCAACAGCTTCAGCATTTCTGTTTGCAATATCTGCTTGCCCCATGCCTTTAATAGAAAATTCAGTAGCCTCTCCAAGAGTCTTATTAGTGGCAATTGCATTGAAAAAAGCAAGAGATACAATAATAACAGCGCCTGCAATTGTAATGAAACCTATATATGGATGTATAAGAAATAGAACAATTATATAAACAATACTCCATGGAGCATCAAATACTGTGTTAATTCCTGTGCTTGTTAGGAATGTTTTTAATGTTTGGAAGTCTCTTAGCATCTGACTTGATGCGGGATTTATCTTTGTTGCTGACGCGGATATTGAATGACCAAATATAATAGGTGAAAGATTATTATCAAGCCACTCACCAACTTTAATCAATGTAAATGATCTAGCTATTTGCATTAGCATGTGAACAAAGTATACAAAAGCAATTATAAGAGAAAGTAGTAACAGTGTATTTAAATTTCCACTACCTATCACTCTATCAAGAACTTGCAATGAGTAGAGTGGAGTCACTAACATCAATAAATTGATTACAAATGCAAATACAAAAACAATTTTGAAGGCTGCTTTACATTTTTCTAGTGCTAATTTTAGTGGATTTAGTTCATCTTCAACTTGGTTAAATTTCTTTTGCATATTAGTTCTATATGTGCTTTAAAAATTGATAAATTAATATATCTTTTGTTTCTAGCTGCTGATAATCGTTAGTAAAAACTTGTTATTGTGGATTTTATTGTACATATGCCTCTCCATCATTGCAACAAAAATTAATTTATATTAATAAATTTGTTGCAATGAAATTAATTACCAAACATCCTTAGATATAATAGTATCATTTCTATTGGGAGTTTTGTATGTAATAATTCAATAACAACTCAAATATAATATATGGGTATGTATTTTGTTGTGATTAGGTGATAATTTTTTCCGCTATTTGTACAGCATTAAGAGCGGCTCCCTTTCTTAAATTATCAGAGCATATCCATAGATTTACTGAATTTTTCCTAGATTTATCATCTCTGATTCTTGAAATAAAAACTTCATCATTTTCAACTGCATCAATTGGTGTTGCGTATTTCATCTCATTTTTGATGTTATAAGTGATAACGCTATCAGCATCTTCGAGAATTTCTTCTGCTTCTTGTGCATTAATATTTTTTTCAAACTCAATATTCACGGACATAGAATGAGATACAAAAACAGGCACTCTAACACAGGTTACAGTTGGGTTTGCATGTTTTCCTATAATTTTTTTAAGTTCTTCTTCGATCTTATGTTCCTCTTCGGTATACCCATCTTCTCTAAAATCTCCAACATGAGGAAATAAATTGAAGGCAATTTGTTCAGGGAAAACTTCAGGATTAAGATGCTCAAAAATAAATTTTGCTTTAGTTTGATTATAGAGCTCATCCATGGCAGCTTTACCTGCGCCAGAAACTGATTGGTATGTTGAGATAACGACTCTTTTAATCTTTGCAGCATTATCCAGAGGTTTTAATGCTACAGCAAGAGGAATAGTACAACAATTTGGATTAGAGATTATTCCTGATTTAAAATCTTTTAAAGTATTTATATTGGCTTCAGGTACAATAAGCGGCACTTCCTTATCCAATCTAAAGAAAGATGATTTATCAATAACGGTACACCCGCTTTGAGCAGCTTCTTTTGCATGTTTTTCAGATACTGCAGAACCTGCGCAGAAAAATGCAATATCAATTTTACTAAAGTCAAGTTCATTCATTTGCATTACTTTTAGTGTTTCATCACCAAAGCTAACTTCTTTTCCAACTGAGTTTGAAGACGCAGCTGCAAACATTTCTTTTGCTGGAAAATTTCTAGACGATAAGCTGTTTAAAACTTCTCTACCGACATTGCCAGTCGCTCCAATTACCGCGACTACATATTTTTTACTCATAAATTTTTATCTATTAGATTGTTATTATTTGAACCACTAAGAATGTGGGTATGAAAATGGAATACAGACTGGCCAGCAGTTTCACCCTTATTGCTAACTAACCTGTAATCTTTAGCTCCGTTGTCTTTTGCAATTTTTTCAATTGTTTTGAAATAATATGCAATATCTTCAGGAGAAGAGTTCGTAACAAAATCAGCAAAATCAATAAAAGCTCCTTTTGGAATTACTAGGATATGAATTGGTGCAGCAGGGTTAATATCTTTTATGGCTACAACTTTTTCATCTTCATATAATTTTTCAGTGGGAATATCACCGTTAATGATTTTAGCAAAAATATTGTTTTTATCGTACATAGCTATTTACAAATTTTTTAAATTTTCAGTTCTTTCAAAATATTTCACTTCTGCTTCTTCTTCCGTTGAAGCTAATATTACATCAGATAGATTGTAGCCTTTTTTTGTTGCGTAGTACTCTTGTATCTCGCTTGCAAAAAAACCGAATATAAATAATATAGCAAGATTAAGGCAATAAGCAATATATGAAGGGCCTGAAGAGCCGAGGAAAAAGCTTATCACCATCAAGAAAATAGCAATAGACCACATTCTATGATAAATAGCCCAAAAGAAATTAAAAAACCCAGCTATAAAAGAGAAGCCTTGTTTAATTAAAATAAGTTCTTTATCCTTTTTGCTTGAATCAGCGTATACAGAGTATATATTCATTTTAGCTAAATACTTGTAATTTTATTGTAAGTGATTATCTAACATTTATAAGATTTACACAAGTTCAAATAAGAAAAAAGAGAGTAAATAGATTTTATGACAAATAATTCGTCAAATGCCCCGGGTCTTAGAGGCACCACAATTTTATGTCTTAAAAAAGGAAAGGACGTAGTAATTGCCGCTGATGGTCAAGTGTCGCTGGGCAACAGTATCATGAAAGCAACTGCTAGAAAGCTTCGTACTTTATCTGATAATAAAATTATTGCAGGTTTTGCAGGATCAACTGCTGATGCTTTTACTTTGTTCGAAAGATTAGAGGCAAAGCTAGATAAATATTCAAATCAGCTAGTTAGAAGTGCAGTGGAGCTTGCAAAAGACTGGAGAACTGATAAATATTTAAGAAAACTGGAGGCGATGCTGATTGTAGCTGATAAAGATAATATTTTGATAGTTACAGGTAACGGTGATGTTATTGAGCCCGAAGATGATGTAGCTGCAATTGGATCTGGAGGTCTATTTGCATTATCTGCAGCAAGAGCTTTAAAATCTGTAGAAACAAAACTATCTGCAGAAGAAATCGCACGTAAATCAATGACTATTGCAGCAGATATATGTGTGTTTTCAAATCATAATATTATTATAGAGAAGGTTGTATGAGTTCAAAAAACAAGATGGGGCTGACTCCGGCAGAAATAGTTTCGGAGTTGGATAGATTTATTGTTGGTCAAAAGGATGCAAAAAAAGCAGTGGCAGTAGCACTGAGAAATAGATACCGTAGGGCGCAAGTAACAGAGCCAATGCGTAGTGAAATTGTACCAAAAAATATTCTTATGATTGGTTCAACAGGTGTTGGTAAAACTGAAATTGCAAGAAGATTAGCAAAACTAGCAGAATCACCTTTTATTAAGATAGAAGCTACAAAATTTACTGAAGTTGGATATGTTGGAAGAGATGTAGAGTCAATAGTAAGAGATTTAGTTGAAATTGCCATTGCATATCAAAAAGAAAAAGCTAAGAAAGAAGTAGAAGAGAAGGCTAAGCTGCGTGCGATTGAAAGAATTTTAGATTCGGTAGTTGGTAAATCTGCGTCATCAGAAACAAGGGACAAATTTAGAGTAAAGATTTTGGATGGTGAAATTAGCAATACTGAAATCGAAATTAATGTAAAAGACACAGGTCCAGTTGGTGGTGGAGGTTTTGAAATACCCGGTATGCCAGGAGCATCTATGGGAGTTCTTAATATAGGTGATATATTAGGTAAAGCCATGGGTGGCGATAAAATGAAACAAAAGAAGCTGACTGTTGAAGATGCTCTTGAAATTATAACTTCAGAAGAATCTGAAAAAATGATTGATGAAGAAAAAATGGTACTAAATGCTGTTAAAGCTGTAGAGAATGATGGTATTGTATTTTTGGATGAAATTGATAAAATTACCTCCAGATCAGAAGGAAAGGGTGGTGAAGTTAGTCGTGAAGGAGTGCAGAGAGATTTACTGCCTCTAATCGAAGGTACAAGTGTTGTTACAAAATATGGAACAATAAAAACAGATCATATTTTATTTATTGCATCTGGTGCGTTTCATTTATCGAAACCATCGGATTTATTGCCAGAACTTCAAGGAAGACTTCCTATTAGAGTTGAGATGAGTTCACTTACAAAAGATGATATGGTGAAAATTCTTACTGAGCCTGAATCTAGTTTAATTAAGCAGTATATTGCTCTGATCAAAACTGAAGGAGTAGATCTTACATTTACAGAAAAAGCGATTGAAGAGATTGCAACACAAGCGGCGAATTTTAACGTTGAAATTGAAGATATTGGTGCAAGAAGGCTTCATACGATTCTTGAGAATATACTAGAGGATGTAAGTTTTGAAGTAAGCGAGCAAAAAGAAAAGAAAATTAAAATTGATGATAAATTCATAAAAAATCAACTTGAAGGATTTATTAGAAACAGAGATTTGGCGAAGTTTATTTTATAAAATTTTTTGGGAAAGAGATAATGATTATTAGGGTGCCCAGCTTAACTTTTGCTGGTATTGATATTGTTGATGTCGATGTACAGGTTCAGATTGAACCAGGTATTCCCAAATTTGTAATTGTTGGTTTAGCGGATAAAACTATTGCTGAGTCAAAGGAGCGCGTTAGAGCGGCACTTTCTTCAATTGGCCTGAGCTTTCCAGCAAAGAAAATTTTGATCAATTTAGCCCCAGCTGATCTGGTAAAAGAAGGTAGTCATTTTGATCTAGCTATTAGTGTTGGTATACTTGCTGCTATGGGTGCAATTCCTCCTGAGGAAGTTAAAGAATACCTAGTTCTTGGCGAGCTCTCGTTAGACGGGAGTATTTTGCCAGTTAGTGGCGTGCTGCCTGCAGCAATGGGAGCAACAGCTAGAAGCATGGGAGTTATTTGTTCAAAGAGAAATGGTTCTGAAGCCGCGTGGTCTGGTAATGATAAAATATTAGCGCCAACTAATTTACTCGAGCTAATCAATCATTTTAAAGGTACTCAGAGTTTAGTTTCTCCAGAAGCAAAAGCAGCGGAGGAAGCAATAAAATATCCAGATCTTAGTGATATTAAAGGGCAAAAATTGGCAAAAAGGGCTTTGGAAATTGCTGCGTCTGGTGGACATAATTTATTAATGTTTGGCCCTCCAGGTGCAGGTAAATCAATGCTTGCATCAAGATTACCTGGAATATTACCAGAATTAGTTCCTACTGAAATTTTGGAGTGCAGTACTATTGCAAGTATTGCCGCGTTAATTAATGATGGGAGTTTGAAAACTGAAAGGCCATATAGAGCACCACACCATTCTTGCACATCAGCTGCAATGGTAGGTGGAGGAATTGGTAAAAGAGTTAAGCCAGGTGAGATTTCACTTGCTCATAATGGCGTATTATTTCTGGATGAATTACCTGAGTTTAGTTCTGGCGTAATAGAAGCATTAAGACAACCGCTGGAAACTAAGGAAATTATGATTTCTAGATCTGGCGCTCATATAAAATTCCCTGCTAATTTTCAACTTATTGCGGCAATGAATCCATGTAAGTGTGGATATTTAAATGATGCATCAAAAGCGTGTAGTAAAGCACCAATATGTTCTAGAAACTATCAATTAAAAATATCTGGCCCTATACTAGATAGGTTTGATTTACATATTGAAGTAGGAAATTCTAACGAACATTATACTTATGATCATATTTTAAATTCAAGTAATGAGGAATCTAGTGCAGATGTAGCTGTTCGAGTAAAAAATGCACACCGAATCCAAGCAGAAAGATATGAAGGATATAATATTCGCCTAAATAACGCACTTGATGGACAGCTCCTTATAGATTATGCAATTCCTGGAGATGAAGGGCGCGATATTTTGAATGAAGCAGCAAAAAAATTTGGTCTATCTATGAGGGCGTACAATAGAGTGCTCAGAGTAGCAAGAACAATAGCGGACTTGGCTGGTTCAAAATATGTAAATAAAATGCATATATCTGAAGCACTAAGCTATAGACAGATGGATTTTGCAAAAGAAGAGGTAGCGTAAATGACCAAAGAAGTAAGGCAGAATTTATCCTATGCATATCGCGTATTGGGTAAGCTTGGATTGGCCGATCATACATATACTCATCTTTCAGCAAGGCCTGATGGAGCTGATTACTATTATATTTATCCGTTTGGATTGAGGTTTGAAGAGGTAACACCGGAATGCTTGCTTAAAGTTGCTTTAAGCGGAGAAATTCTGGAAGGAAAAGAATATCAATATAATAAAACTGGCTACATAATTCATGGAAGTATTTATAGAGCAAGACCAGATTTAAATGCAGTCTATCACCTTCATACTGTACCAACAGTTGCAGTATCTGCAATGAAGAGGGGCTTGATGCCAATTAATCAATGGGCGTTGCATTTCTATGGTCAGCTTGCATATCATGAATATAATTCACTAGCGCTTGATAATGACACTCATGGAAATGATTTGGTTAATGATTTAGGAGATAAGAAAGTTATTTTGTTGAGAAATCATGGCTATATAGCATGTGGAAAAACGCCATGGGAAGCAATGTTCTATTGCCATCATCTTGAGCACGCGTGCAGGGCGCAGATAGCGTCATTATCTTCTGGAGTGGAGCTCGTTACTCCATCCGTTGCAATATGTAAAAAAGCGAATGCAGATCTTTTATCTTTTGAACAAGATTTAGGAATGAGGGATTGGCTTGCATGGATAAGATGGCTAGATTCATAATATTGTTTTATTGAGAGGGGAGTTATGGGTGAAGAATCTAAGAAACCAAATTTAAATAGAATTAAAGATCTTTTTCGTTTAGTTGAAAAAGAAACTTATGTACGCTCTAAGGGGTTGATAGATTTAAAAATGTGCGAAGGATTTGCATATGATGTTCTTTACATTAACCCAACGAAATATGAGTTGAATTATACAAGATCTGCAGATGGTTTTTCTTTGTTACATGTAGCGATAAATAAACTTAATCCATATATGGTTGCAGTGCTTATATATCTTGGAGCAGATACTGAAATTAAAGCAAAAAAATCTGGAATTACTCCTGAAAAATTAATTGAAAAAATTGGTCATTTAGGTTGTAACATGCAAGAAGCATTTTCTAATGCAGAAGGTTTTTTGAAAGAATGCGAAATTATTGACATTACAAGTGATGTTGATAGTAGTGATTACGTTGATGATTATAATTTTGATTTAGAACTTGCAATGGCGCTTGAAATTCTTGATTCAGGAGTAAATGATGTGCCAGTACGGCCGAATTCACCAACCTTTGAAATTGATAATATTATAAAAATAAATGATAATGGTGTTGGTCTTGTAGGAGATGATTTGGATAACTAGTTTGAGCTTGTTAGTGTATATGTGCTACAATATGTTTAGCAGTAAAAACTTGCTTAATTCATAATTTATTTTGGGGGAAAGGTTTATGAAGAGAGAAGAAAGAGTTGATGGTGCAGAAAGATTAAGAGAAATTCTTAAACTTACTACGCATAGTATGTATGACCGTTTTACAAATTCAATTAATTTAAGTTTAGCAAAGCAGAATGCGCTGAAGGTTTATGAGATAAATCCTACGGCTGAGGAGCTAGGATATGTTAGAGCAGCTGATGGAATATCATTGTTGCATCTTGCTATCTTTTCACATAATCCATATCTTGTAGCTCTATATGTGCATTTAGGAGTAAATCCGGATTTCCATAAATTTGAAAACGGCGTTACACCAAGGAGCTTAATATCTAAAACAGGCCATTTAGTTGATGGAATGAGGAATGCCTTTTTTACACCGGATGATTTTTTAAGAGATACAGGTATTTTAAAAGATTTTACGGTGGAAACGTATGGTAGATTTGAAGTTCAAATACTTCATAAAGATGATGATGTAGAAGCTAGTAAAGTAGAAAAAGCTATAGATTTCTTATTCGAAGTGCCAGCAAGGCCAGATACTCCGGGCCCAACTTCGGAAGAGCGGCATAAGGTAAAGAAGGATTTCTGTACTATTGCTTCAAGAAGTCCGAGCAGTTGCTTAGACTCTTTTGAAGAGCTAGAGTTGACTATTCCTACAACTCCTGAAAAATCAATTTTTGTTCATACGGAAGTTCCAAAAAGGCCGGATGGTCCAGTTCCATCTTTGGAGGAGCAGGAGGAATCGATGCAAGGCTTTCTTGATCTTATTTATGGTAAAGATACTGATTGTGCAGCATCTGTAGTATCTTCAAGTGCTGAGTACTTGTGTACAAATTTAGGAGGTGAGGATCCATCTCTTGATTCTGTGTAATATGATGGGAGTAGTAATCAAGAGTTCCTAGTTTGCTATAAATATTCAAAGTATAGATAAAGTTGAAAACCGCAAGTCACAATGTGTGTTATTAGATCTATAATAAAATCTAATGACTTAAACTATTTTGGCTTGACTATTTTGATTTGTTGAAATAGAATTCGCATCCAAGAATGGGCTTGTAGCTCAGCTGGTTAGAGCGCACGCCTGATAAGCGTGAGGTCGGAAGTTCAAGTCTTCTCAAGCCCACCATTCCTCAATTTTGACTGTTATATTCTATAAATTATTAAATAATTTTTTTGGTAGAAAGATGAAAAAGTCTAAAGTTTTTCCGAAAGTTCTTTTTGCTATTGTATTGTTTGTATCTTTAGGAGCTGCATTTGGTCTGACAAAACCGATAGAGCGTAAACTCAACAAAATGCAATTCAAGTCTGAACTTTTAAAAGCAGAAGAAAAGAATTTGCAAATCCAGAAGCTGAATGACAACTTCACAGAGCAAAAATCTGTAAAATTTGCAAGAGATGGAATAGACAATATTGCCTATGTTACGATGGTTAAAGATGAGGATGATATTATTTATGAAAATTTAGTTTGGCATTTTTGTATCGGGTTTCGTAAATTTGTGATTGTTGATAATAATTCAACAGATGGTACAAGAGTGCTGATAGAAAAGTTTAAGAAACAAGTTGAAAATAAGGCAATAGTAGTAATAGTTGATGATCCACTAGTAGAATATATTCAGAGCAAAATTATGACTGGAGCAATGAGATTTGCTCACAGTGTATGGCCTGATTTAGACTGGGTTTTTCCTGTTGATGCAGATGAGTTCTGGTATCCTAATGTCAGATTACAGGATATTCTTTCTAAGATTCCAGATAGTCAAGAGGTTATCTTAACTCTCCAACACAATCATGTACCAGTAGAAGAATTTCAAGATAATAAGAAACATGGAGTTTTTTATAAAAATTTGAACTTTCGACTAAAAGATTTATCTGGTGGTTTTGGTAAGATAGCTGTCAGACCAGGTGTTGATGTTATAATTTCTCAAGGAAATCATTCAGCAAGGACCATAATGCATAATAGAGGTCTGAAATATGTGGCTGGAAATGAGATAGGATTAGATATGCGCCATTTTCAAATGCGATCAGTTTTCCAAGTTGAGAAGAAATATTGGAATGGAGCTAAAGCAAATATCAGAGCGCAAAAGCTAGGATTGATAAATAAAAATTCTGGCGTGCATTGGACGGCATTTAAGAAAGAAGTTGACAAAAAAGGATTGAGGCAATCTGCGATTGATAGATTTAATAGTTATACTAAGTCAAAAAAGATATGTGTTGATGACCCTCTTCCAATGGAGCAAGCGTTTGAATTATTCAACGAATTAATTGCTCAATAAAAGTTTCTCTTTTTGATTAAACCAGTAGAAATCTATTGGTTTAATCTATCTATAATTTCTTTGCGTGATAAAAGAGGGAGTAAGTTCTTTAGTTCCGGCCCGCTGCTTTTTCCGGTTAATGCTAGGCGTAGAGGCATAAATAATTCTTTGCCTTTCTTGCCGCTGTGAGAAGCGATTGCTTTTGTCCATTCTTTCCAAGTTGTGTCGGTTATTTTTTCTGGAAGATGTTCAGCTGCAATAGACAATAGATCTTGATCTAGACCATTAGCTTTCTCTGGATTATGACAGATCTGCCACCACTCCTTAATATCAGATAGTTTTGAGAGATTTGGTCTTATTGCCAGCCAAAATTTTTCGCCAACATTTTCTAAATTATTTACTTTTAAGTATTCAGCAATATCTGAATACTCGTATGTAATAACAATTTTATGATTTAATAGTTCAAGCTCTTCTGGCATATATGTAGTAGGGCTTTTTGAATAAGTGCTTATATCAAAATCATTAACTAGATCCTGTATAGTTTTGTACCCATGAACTGTATTTGATGAACCGATCAGCCCAAGAAAGCTATTAATCGTCATTGGTTCAATATTTTCAATATCACGCAATTGTGAGATTTCAAACCCTCCTATGCGCTTGGATATTTTATCATCTTTTGATTTTACCAAACTTAAATGACCAAAAGCTGGTGCAGTAGCGTCCATTGCTTCAAACATTTGGATTTGAATTGCAGTATTACTAACGTGATCTTCACCTCTAATTACATGTGAGATTTTATATTCAATATCATCAATAGTAGAGCAGAGCATATAAGTCATTGTACCATCTGCTCGGATAATTACTGGATCGCTTAACTTTACTCCTTGATATTTAATTTCACCTTTGATTATATCTTCCCAATGAATTTCTGCATCATTGATTAAGAATCTATAATGTGGGTTCCTTCCCTGGTCTTCATATTGTTTGATTTGCTCGTCAGTAAGTTTTAGCGCCGCTCTATCGTATATTGGCGGAAGTCCGCGTGATAATTGTAGCTTTCTTTTTATATCGAGCTCTTCGGGAGTTTCATAGCAAGGATACAAGCGTCCTTTTTTAATCAATTCTTGTTTGGCTTGTTCATATTTTTCAAGTCTGCTAAGTTGGTTGAAGCTACTATCCCATTTCAATCCTAACCATTTAAGATCTTCGATTATAGCATCTTTATACTCATCACGGCTTCGGGCTAAATCTGTATCATCCATTCTTAAAATAAACTCACCACCATGTTTTTTTGTATAAAGCCAATTAATTAATGCAGTTCTAACATTTCCTATATGTAGTTTGCCAGTAGGCGATGGAGCAAATCTTGTAATTATTTTTGTCATATTAAATTTGATTTTAGAACCAATTATTGGCCTTGCTTATTGAAAAAGCATATAATATCATATATCTTCGAATCCAGCAAGAGCTAGGCGGAAAAACTTGTTTATTAAAAAATTTTTTCATAAAAAATAACTTTTGGCACGCTTTATGCACCTATAGCCTCATTACGGCAATTTATTGCTAAATATTTTATTTATTTTTGGAGTTTAAAATTATGTCTAAGACCACGGTAACAATGTATAGTAAAGCCAATGATACTCCTGCAAATAATATTGCAGCGAAAGAATCTTGGGGACACAAAAAGCGTGAGAATTTATTTATTAATTCATTTGTTGGAACAACCACAGGCGGTGTTTCTTATGTTAATAGTAGAACAAGAGCTACAAATGACTTACAAGGTACAATTGTAAATACAGGTGTTGTATCTGATATTGGTATAGATGGTGCAGGTCTACTTGCTGTTGCAGATTCTCCAGGAGGTGTTGTTAAATACACGAGACGTGGTGATTTCAGACAAGATGAACTAGGTTATTGGAAAAATGGCGCTGATCAACTTCTAAAAGCTTGGAAGCTTGACGGCCAGGGTAATCGTCCACAAAATGCATCACTACTTTCAAGTCTAGAAGCAGTAAACTTCGCTAACACTAAAGGTCTTCCAGTTAAGACAAGTGTGATTTCAATAGCAATGAATCTTAATTCTGATCAAAAAGCATTAAGAGGTCCAGGACCTGAAAATGGTTTTGTGATGCAACGTTCAGGAAATAACAAGACTACTAAAGCAGCAGATATATTATTGCCTGATCAAATTGGTACTAGAGCACTTAGATTAGGTGATGCATTTACCTTCACGTCAAGTGGTGGTGATGGTCCTAAAACTGTGACTTATGGCGGCATTACTTCAGGTAATAAGGCTTCAAATGCTACGCCTGTATTTGGAGCAGCATCTGCAAGTGCAACGTTTGCATTTGGGGCAGTTGCAGGTCCAGGTATACTAGTTGATGGCCAACAACTTAGAATTAGTGTGCAAGGTGGTGCTTCATATACTTTTACAGCAATGTCTGGTCAACCAACTGGAACTAATTTTAACTCTATACAAAGTCTTGCAAATGCAATTAACAAAATTAGTGTATTAAGTGCAAGAGTAGTAGATGATAGACTATATATTGCTCCTAAAGATGCAAGTAAAGGTTTAACATACCAAAATGTTGGTGGAGGCACTGACATTGTTAATTCATTGGGTATAAGAAATTTAGCGCCAGCTGCTGCAAATGAAAACAGATTTAATAGTATTCGTACACTCCGAGATGCAGTAAATACAAATCAATCTACTGATTCATTATTAGCAACAATTGAGGCGGGAGATAACATAAAAATAACTTCATTACTTTCTACTTCGTCACTTAGAATTGATAGTAACCAGGTTGATGGAAATAGAATTTCAAGAGCAATTACTAATCCAACTAACAATCCAGCTGGGGGTGGTTCAGTCTTTATTGAAGCTAGAAATAGCGGCTTACAAGCAGGAGATATAGTTAGAATTGCTAATATGGCTGATGCTAGAATTCCGGATGCGGTTTATTCAGTAGGAACAGCTACTGCAAATGGATTTACAATTAGTATTACTGGTGGTGGTGCTGCTTATGTAATGGCTAATGCAGATTTGGTTGTCCCAGCTAATGCTACTTGGCAAATTGCAGCAGGTATAAAGAACCCTGTTCAAGCAGGGAATATAACTCAGGCTTCGGCTGGTGGTGATATAAGGGTTAATTTAGTTGGTCATGGTCTTATTAATAATGATATTATTTACACGGATGGAGGTGTTTTTGACCTTAATATTGCAAACGTTGGTGGTGGTGGTATAGCGAATAAAACCATTACTCTTCCTGCGGGTTATTATGCAGTTGCAAATGCTGGAGGAGGAAATGATTTTGATCTTACGCCAACAAATGTAGCTGGTGCTGGTGCTGGTGGTGGTGGAGCTGGACTAAATTTTAGAAAAATTGGTAATAACGCTGCTGGTGTAGCTGGAGACTTTGACACTACTGTATTTACAACTGGTGCTGGTGTTGGTTCTACATTAGTGAATTACCATATAGGAAGTGGTAATCATGGATATGTAGTTGGAGGCAATATAAGATTCCAAGATGTAGGTGGTATTTTTGATGGTATTACTCTTGTAAATAATACGGATTATACTATTACTTCTACTGCTGGAGGTGTTATTACATTTGATGTGGCAGGTACTGGTGCAGGAGCTACTCTAGCTGGTGGTCAGGGTGCACTTTTATCTGCCCCGCATAATGCTAGAATAAGTAATCATTCAAGATTATTTGAATATTTTGGATTAGATCCAGAAAAAGATTCTAGTAATGCAGCTAATGCTAATCCGCTTTTTGATATAACATATAATCCAACGGATATTGATAAAAACTTAACTGGTGGAAATTTTGTTTCAACTGAAACATTTTCTCATCCAGTGACTGTATATAACAGTAAAGGTTCGACCTCAACACTGATTCTGCATTTTGCAAAATTAGAAAATAATAAGTGGGCAGTTGAGCTTGCAGCACAGGCAGATGAGAATGGTATATTCAACATTGATGGTCTTGCTGCGCCAAATGGTCTTGTTAAATATGGTACTATCTCATTTAATCAAGATGGTACTCTTAATGTGGGGAGTATTGAAGGCTTCAATGAAGCAGTTGCAATAAATTGGACTGATGGTAGTGAACCAAGTTCTATTACTATTGACTTTCCAAATGAGCTTAGTGAAATTAAGACAGGGAATGTGAGCCAGGTGAAGAATCCTAATAATGTTGAGATTGTTCAGAGTGATGGGCAGTCTGCTGGGACTCTTCTAAAGCTTGAAGTTGATCCGCAAGGATTCATTATCGGTACATTTGATAGTGGTGAGACTCGTAAACTATACCAAGTACCTATTGCTATATTTGCGAACGTAAATGGTCTTGTTGCTGGTGCTAATGGAACGTTTGAGATAAGCCGCGAATCTGGTGAGCTTCTATTAAAGCAAGCTGGTGTTGGTGGAGCAGGTAGAACTCTCGGTGGTGTTCTTGAGGCTTCAAACGTAGATACAACAGAAGAATTACTGAAAGTTCAAGAGCTAAGTAACACAATTCGTGCAAATGCAAGAGTTGCTGCTACTGAATTTAAGAATATTTCAACAATACTTAATGAGTTGAATCAGTAATATAATACCTAATTTTAGTTTAATTAAAAGGCTTAGCAGAAAGTTCTGCTAAGCCTTTTTTATTGGTTTTAAGTTTTGCTCTAGGGGTGCATGTCTAAATGCATTCTTACTAAGCTAATAACTAGAATGACAATGGTAGTAATTCCTTTCTGCTAAGTGAGAATGCACTGGCTAGTTATATTCCAAGCGCACCTACATCCTCCCGGCGATACATCATTTCAAAGCTCATGTCCTTGTAATATATATCATTCAATAGATTTCTGAATAACTTCATTCCTCGTAAGTAACGAAGTCATTCGTCATCGCGAGCGATAGCGCGGCGATCCAGTGTTTCAAAATATGTTTTTTGGAGTATTAGTTACTGGATTGCCGCGTCGCTCCGCTTCTCGCAATGACGAAATGCTAGTTTGTTCCGTGCGAATGACCAAGCCGTCATCGTGAACGTTAGTATGGCGGCCCAGTGTTTCAAAGTATATATTTTTGGAGTATTAGTTACTGGATTGCCGCGCCGCTCAGCTTCTCGCAATGACGAAATGCTAGTTTGTTCCGTGCGAATGACCAAGCCGTCATCGTGAACGTTAGTATGGTGGCCCAGTGTTTCAAAATATATTTTTTGGAGTATTATTACTGGATTGCCGTGTCGCTCCGCTTCTCGCAATGACGAAATGCTAGTTTGTTCCGTGCGAATGACCAAGCCGTCACCTGTGAACGACAGCGCGGCGATCCATTATCCATTTATAGTATCTAATAATATCTATATCTTCTTTATAGAAATCTCAAGCATATGATCAAGTAGTGGAGCTTGAGTACTAAAATCAGCTTTTCCAATAGAAGATATCATGCTTAATGTTTGTGAGCAGATTAATTCTGAATGATCTGCTAAGACATCTTTTAGATCTAATCCAGATTTTAGTTCAAGCTCAATTCGGTCAGACACATCAAACTCGGCATCTTTTCGCGCTTGTTGAACTAACCTGATAATATCTCTAGCGATTCCTTCATTTTCTAATTCCTTAGAAATGCTAAGATCAAGCCATATCATTCCTTGATTACTTGATAATGGTTTTGCACCTTGCTCGGCTCTTGGAACCAGCACTAATGAATATTCCTCAGGTAATAGTTTTTCATCGGCAATTGTTAGATCACTTCCATCAAATTTCCATTCTCCTTGCTTAGATAGTTTGATTATATCTTTCATTTTTTGCGGAAGACGCTTACCAAGAATAGGGAAGTTAATTGATAGCTTTTTGTCAGCATTATTTACTAAATCATTATCATAAATTATTGATTTTATGTTAATTTCATCCTTTATAAGATCATCAAATTTTTTGAAATCATCACTTTGCTCTGTAATGATTTTAAGTGTTGATAATGGCTGACGAACTCTGATATTTTCAGCACTTCTAATAAATAGAGCCGTACTGCAAATATCTTGTACATGATCCATAGTACTAACTAATTTTTTATCAATTTTAATTTCGTCTAATACAGGAAAATCTGTTAAATGTACACTTGCATTATTTTTTGTACCATCTGTTAGTCCAAGATATATGTGTTCAGAAATTAAAGGTAGAAGTGAAGATATAGCTCTGCTCATTACTTCAAGACAAGTATATAAAGTATTATACGCTGCTACTTTATCTTGGTCTTTTTCCGACTTCCAGAAGCGACTACGGCTTCTTCTGATATACCAATTATTTAATATTTCAAAGAAATCTGATATTGCGTTATATGCAGACTGGCTATCAAATGCATCCATATTTGTTTCTATAGATGCTACTGCTAGCTTTAGTTTAGACAAAATATATTGATCTAATATATTCTCTGATTTGTATGAAATTTTTGCCTTAATTGAATCACTATTTGCATAAAGGCAGAAAAAATTATATGCATTCCAGATTGGCTTAATAAATAAACGCAAACTATCAAAGACCATCTTGCCTTCTTTGTCGATAAGTAGTTCTTGTCCTCTGACTACTGTTGAAGAAAGCATAGTTACCCGCAGCGCATCTGAGCCATATTTCTCAAATGTTTCAAGAGGGTCTGCATAGTTATTCAATCGTTTAGATAGTTTTTGCCCAGTTGCATCTAAAATTACTCCATGACAAATACAATTTAAGAATGGAGGGCGATCGAATAGGGCTGTAGAAAGCACCATTAATGTATAGAACCATCCGCGAGTTTGTGCTGAATATTCAACAATGAAATCAGCTGGGAAGTGATTTTCGAACCATTCTTTATTTTCAAACGGGTAGTGTGCTTGACCATATGGCATAGAACCACTCTCAAACCAACAGTCAAATACATCTGAAACTCTACGCATCATCGATTTACCTGTCGGGTCATCTGGATTTGGGCGCACTAAGTCATCAATATACGGTTTATGTAGATCATCAACTTTTACACCAAAATCTTCTTCAAGTTCTGCAATTGACCCATAAACATCTATGCGCGGATATTTCGGATCATCAGACTGCCAAACTGGAATTGGAGTACCCCAGAATCTATTACGACTTATCGACCAATCCCTAGCATTTTCTAACCATTTTCCAAATAAGCCATCCTTAACATTGCCCGGTATCCAATTGATTTTTTGGTTTAGTTCAACCATGCGATCTTTGAAAGCAGTAACTTTTACATACCACGATGGTACGGCTTTATATATGAGTGGAGTATCAGTTCTCCAGCAATGTGGATAGTTGTGAATATATTGTTCGGTCTTGATCCAGTTGCCTTTTTCTTTTAATTTAATAATGATTGGATCATTTGCATCAAAAACTTGCAAACCTTCAAAATCCGGCACTTCACTAGTGAATTTACCAGCATTATCAACTGGGCACACAATTTCTATTCCTTCTTCCTGGCAAACAATCTGATCATCTTCACCAAAACCAGGTGCCATATGCACGATACCAGTACCATCTCCTTCAACAACAAAATCAGCTGTAAAAATTTTAAAAGCATTTTGATGATCTTTAAAATAATCGAATAGTGGTGTATAAGAATGTTTTGCTAGAGTATGACCTTTGATGGTCATGATTTTTGTATCTTCAGTGATATCTAGTTCTTTTGCATATGATTTTAGAGCGAATTTTCCAACTATATAGCATATACTATCTTTAACTATACATGCATAATCTATATCTGAGCCAACGGCTAGTGCTAGATTTGATGGTAGTGTCCATGGGGTAGTAGTCCATGCCATGATTCTATATTCGCTACAATTTTCTGGAGCACCAACCGGAGGGCTATCCATTTTAAATGAAACAGTAACAGCTTTGTCGGCTCTTTCTCTGTATGAATTATCTAATCTTGTTTCAAAGTTTGATAAAGGGGTTTCGCAGGCCCAAGAGTAGGGCATAACTCGCATTGATTCGTAGATAAGACCTTTTTTATAGAGTTCTTTAAATGCCCATAGGACAGACTCCATAAAACTCTTATCCATGGTTTTATATGAGTTTTCAAAATCTACCCAGCGAGCTTGTCTCTTTACATATTCTTCCCAGTTATGTGAGTATTTCATAACAGAATTGCGGCAATGATCATTAAATTTATCAATGCCATATTCAGTGATTGCTATTCTTCCTGAGAAGCCAAGTTCTTTTTCAGTACCCATTTCGGCTGGTAATCCATGACAATCCCAGCCAAATCTTCTTTCAACTTTCTTGCCTTTTGTGGTTTGATATCTGGCGTAAGCATCTTTAACAAAACCAGTTAGCAAGTGTCCATAGTGAGGTAGGCCATTGGCAAATGGAGGTCCATCATAAAAAATGAACTCATTATTTTTTGAGTCTTTAGTTGCAGCTCTTGTCTCTATAGATTTCTGAAAAATCTGATTCTCTTCCCAGTATTTTAGAATTTCATTTTCAATTTCTGGAAATTCAACATTGGATTTCACTTCAGGGTAATGTTTTTGATCTGTCATGGTTTGTTTTTAAAGTTTATATAAATCTATATTTAGTACTGCCGGCAAAATTATGAGAAAAGTCTCAATATTGGTATATCTTCCATTTTGGGCAAATTCACACGGTTCTTAAAACTAGCAATATTGATAATATTATCAAGTGCATTTTTAATGAATTCCTTAGTTTTTTCATGATCCTTGGAATTATCTGCAACATAAAATGTTTTTGCAGATAAATATACTGGCAGTAATAAGCCTCTTTTTGTATAGTAATTAAAGTCAGTTGATTTATCTCCAGCATATTTCCATATAAGATCACAGGTCTGGCAAGCACTCTCATTACCAGCTATGATATTTGTTGGAACCAGAAAAAAACTACTATTTTTCAATGTAACATTCTTGGGAACAAGATTTATAATTCTTGTTTCTAAAGCTAAAGCAATTTGTTCTCTGATTTTTTTAGGTTTCTCGATTTTTTCAAGAGCAGCAAGCATTTCAGTATCTAACCAGTTTTCAAACTCCTGAATCAACTGAGTTTGTCCATTTGGAAATAAAAGTTTATGATAGTTAGTCTCTAGGTTACTTTGCTTTTCAGCTTCGTTTATTAGTTCAATAGACCAATGCATCGAATTAAGTAGCTTACAGAGTTTTTTAAACAAAGTGATTTTTTTAGTCTCCTGATTATTCATAGAGTTTCAACCTTTTTTCTTGACTTACATGACAACTATATAGATAATAAACGCTTAATTCAACTAAATGCCTTTTAAGGAGGTAATGTCTAGTGGCAGTACATATCAGTGTTCATGGTGGAAACGGTGAAAAAGCAATCAGAGATCTTAAGAGAAAGATGCAAAGAGAGCTAGTATTCCGTCAAATGAAGATGTCTCGTTTTTATGAACCACCTTCAGCAAAAAGAGTGCGTGAAAAGCAAGAAGCTGAAAGAAGAATCAGAAAAAACAATCGTAGAAGAAGACTAGAAGGCTAGTTTTTTTCGTGCTACATTTTAGATAATAAAAGGATTCAGGAATTATTTCTGGGTCCTTTTTGTTGTCTGTATTCTTGAATAGAGGGATATAATTTGCTTTAGGTTGATTTCAAAAGCTAATTTTTATAAGTATATTTTTTATGCATTTCTGTTGACTTTTTCTTTGGCTTTGCATATTTCTTGTAATCTAAATTTTGAATATTAAAATAATTAGAAAATTGTTATGAGTAAGAAGATAAATGAAAAAAGTGCTGAGCCATTGCAGGAAGTAGAAAATTTGAATTCTGTCTTAGATTTAAATTCACCTTGGGGACGTTTTTTAAGAAGCAATATAGGAGTTGGTTATAATAATGGTAAGGAGAGTGAGCCTAATATCATTAGACTTAATAATGTAGAATCAATGAATTTGTGCGAAGAAAATGCTCTTATACTTAGACCGGGTACGATTCTTGAAATAACTTCATTCGATACAACGATGCATATACATGAGCTTACAATTATTGGATCTAGTCAGCAGTTGATTGATTTTATAGGAGATGCAGAAAGCATAGATGATTAATTGTAAGAAGGTCTAATATTTATTCTAAGCCTTATTTGTTTTTGTAAAAGAAGAGAATATAGGTCTATAATTTAGTATTGGTATGGTTAATAACTAAAAGTAATTATGAGTAAAGAGCAACATAAGAAAAGTAATATGCCTAAGGTGATATCTGCAGCACATTCTAATGATGACTATCCATCATTAGATATAGGCGGTGACAATGGAAAGCAAATAGGGTATGTCAGGCTTGGAGGTACAAATGGAAAAATTTTTTACATTCCATCTATAGAAGTTACAGAAGGTAACAGGGTGGTTATTCCAGATCTTGATGTAGAATTTAGTAATGCTAAGATTGTGCTGCATCCCGGGTCTTTCCTTGAAGTTTCCGGAGTATGTAATGATATTTATGAATTAACTACTATTGGCTCTGTTGAAGAGCTAGAAGTTTTTTCGGGTGGTTGATAAGAATAAATATAATAATAGCTGATAAAGATATACAAGCCTCTCATATATGTTTTTACATAATGAGAGGCTTGTTCTTTTTTATTTTTTCTTTACGGTTTGTAGTTTGTCATAAATTGTCATTGCCTGAGCTATGAAGCTGCTCGGGGAAGAGATATTTGCCGGTAGGATTAGAGTATTGTTTTTCTGAGCTAATTTACCAAATGCTTCAACATATTGTTCAGCAACACGTAGGGATACTGCGTCAGGTCCGCCTTCATTTTTAATGGATTCTGCAACTATATCTATCCCTTTTGCTGTAGCATCTGCGACAAATAAAATCGCTTCGGCTTCACCTTTTGCGCGGTTAACTTGGTCAGTATACGCTGCTTCGGAATTTAAGACTACTTGCGCCTTTTCACCCTCTGAAACATTAATTTGAGCCTGCCTATGACCTTCAGACTCAAGAATCCGTGCTCTTTTTTGTCTTTCAGCTGCTACCTGAAGCTCCATTGCTTCAAGAATTGATGCAGGCGGTTGGATATCTTTTATTTCATACCTCATGCACTGAATGCCCCAGTTGACAGCTGCATGATTAATTGAAGCTACGATTGCTATATTTAGTGCATCTCTTTCTTCAAATGTTTTATCTAATTTTAGCTTACCAATTTCAGAACGCATAGTTGTTTGAGCTAGCTGAGATATTGCATAATATGGATTATCAACACCGTAAGAAGCAGCTGTTGCATCCACTATTTTAACATATAAGACGCCATCAATTTGCAGCGTTACATTATCATTTGAAATTGCAGTCTGAGCATGAACATCCATAGCTTGTTCCTTGAGGGTATGTTTGTATGCAACGCGCTCAATGATTGGTATTAGTATATTAAGACCAGGTTGTAGAATTCGATCAAATTTTCCTAGTCTTTCAAGTACCCAAGCTTGTTGCTGAGGTACAATTTTGATCATAAATAATAAAGCTATTATAGCTAGAGCGCTTAAAATAAAGAGTAATGCTTCCATATTTCACCTTTTAGTTGTTTATATAAATACAAATCTTACCACGAACTGCAAACAAAGGGAATAACAGGGGTTTGAATTACTCAATAAATTATACAAACAATCTATATGTTACTGAAATATCACTTGACTATCACAAAAAATACCAATATTTTCCATATAAGACCATAAAATCCCATGTTAACCCAACATTTACCAAATTTTGTGTTAATCTAGTAGTCAAGTGGTTATGCATATAAGTTTGTGAAACATATATTGAAATGAATATTTTTCTTTCGAAGTATATAAATAAGATAGATAAAAAGGGGAGAGTTTCGATTCCTGCTGGATATCGAGGTGCTCTTGCAAAGGAAAATTTCAACGGAATCATAGTTTATCCTTCATTTAAAAATAATTGCATCGAGTGCTGTAGCATGTCGCGCTTGGAAGAGCTTAGTAAGATTATTCAAAACTTAGATCCATATTCAGATGAAAGAGATGCTTTTGAAACTATCGTACTTGGTGAGGCGGTACAATTGCAGTTCGACAATGAGGGTAGAGTGATTCTTCCAAGCTATCTTATGGATCAAGTGGGAATCTCGTCACAAGGTTGTTTTGTTGGTAAAGGGTTAGTTTTTGAGATCTGGAACCCAGATAATTTTGAAGATTATCGCAAAGGAGCTAAAGAAATAGCGCAAGGGAATAGATCGATCTTAAAAAATAATCAAAATTCAAATAAAGATATAAGTTAAGTACATATGTTAGAAAAAAATAAAGCACATATAGCATCTTCAGCACCGCATTGTTCGGTACTGCTTGATGAAGTGCTTGAGCATATCTCCTTAAAAGATAATGGAAAATATTTGGATTGTACTTTTGGAGCAGGGGGATATACCAAAGCACTATTACAAAAAGTAGATTGTTTTGTAACTGGGCTTGATCAAGACCCGACAGTTAAAAAATTTGCAAATGCAGTAAAGGATGAGTTTGGTGAGAAGTTTGATTTCATGCAAACTAATTTTGCCGATGCAAAAAATAAACTAAGTGGCAAGAAGTTTGATGGAATAGTACTTGATCTTGGGATTTCATCAATGCAAGTTGACTCAGCTGAGAGAGGTTTTTCTTTTATGCATGACGGGCCGCTTGATATGCGCATGGGAAATGATGGGATCAGTGCAAAAGAATTTATTGCATCAGCGTCTGAAGAGGATATTGCCAATGTTATATATAAGTATGGTGAAGAAGTCCAATCAAGGCAAATTGCAAGTAATATAGTGAAAATGCGTGCAGTAGAGCCAATTGAAACAACTCTGCAATTAGCAGATATTGTCAGAAACGCTATGCATTATAGGAAAGGTAAGATAGACCCAGCAACAAAAACCTTTCAAGCTATAAGAATTTATATAAATAAAGAGTTGGAATCAATTGAGCAGATACTCTCAGATTCAGAAGAGTTATTAAAACCAGGTGGTAGAATATTAGTCGTATCATTCCATTCGCTAGAAGATAGTATTGTGAAAAACTTTTTTAAAGAGAAATCGATGAAAAAAGTTGCGCGCTCTAAATATTCAAAAAAACCAGTTGAAATTGAAGAAGGTAAGTGGCTTAAGGTAATTACAAAAAAACCAGTAGTTCCTTCTAGAGAAGAAGTTATATCAAATCCGCGCTCAAGGTCAGCTAGACTTCGAGTGGCTGAAAAAATTGGAGGCGAAAATGTTGCTTAGTAGAACACCAATATTTATCGTAATTATTGTATGTTTGGGAACAGTTTACACATTATTTAATATTAAAAATAATGTTATGTCTATTAGGGCGGAACTTTCTGAAGTAAAAAAGCAAATGCGTTATGAAGCGGATACTATTCATGTTTTAAAAGCTGAGCTGGCATATTTAACATCTCCAACCAGATTAAAAAGACTGAATAACGAGTACTTAAAGCTAGAAGATACAAAAGTTGCTCAGATGGTTAGTGATCCGAGAAAGGAAAAAGTGATTTTTAAGTCTCATAGATTTGCTGGTTCAAAAACTTCCAGAGGCAATACTAATTGGCGCTATAAGAAAGGACCATCAAAATATCTGACACTTGCTTCTGGAAAGAAGTAATTTGTTAGTTTGCAAATATAGCTTTTTTTCTGGAGTTTTTAATAAAATTGTTATATACAAAAAGCAATTTAAATTAGGTCAAATGACTAGGTGCTGCTAGCAAAGTGATAAAAAAGAAATATTTGAAAGATTTTAGTGTAATTTGTTGACTAAAAAGCCTAAATAAACTTTTTTTAACAGCAGGCCCAAACCGTATTGTTAGGACGTATTCTTTTGTGAAATGGCTAATAGAAATAAAAATATTTTAGCGATTTTTATTTTTTACCTTAAGAAAATTGGGGTAAAGATTTTAAAAAATCTATTGTATAATGTACTACGTATTAGGCTGTCTCTAATAAAGATTAAGCATTTTTTATTTAATAAACTAAAACGTTTTCCAAGTAAATTATCTATAAAAATAAGGGGCATAAATTATGGTATATACTATAAATCTCTTTTTGTTTGGGATTTAAGAGATTCAGCTACTTACACAAGAGTAAATATAGTATTTATTGGTTTTGTTATAGTATTTCTTGCAATATCAATACGCTTAGTAATAGTAGCTAGTAGCGATTTTGTGAATTATAGACAGTCTAATAAGAGATCATATATAAATAGATACGATATTATTGATAGAAATAATAATTTACTCGCTGTGAACCTTCCAGGCGCATCATTATACGCAAATCCAAAAAGAGTAATAGATTCAGAGCAGTCGGTTGAAAAACTACTATCTATTTTTCCAGAGCTAGATAAAGCAAAATTGCTTAAGAAACTTAATAGTAATAGGAGTTTTGAGTGGATTAAAAGAGATGTAACTCCTCAAGAGCATGAAAAAATTTATAATTTAGGTATGCCAGGTTTTAGTTTTGAGAGAGAGCAAAAAAGAATTTATACTTATGGTAAACTATTATCTCATGTTCTGGGTTATGTAGGGAGAGATTTAGGTGGCCTTGCAGGTCTTGAAAAGTATTTTGATAAATTTTTAACTGGTTTTGAGCCGTTAAAAGAAAATAAGAATCAAGAAAATTGTTTGCAGCTTTCTATAGATGTCAGAATTCAGAATATCTTAAGTGAAGAGCTAGAAAGAACAATTAAAAAATTCAGTGCAAAAGGCGCAGCTGGAATGGTTGTTGACCCAAACAATGGAGAGATTTTAGCACTTGTTAGTAAGCCAGATTTTGATCCACATCACCCAGGAATAGCAAAACCAGAACAATTATTTAATATGGCAACTCAAGGAGCCTATGAGATGGGTTCGGGTATGAAAGCTTTAACTATGGCAATAGGTCTTGATACAGGTGCAACATCACTAACTGATGCGTATGATCTCACATACATGAAAGTGAGTGGTTTTCAGTTAAAAGATTATCCGCGTCCATTAAAAGGTTGGCATTCGGTACCATATATATTTTTGAAATCTAGTAATATTGGTATTGGTCAGATAATGCTTGAAATAGGAAAAAGTAGTTTGGCTGAATACTTAAAGAAGCTTGGGTTATTAGAGCGTTTAAAAATTGAACTACCTGAGAGAGCTCGGCCTTTATTTCCAAACTATTCAAGGTGGACTGATTTGAGGTTAATTACAATGTCATACGGATATGGGATGTCAGAAAGTCCTGCACACTTTATGCAAGCAATGGTTCCAATTATGAATGGTGGATTATTATATCCTCTTACTCTAGTTAAAAGAGATCCGACAAAGCCACTTGTTGCAGAACGAGTTTTTAAAGAAAAAACATCTTCTGATATGCGGAAATTAATGCGATTAGTTGTATCAAAAGGCACGGGGTCTAAAGCAGAAGTTAAAGGTTATTACGTTGGTGGAAAAACTGGTACAGCAAATATTGCTCACGCTGGTAAATATGACAAGACAAGAAGAGTATCCTCCTTTTTCGGAGTAATTCCTGCCACGAAACCGAAATATATGGTATATATCATATATAATGAACCAAAAGGTATTAAGGAGACATTTGGCTTTGCTGGTGGTGGATGGGTCGCTGCTCCTTCAGCGGGTGCTGTGTTTAAGAAACTTACGGCTTTGTATGGTATTGAAAAGTTGGATGATAATAGTCCTGATGTACAAGAAATAAGCAATATTGAATACGAGATAAATAATGAGACTTAAGATAGAAGAATTGTTTAGAGAAGGTAATGTTACAGGTGTTTCATTTGACTCTAGAAATGTAAAATCTGGGGATGCATTTTTTGCAATTACAGGTGATAGTTTTGACGGTAATGAATATATTGATGATGCTTTGTCGAGAGGAGCTTCTTTTGTTTTTACTGATAATCCTTCAAAAAAAGGAAAGAATATAGAATATATTGCGGATATAAGAATGGGGCTTGCAATAGCAGCTGGTGTTGTATTTCAAAAAATGCCAAAAAATTTAGTTGCAGTTACTGGAACAAACGGAAAAAGCTCGGTCGTTTCATATGTCTATCAAATACTAGCAAAACTAGAGAAGACTAGCGCATGCATTGGAACTTTAGGTGTTGAATCAACAGAAAAAATATCAGACGAATCTCTAAATGATAAAAATTCTGTTTTGACAACTGCTGACCCTATAACATTTAGAAAAATTCTTAGTTCGCTTAATGATGCAGGTGTGCATAATGTTGCATTTGAGGCTTCGAGCCATGGTTTATTCCAGCGAAGACTAGGAGATGTAAAAGTTAAATCTGCAGCATTTACAAGTTTTTCACAAGATCATCTTGAGTACCATCAAACAATGGATGGTTATTTGCAGGCAAAGCTTATTTTGTTTACAGAAAATCTTGTTAATGGTGGAGAAGCTATTATTAATTCAGAAATAATGTTTTTTGATTTTATTAAGAGTTTTTTGCAAGAAAAAAATATATCTTTTTGCACGGTAGGTAGCAATGGAGATGTAAAAATAAAAAGAAACAGGCAGTCACTTGAAGGGCAGAATATTTGTTTTGAATATAGAGGGCAGAAATATGAGTTTAAAACTAATATCATTGGTTCATTCCAAGCTATAAATTTATTAATTGCTGCAAAGCTTGTAAGTAATTTAGGAATAGAGTTCGACAAAATTATTGAAATATTATCTAAAATTGAAGCTGTTCCAGGGAGATTACAGAGAATAACAAATATTGATAGTGAGTATCAGGTTTTTGTTGATTACGCGCATACTCCAGATGCCCTGCAAAAATCACTTGAAGAATTAAAAAAACTGAAGAAAAAGACGGGAGATTTATATATAGTTTTTGGGTGTGGAGGCGATAGAGATGCACTAAAAAGACCTATAATGGGTAAAATTGCGTCTGAAATTGCTGACAAGGTAATTATAACTGATGATAATCCAAGAACAGAAGATCCAAGAAAAATTAGAGGCCAGATTGCTGAAGCTGCTGTTGAAGCTGAAGAGATAGCTGACAGAAAAAGTGCAATTATTGATACAATTGCGAAGCTAAGAAAAGATGACATTCTTCTCATTGCTGGTAAGGGGCACGAAGATTATCAAATTATTGGCAAAGAAAGATTTAAGTTTAGTGATATTGAGATTGCAAAAAAAGCTGTACGAAGAGTATAAAATAGAGTTTTAAGATTATGATATGGAATTCAAAGAGTTTAGAAAAAGCCTTAAGAGTGGAGGTGATAGCTGGTATAAACGCTGGTCAGGTGAAGTTTAATTCAATAGATGTTGATAAAGATGATATTTTTATTGCGCTTTCTGGAAAGCGAGATGGTCATGAGTTCGTCAATGATGCTTTATCGAAAGGAGCTAGATGTGCAATAGTTTCAAAGGATATTGCAGATGTAGATCAAAATAAGCTAATCAGAGTTGATGATACGATGCTTGCTTTGAATAATTTAGCAGAATATAAGAGAAGGAATTCAAGAGCAAAATTTATTGCTGTTACTGGTACTGTAGGGAAGACAAGTACAAGAGAGGTAATAAAAACTATGCTTTTGCCATATGGCAAGACTTATTCGAGTGTGAAGAGTTTTAATAATTATCTTGGCGTACCCCTTACTTTAGCTTCTATGCCTGATGATACAGAATATGCTGTAATTGAACTTGGTATGAATGCAGCAGGTGAAATAAGTAATTTAGCAAATATAGTAACTCCAGATATAGCGGTAATAACAACTGTATCAGAAGGGCATATTGAGTTTTTCGATTCAATTGAAGATATTGCGGATGCAAAATGTGAAATTTTTGAAGGAGTTGATATAAATACAGGTATAGCAATTATTAATAGGGATATTTCAACGTATGAAAGATGCATTCAGAATATCGATAGAGCAGGTCTTCGCAATGTTCAAACATTCGGTAAAAGAGTAGATGCAAATACAAGGTTTCTTTCGTACGAATTATTAGAAGATTACTCTGTAAGACTTAATTTTGATGTTAATACAGAAGAGTGTGAAATTATTATGCCTAATATTTCAATGCATTTAGCATCAAATTTTGCTGCAGGTTTTTCTGTAGTAAAAGCTCTTGGTCTTGATATAGAAAAAGCTGCGAGTGCGATCAGGTCTTTTCAGCCTTTAATGGGTCGTGGTAGGTTTATTGAAATAAAGCACGATAATAAGAACCTTGGCATTATCTGCGATTACTACAATTCAAACCCTCAATCATTAGAAGCTTCTTTGAAATATTTGCAGCAATTTGTCAGTGGTAAAAAGGTTGCGGTTTTAGGGGATATGGGTGAGCTCGGTGATATGCAGAATGAAATGCATATGTCTGTAGTTCCTTCGATTATAGAAGCGGGCATATCAAAACTGTTTCTAGTTGGTAGTGTAATAAGCCAAATAAAAGATAGTTTTTCTAATGATATTGAGATTAAGCTTTATAAAAATGTTGACGAGATGATAGTAGATAATAGCGCTAATTTTGAAGATGGTGATCTTCTTTTGATAAAGGGCTCTAGAAGTGTGAAACTAGAGAATTTAGCAAAGAGTTTGGGAGTTAAAAATGTTTTATAATTTACTGGCCCCATATGCAGCCAAATTCCATATAGCAAATCTTTTTACGTATATAAGTTTCAGAAGTGGTTTGGCTATTCTAATGAGCATGCTGATTTGCTTTTTTATAGGGCCTAGATTAATAGCTTACCTACGATCTATGCAAAAGCAAGGTCAACCAATCAGAGAAGATGGCCCAGAAAGTCATTTTGATAAAGCTGGAACGCCTACTATGGGTGGTTTGATGATTATATTATCTACAACTATTTCAACATTGTGCTTTGCAAATCTAGCTAACCCTTACATTTGGGTGTCATTGTTTGTTTTATTAATGTTTGGTATACTTGGTTTTATAGATGATTATACAAAGGTTAGTAAGAATAATTATCGAGGTATTAGCGGCAGAGCAAAGCTTATAATACAATTTTTAGTGAGTGTTATAGCATTTATTGTCATTCAAAAATATTCTAGACCTGAATTTGCTACTCAGCTTGCCTTTCCGTTTTTTAAAAACACATTTTTGGATATAGGATATTTTTATATTCCATTTACTATGTGTGTAATTATCGGCTCCTCAAATGCAGTTAACTTAACAGACGGTCTTGACGGGCTTGCTATTGGAACAATAGCAATTGCTATAGCCTCATTTGGTCTTATATCCTATTTAGTTGGAAATAGTATTTATGCAAATTATCTTCAGGTTATTCATGTGCCTAAAGTTGGAGAGCTAACGGTTCTATGCTCAGCAATTATTGGGAGTAGCCTTGGTTTTTTATGGTATAATGCAAAGCCTGCTGAGATTTTCATGGGAGACACAGGAAGTCTAGCTCTTGGTGGAGTGCTTGGTACAATTAGTGTAATTACAAAACATGAGCTAGTTCTATGTATTATTGGAGGTGTTTTCGTTTTGGAAACTTTATCTGTAATTTTGCAAGTTGGCTATTATAAAAAAACTGGTGGAAAAAGAATCTTTTTAATGGCTCCACTTCACCATCATTTTGAAAAAAAAGGCTGGCCAGAAACTAAAGTCGTAATTAGGTTTTGGATATTAGCAATTATCTTTGCTCTTATAGGCTTATCTTCACTAAAACTAAGGTAGAGTAAAATGCTAGGTGATAATCCAATCAGGTCTCCAGAAAAAGGAGATGGCATGCACTTAATGGTAAAGCAAATATTTAAGACACTGCAGGGTGAAGGACCGCATGTTGGTATACCATCGATTTTTGTAAGATTAGGTGGTTGTAATTTGGCTTGCGACTTTTGTGATACCGAATTCGAAGACTTTAAAAAATTAGCAACTGAATCAATTATTGATACAGTTAAAAACTTAAGTTTAAATAATAAAAGTATAAGGTCAGTAGGGCTGGTTGTTATTACTGGTGGAGAACCTTTCCGTCAGCCAATTAGAATATTATGTGAGAAGTTGATAGAAGAAAATTTTTCTATTCAAATAGAAACAAATGGCACGATCTATAGAGATATTCCAGAAGAAGTAGATATTATTTGTTCTCCTAAGGTAGTAAATGGTAAATATTCAAAGATAAGACCGGATTTATTAGAGAGAATTACTGCATTTAAGTTTTTGATCTCATCGCAAAAATCAGAATATTCATCTGTTCCGGATCTAGAACAAGCTGCCTATAATATACCAGTTTTTGTGCAAGCAATGGATGAATTAAATCACGATATCAATATAGCTAATAAAAAATTGTCTGTTGAAATAGCAATAAATAGTGGTTATCGTTTATCATATCAAATACATAAAGACCTAGGAATAGAGTAAGAAATATATGAAAAAGAAAGTTGTCGTTTTAGTGAGTGGTGGTATAGATTCTTCTACAGTACTTGCAATGTTGCAAAAGGAGAATGTTCAAATATACGCAGTTAGTTTTTATTATGCCCAAAATCATTCTATTGAAATTAATAAAATCAAAAATTTTATAAAAAATTATAACGTATCTAATCACAGAGTAATTAATATAGATCTATCTGCATTCAGCAGTACAGCGCTAGTTAATGAGAGTGTAGATGTTCCTAAATATGATAGTGCAGAGGATCTTGGTGATAATATTCCAGTTACATATGTACCTGCCAGAAATACAATTTTTTTGAGTTATGCTTTAGGTTATGCGGAAGTAATCGGTGCATCAGATATATATATTGGAGCGCATATGACGGATTCAGCAAATTATCCTGATTGCAGACCGGAATATTTAAAAAGCTTTGAGAGTATGGCAAACTTAGCTACAAAAGCTGGAGTTGAAGGTCATAAAATAAATATACATGCTCCACTGATTGAGATGTCAAAATCTGAGATAATCACCGCTGGTTTGAAGTTAGGTATTGATTATTCATCAACTATTTCATGCTATGACCCTGATATTGAAGCAAAATCATGTGGCAAGTGCCATGCGTGCTTAGTCCGTATTAAGGCTTTTGAAGATAACAATGTTAGGGATCCAATAGAGTATACGAGGTAAGTCATGAATGTACAATATTTTTTCGGTGATTTTCCAGCGCTTGATCTAGGGGATGTAATCTTAAGAGAGATAAAAGAATCAGATGCACAAGATTATTTTGAATATATGAGTAATAATGCTATGGAGGGTTTTCTAACAAAAGAGAATCGACCAAGTAGTGTTGAAAAAGCTCTAGAAGAAGTGAAGTATTGGGGGAGTTTATTTCCACAAAAAAGAAGCATTTATTGGGCAATTGCTTTAAAAGAAAGTAATAAAATGATTGGCACGGCTGGATTTAATTTAATTTCATTTCCAAATTCCAGGGCAGAAATAAGCTATGATTTGAGTCCGGAATATTGGGGCAAAGGGATTATGCTAAAATCAATCAATGGAATATTAAAGTTTGCCGATGTAGCTCTTGAATTAGTCCGTGTGCAAGCAACAGTTATAACTGATAATGAAAGATCACTAAATGTGCTTGAAAGGACGGGTTTTAAAAAAGAAGGGCTTCTCAAGAAATATGAAGTTGTAGAGGGCGAGCATAAAGATTACTATATGTATAGTAGGGTAGTTGAATAAGGTTTGTTGTATGCGTAAGTTATTTATATTTATAATTATTGTATTTGGATTAAACAATCCAGCTTTAGCTAAAATCATAGAAACCGATGATAGCTTAGTGATTCAAAATGAGTTGCAAAAATTAACGCAAGAAGATTTAGTTACCTTTGATGTAAAGGGGGTGCTTTATGAACCTGAAGATAGTTTGCTTAAGCTAAAAAATAAAAGGTTTGTAAGAAATTTTCTTTCTAGAATAAGACAAGATAATCTGCATGAGGCAGACAGACTAGAAGGTATAATATTGTTGAACTATAAGCCCGTTCTATTGGATATAAAGATTCCTGAAATAATCAAAGATACTAAAGAAAGAGGCGTGAAAATTATTTCTCTCACTGGTGGAAGAACAGGATCTATTGGAAGTGTTAATAACCGTCAAGATCTAAGATTATCAAGGTTGAAAAGTTTTGGTATTGATTTTACTGGCAGTTTTAAGGTAACAAGATTGCTTCTTGAGCGCAATGGTGATGGTAGTAATCGTATTGGTAGGAAAAGTGAATTTGCAAATGATGCCATATTTAAAGATGGAGTGATTTTTACATCGCGACTCCCTAAGGGTAAGATACTTGGTATTTTTTTAGATAAGGTGGAGTTTTTACCAAAAAAAATAATACATGTGGATAATGATATTAGTAAGCTTGGTAGCGTACAGAGAATGTGTAAGAGTAGGAACATTGAGTTCCTTGGTATACACTACACAAAACAATATAATAATAGTGAAAATACTACTTTTGATAAAAAAGTAGCTGAAAAAAAGTTAAAAATTTTGCAGACAAAAAGCTTGTGGGTAAGTGATAAAATTGCTCACTGCTTAGCACATACTGGATTTGATATAAACTATTGTCGTTCTAAATAATTTATACACAAAAGTGTTTCTAGAGATATATTCAAGAATAATATTAGTCAAATATATTCGGTAAAGTTTCAAAAATGTTAGATGGTCGGGGCAGAGAGATTTGAACTCCCGACCCTCTGGTCCCAAACCAGATGCGCTACCAGGCTGCGCCATGCCCCGACAATTATAGTTTTCATTTTGAACAATGAACGTTTTTACTCATCGTTTGCCTATTATCTATTAGGTTCACTCATCGTATCTATTCTATAAGTCCAAATTGAATTACAATAAATTTATTGTGATTGATTTTATAAACGAGTCTTTATTTTAAATCAATAAAAAAATATTATAATAAAAGGATATTTCCTTTTGAATCTGGTAAATTTCTTGTTGCAAGGTTCCCAGTTGTAGTGCTTTTGATCTTGAATTTTAGAGATCATTAGGATACCATTTAATTATGGTTTTATTATCTTGGGGGAGGTGTTATGGAGCTAATAATTTTTGGAGTTGTAGTTGCTGTTTCTATTATTTATAGCAAAGATAACGAGGGATTTGTATCAATATTTGGTATAGATTTAGAAGAGGCAAATTAGAGTTTTTGATGATGAATCTATGGATTGTTGTGGTTGTGATGCGAATTTTGATGCCGATTAATTATTATTCTCAAAAGAGGGTTGTGTGAACAATTTTCACGTAACAATTTTAACTATATTCCCTGAAATGTTTCCAGGTCCTTTGGGCTACTCTCTTGCGGGTAAAGGTTTAAAAAATGATCTGTGGTCAATGGATGTTATAAATATTCGAGATTTTGGTCTAACAAAACATAAGAATGTTGATGATATAGCTTGCGGGGGAGGAAATGGACTAATTATGCGTCCAGATGTTATTGGTCCAGCGCTCGATACTGCGCTTGATGCGCATCCAGGAGCGAAAATTTACTATCCATCACCAAGGGGGCAGCTATTAAATCAAAAAGTAACCCGAAATTTGTCGGAAGAAAGAAATGTAATTATTTTGTGCGGGCGCTTCGAAGGGATTGACGAAAGGATCATAGATGAGTATAATGTGCAGCAGATTAGTGTAGGTGACTATGTTTTGTCAGGTGGTGAAGTTGCTGCAATGACAATTTTGGATAGCATAGTTCGGCTTTTACCAGGGGTTCTTAGTAACCAGGAGACTTTAAAAGAAGAGTCTTTTGAAGAAGAATCTGAAGGTTTGAGTTTGATTGAGCATCCGCTTTATACTAAACCAGCAATTTGGCGAGGTCGAAAAGTTCCAGAGATTTTACTTTCAGGTAATCATTCTGAAATTGAAAAGTGGAAAAAGTCTGAATCTATAAGAGTCACAAAAGTAAGGCAAAATAGTTTTTTGAAATAATTCTTTTGCTTAAAGTTATTATATAAAAAATATATAGAATCATTTAGGAGATAAAAATGAGCAACGTAATTAAGCAATATGAGAAAGAGCAAATTGAAAAACTTACAGAGAAAAAAGAAGTTCCAGAGTTTAGAGCTGGTGATACTGTAAGAGTTAGTGTCAGAGTGATAGATGGTGCAACAGAAAGACTCCAAGCGTATGAAGGAGTTGTTATAGCTAAAAGAAATAAAGGGCTAACTTCTTCTTTTGTTGTAAGAAAAGTAAGTCATGGTGAAGGCGTTGAGAGAAGATTTTTAACATATTCTCCAATAGTTGCTAAAATAGATGTAGTTAAACGCGGTGTTGTTCGTCGTGCTAAGCTATTCTATCTGCGTGATTTAAGTGGTAAAGCAGCTAGAATTCCAGAAAGAAAAACTTATGCTAAGAAAAAAGCATAATTCCTATTTATAGGTAGGATACAATTTTAAAATATTCTAATTAAAGAAATACGTTGGTTGTCTTAGCACAGCCGGCGTATTTTGTTGTTAGTATTTTAATAACAAAATTATCTAATATTGGATTTAGTAAGTTACATTTTTATATGGTTACACTCACTTAAAAGAGCTAGATTTAGATTATATAGGTACTTTGAATCCTGTTGTTTTACTCCTCCTGATAGTGAATTGTGCTGTTAATTGTCAATTTTAGCGTATCAATTACATTTATTAACACCGCTCTTTATCCATCTAGCGTTGTGATCATCGTTTCATGTCCTAATATATCTATCGCATTATTCGATTGATAATACTGATTATCTGGAATAAAAATAACATCTTCTTCAGGATTTTCAGAGTCTTCATCACCTTCGGTTGATGCTTGTGAATCAGTGTAATGAGCTACGATGCCCACCAAATCTTCTGGGACATCAAAACTTCTAGGTGTAATCGATAAAGCAGAATATTCTGTGTCTACTTTGTGCCAAATTTTATCAAACTCTTCTGTCAAATATCCAATATTCAGTTTAAATCTGTGTTCTTCTTTCATTTAGAATATTTTTATCCGTATTTATTACTTAACCTATGTTAATTTTACTATATAAATTAATTATCGTAGTTTTAATAAAAAATTAAACCTATAGTAGAATTTAATGTTTAAATACTAACTTAGTTTATAAGTTATAGATGCGTTTCTGTAATTAGTTTTTTATTTACTCGTGTTTTTTCTATTTTAAGTTTGAATTAAACCTAGGGTTAATATTTTTGGTTTATTCTCAGTCGGAAAAGTCTAGAGAACACAAAGAAATAGAAATGAGAAGAAAAGTTCGTGAGAAATTATGAAATAAATGGTTAGTTTTGCCGGAGCATATTTTTTACAGTGTGAAAGGTGTATCAAAGTCAAAAATCACTTACTTAATTTGTTTGTTATGTCCTATCGCTTATATACTTCGTCCCTTGTTTTCTGATTTACTTTTTGTTTGTAATTTTTGTTCAAACTTGTTTTCAACAGTTTTTTCATTTTTCTTTGAAACTCCAATAGACTCCAATAGGTCTTTTAGTTTTGTTTTATCAATTTTCTTCTCAATATTTTTTTCAGCTGATTGAGTAATGCTGTTATCTTTATCTGTTGCGTGTAGAGTATTTACTATAGTTTTTGACTCTTTTTGTACTGTCATTACCTCTTGTTCTGGTGATGAGGTTGCTTTTTCTCCAAGCTTTGGTGAAAGCTTAACTACAGCTGCAGTAGCAGGAAGTATAAGTGCTGGTAGTGCAAGCCCACCGAGTACCAGACCTGTCGATGCAGTTAGCATTAATCCTCCTATCAATGACAGTTTGCTAACAAGGTTTTTTAATCCACTTTGTTGTTTTACTTGCTGTTTACTTCTAGACATCACTTGTGTTAAATGAAGTTTTACAGATTCTAAAACTTCTTCAAGCTTATTTTTTTCACGAATAGCGGAAACTACAATTGAGTAAAAGAGCTTTGGGTTGGAGGATGCTACAATCATCATCTCTTTACCATCTTTACCGTTAAGAATTTCTTTCATTAAAGATTTAATTATAGCAGTTTCTTCTGGAGTAAGATCATGAAAATATGTTGCAATAATAGAATCAATTAGAGCGTCATGTGACTGTTCTTGAGCTTTATCATCGTCAGTGTCAATATCTCTCTCTGGTGTAATTGCAATAGTAAAAAGGCTCATAACAGATGAAAAAGATTCATCAGTAACAACCTTTAAACCTAATTGCTTTTTGATCCTAAGAGTACATTCATTGATATGGTAATCTAGATCAATCTTAGATTCAAGACGTCCAACGTAATCTATTGCAAGTAAATTTGCTACAGAAGAGCAGAGTGATTCGCTTAAATTAGCGCCCAAATACTCTAAAAGATACTCTTTAAAGGGAGTAGGGTTAACTCCAGGCGGTAGAGATAAATTAGTGTTCATAAACAATCTCCCTTAATTGAATTTTCATGTTAACTTCTAAAAGACCTGGTGCATTTTTAGTGTTTAATTTGCTAATAATATCAGGTGTTAGTGCGCCATGTGTTGCTATACTCGTGTTCGTTACAATAGATCCATATGGAAGCATTTTGTATAATTCATTACAGATCATAAGCATAGTTACATGATCTTTACTTTTAAATGCAATTTTAATTTCGTAATGGTTTATTTTAACATGGCTAGCATAATTTTGAGTTATTTCATCATTGAATTTCTTAGATATCCGTATAAAAATAGGTTCAAATAGTGAGTATTTTGTATTTAAAGTTGTGATTTGGTTTATCAGTTCTGTTCTATCTAAACAATTTTGATTCTTTGCTTTTGAAATAAGCGCTTTATAATTTTCTTTAGTATTAAGAATTTTATTTTCAAAATTTACAATAGATTTTAGCTTTGATTTTGATGTTTGGAGTAGAGTATACGACTTTTTGTTTTTAATTGAAGAATCTTCTAGATCTTCGGAAAAGATTGGTATTAATGCAAATAAAATTATAGTTATAATAAGGTATATAACAGCTTTAAAGAAGATAATATTTTTTAAATGTATAATTAATTTATCTAACATCTTTCTCAGCCTCAACTGTTCCTTCAAAAGTTATTTTTGCAGGTATAATAACTTTTTTTGCAATTTCTGTAATAGCATCAGGGTTACGTTCATATTTTAGATTCTGTTTTGTAAAGATAGATTTTAATCGATTAGCGTATCCATTAACAATTTCTACTCCATGCAGAGCTGAGTGTCTTGGGCCTTCATATTGATAATCTATGGTGATATTAAGTTTATTATTAAGGGAATTTATATTCTGCGGATCACTAATTTTCCAATACATTTTGTTAATTATAAGATTATCTGAATCAAAAGAAAAAATAGATTTAATGTGATCAAATGGCGTTATTGTATTTTTATTGATTATATTCTCTAGGTTGTATAATTCAATTAAGTCATTTGCATTTTTAAGTTCAGGGTGGCGTTTTTGGATATCTCTATATTTTTCAGAAAGTAGATAATATTCTTGATTAAATTCTGTTGTTTCATTTTGAAACATAACAGATCTATATTTTATTGCTGAAAGAGTAACACATACACCAAGCATTATAGCAAGAAGTGGTTTGAAAACGATACTGTTAATTAAGCTAAGCTTTGTAATTGATTTTAGTGGTTTATTTAGAGCTAAATGTGTATTAAAATTGTCAAATATTTCGAGCAGAATATTATCTTGGAATCGATCTGATTTTTTGTTTTTTGATACAGTGATTTCTTCTCCGGCTATAGCTATAGTTTTACAGTTATCAAATTCTAATGTACTGAGTAAATTTTGTAGTTTTTTATCAGATAGTGTAATTACACATGTTTGCAATTTTAGCTTTTCTATAAAAGATTTGTAGTATATTAGTTTATCAGTAATAGTTTGTTCTATTGTTCCTTGAACATACATGTCTGATTTGTCTTTAGGATATTCAATCATCTGCTCATCCATAATATTCTTTTTATATTTGACTACAATACGAATATCACTAGCTTTTGTTATAGTTGCAAAAATCTGGAGATGATTAGCACATTCTGTATTTTGTGTTTTCTGTAGTAGTCTTTCTATGATTGTTTCAAACTCTAGAGAAAGAAAGTAGATTCCACTATATTTAAAAGAATTGTTTATTATGTATTCCAGGATCTCATTAACAGGGAATACAAATGGCATAGAAGCAATACATGTGTTCCAAACTTCACCATTTTGTGTTGTAACTTCATATACGTTATGCGCAACAATGTCTTCAGGGTGATAGTTTTTTTGAATAAAGTTCTCGATTGGATTGCTTTTTATTATTGAGCCAAGAATTGGCATTATTTCATGTTTTAATACACAATTTTTATCATCTAATAGAAAAATTATATGATAATTTTTATATTTTTTTAAAAATTTACGGTATTTTTTTTGAAAACCATCATCTTTACTATCAACAAAAATACTGCTAATGACTTTGTGCTTCTTGAGGGCAGAAAAAGTGATTCCAGATTTCCCTATCAGAACTATTACATTTTTTTTATGGAATAAGTTATTAAATAAATTAACAAAAAATTCTAATCTATATGTATCTTGTTGGCTCATTATGTTAAGACTGGTTTTTTTTAAGCAAGTAACTTATTTGTTTATATCTTTTAAGAGTATGGTGTAAGTCTATTAAGCTCAATATCAATAAAAATAAGCAAAATGCTTTTTAAATTAATATTGTAATTTGGCCATAAATTTATTAATGTAGAATCGCTTAAGACTAGGGGCTGTTAATAAAGCAAATAGATTCACTACTAATTAATTTTTGAGAATTAGCAGCAAATCTTTTATAATTAACTAATAGAAAATAAGGAAAAAGAATAGTTTAATGTCAAAGTTAACCACACAACAGATAAGAAGTACGTTTATTGATTATTTTAAGAGTTATGGGCATACGCACGTTCCATCGAGTTCGTTGGTTCCACACAATGATCCAAGCTTAATGTTTGTAAATTCCGGTATGGTTCAATTTAAGGATACATTTACTGGAGTAGAAACAAGAGATTATAAAAGAGCTACAACTAGCCAAAAATCTGTTAGAGCGGGTGGTAAGCATAATGATCTTGATAATGTTGGTTATACTGCAAGACATCATACATTTTTTGAGATGTTAGGAAATTTTTCCTTTGGAGATTATTTTAAAGAAGAAGCAATATTCTATGCTTGGAAATTACTTACAGAGAACTTTTCAATTCCAAAAGAAAAACTATATATAACCGTCTATCATGATGATGAGGAAGCAGTTTCGTACTGGAAAAAATTATCTGGTTTTGGTGATGATAGAATTATAAGAATCAAAACTAGTGATAATTTTTGGTCAATGGGAGATACTGGCCCGTGCGGTCCGTGTTCAGAGATTTTTTATGATCATGGAGATCATATCCCTGGAGGCCTGCCTGGTACACCTGAAGAGGATGGAGATAGATTTATTGAAATTTGGAATTTAGTGTTCATGCAGTATGAGCAGGTGGATAAAGATACTCGTATTTTACTACCTAATAAATCTGTTGATACTGGAATGGGACTAGAGAGGATTTCAGCTGTAGTGCAGGGTGTTCATGATAATTATGATATTGATATGTTCCAAGATCTAATTAGCCATACAGAATCCATTTTAAAAGTTCCAGCGAAAGGTGAGGCTCTATTTTCATATAGGGTGATTGCTGATCATTTAAGATCATCTGCTTTTCTAATTGCTGATGGAGTTATGCCATCAAATGAAGGTAGAGGGTACGTCTTAAGGCGTATTATGAGAAGAGCTATGCGTCATGCTCATCAACTTGGAGCAAAAGAACCATTAATGTACAAATTACTGCCAAAATTAGAAGATCTATTTGGTCACCCGTATACTGAGCTTACTAGAGCAGAAGAATTTATCGCTAGCATATTAAAACAGGAAGAGGAAAGGTTTAAATATACATTGGATAGGGGATTGAAGTTACTTGAAGATGAAACTACCTCCATGTCTAAAGGTGGAACTTTACCAGGTGAACTTGCGTTTAAACTATATGATACTTATGGTTTTCCACTTGATTTAACTGAAGATATTTTAAAGAAGCAAGAAATCTCTGTTGATCACGATGGTTTTAATGAACATATGCAAGTTCAAAAAGAGCGTGCAAGAAAATCTTGGGCAGGTTCAGGGGAATCTAAAACTGATGCAATATGGTTTGATATAGTTTCTGAATTTGGGGCAACAGAGTTTTTAGGATATTCACTTGAATCTGCAGAAGGAAAAGTTGTTTCTCTTGTGCAAAAAGGTAAAGAGATTCAGCAGATTTCAGACATTGGTACAAAATTCACATTAATTGCAAATCAGACTCCATTCTATGGTGAATCTGGTGGTCAAATGGGTGATATTGGTACCATTGGATCATCCCATTGTAAAATAGAAGTAGTTGATACTTTGAAATATCTCGGAAAAATTATGGGCCATGTCTGTATTTTGAAAGATGGCATAATTTCTAAAAATGATGAAATTAAAATGGTCATTGATAGTAAATATAGAAGTGATCTAAAGATGCATCATTCATCTACTCATATTCTTCATGCAGTTATGAGAGATGTTCTAGGAAGACACGTTACTCAGAAAGGGTCGCTTGTTGCAAAAGATAAATTGAGATTTGATTTTAGTCATCCAAAAGCTTTAACGAAAGCAGAAATAAGATTGATTGAACAAAAAGTGAATGAGATTATTAGTCATAATTCACAAGTATCTACAAAATTGATGTCAGCAGATCAGGCGATAGAATCTGGTGCAATGGCATTATTTGGCGAGAAATATGATTCAGAAGTGAGGGTAGTTTCATTAGGACCACCCAATGAAGAAAATAATCCATATTCATTTGAATTGTGTGGCGGTACTCATGTTAAAAGAGCTGGAGATATTGGTGCATTTAAAATTATAAGTGAAGGAGCAATAGCTGCAGGTATCAGGAGAATAGAAGCAGTTTGCGGTGAATATGCTTTTGCTAATATTACTGAGGGTGAAGAACTACTTGATAAGGTTATAGATACTTTGAAGAGTAATAAAGTAGAACTAGTCCAAAAAGTAGAAGGCTTGCTTGGAGCTAAGAAAAATCTAGAAAAGCAACTTGAAAAGATGCATATGGATAGAATGATTCTCACCAGTGATGAGCTTGAACAAAAGTCTAAAAAAATAGATGGTGCTAGATTGCTTTATGTAAAATTTGATAATATTGATGCGAAAATGCTTCGCATGTCTGCGGAGAATTTGGCTAAAGAATATGATGATTTAGTGGTTGTCTATATTTCAAAGAATAATGATAAGCTATCAATCGTTACCGCTGTTTCAAAAGCGATTTCGGCTAAGTATAATGCAGGGCACATTGCTAAAGAAGCTGCTGCTTTTGTTGGGGGAAGTGGTGGAGGGCAGGCTATGCTTGCTCAAGCTGGTGGAACTGATATCAGTAAATTACCACGCCTTGAGGATCGTGTTGTAGCTTTGTTAAGCAACTGATTTTTTAGGTGTCATAGCATAGCTCTATCCGTGGTTTTTTGGGTTATTGTAAAATATTTGTATTGTGATGGCGCATACACTCTCTTTTCTCATGTGTTGATAGTTATGCCATTTTATAGATTTACACAAGAAAATCTCTTTATTGACATGAATCTTATCTTTCTATAACATCCAGATAACATAAGTACCAGAGGTGCTTTTAGAATTATTTTATAGATATCGATTGTTTAGTAATTTAGCTTTAATGAATTGTTAGGTAATATTTTATAAAAATTTTCTAAAGGCTGAGAATATACTCTTTGAACCTGCTCCCATGGTAATGCATGCGTAGGAAGGTATAACGAATTTATTGATGAGTATATGAGTGCGCAGCTTACATGTTATTAATAATTTTGTATAACCATCTTATTTTCTGGTATTTATTTTTTATTAAAAATACTGGGATTTAATATGAAGTTTATTTCTAAAAAAGATTTTACAATTTTACTGGGCAACTCTGTCGATCACTTCGATACATCACTATATGTATTTATAGCTCCAACCATTGCACCGATATTTTTTCCTAATGATAATCCTATTATTGAACTGATTTTAGCATATAGTATTCTTGCTACATCTATTGTAACAAGGCCGTTGGGGACATATATTTTTGGTGCATTGGCAAGGTTATATGGGCCGGGCCGGGCATTGTCATACTCTTTAATAGGTGTTGGTCTTGCTACAATGTGTATTGGTTGCTTACCAGACTACTACAATATTGGTTTTATAGCTCCAATATTATTAATTTTAGTCCGCATGGTTAGAGATGTATTTGCATCTGGTGAAAGTGCAATTGCAAAATTATATATACTTCATGATAAACCAGAAAAAGAAGCTTTTAAGAGCTCTTATTTATACCAAACCTCAACAGTTTTTGGTATGGTTCTAGCGTCATCAGCTGCAACTTTAGTCCAATATCTTGATATTGATTATGCATGGAGAATTTGTTTTATATTTGGAGGTATTGCAGCAGTTATTGGTTATCTTATCCGGTTAAAAATATTGGAAATAAAAACAGTTAAGAAAAAAAGCGCATTAAAATTTATGACTACAGGAAATCTATCCGTACTCTGGAAGCACAGGGTAAATTTAGTAAGAATCGCTTTAGTAAATAGTTTTTCACATATGACATATATCATTCCATTTGTAACAATGAATCATATAGTTCCACTTATTACTAATATTGAAATGAAGACAATGATGTTGCTCAGCAGCTTTGTTCTTATATTTGATATGGTTGCCATCCCACTAATTGGTAGGTATATCAGGCGTTTTTCTGCTGAAATTGTTATGTCTGTCGCAAGTGGAGTGCTAGCAATAACGATCATCCCTTTATGGTATTTTATTGATGGCTCATCAATTATATATATCAGCATTGTCAGGTTTTGGATTGTGCTTTGGGGCATTGTCTTTCTTTGTCCGCTTAATTTATGGAATAGCAGGCAAGTAGAAGGTGATGAGAAATATATAGTTGTCGGTATGGGAACTTCATTAGGCGCTTGTACAATTGGAAAATTAAGTCCATCTATATGCTTGGCATTATTCCATTACAGTAATTCTCATGTGCCTATAGGAGTGTATATATTACTGCTATTTATTTTTGTGTTTTATATAACTTATAGTAATATAAATAAAAAATAATCTTGATTAATTCAGCATAATATTTATAAACGCTTTAATGTAATTTAATTTAATTTAAGGTAAGTGTAATGAAAGAAAGCTCTCATCATGACGAAAATTTCCAGCAAGAGCAAGATCCATATGGTAAATCTATCATATTTAAAGCTGTTGAAGAATCAAGTGTCAAAAATTTGGCAATAGCAGTTTTTGCCGGTGGTGATGTTAATCAGTGTACAACTTATGGTGACAGTCCGTTGCAGATAGCTTTATGCTCTGAAACTATAAGACCTAAAGTCAGAAAAGAGATGGTATCTCAGTTACTTCGAGCTGAAGCAGACCCAAACTATATTAATCCATCTGAGGAAGGTAATAGTGTTGCAATGCTATTCTTCAATCAACTCTTCAATCAACTAGAAGCGGGTAGCGAATTACACCCATTTGTAAGCTTATTAGTGAAGCATGGCGCAAATTTGCAGATAAAAAACGAAGCAGCTTTAACTGGTCATGATATTCTCAAATCAAAATACCCTCCTGCTGTGCTGGCTGAAATCTCTGGATTTTATCCAATTCAAATACATGTTGATCTTTCTGAAGAAAAAAGCACTGATGATGCAGAAGGAGTATATGATATAGCAAAAAGTGCTCTAAAATTATACTCAGCAAGTGATTATCTCGAATGCTTACAATCTCTTGCAGGTGATGTTAACCAACATGATTCAGATGATTCTTGCTAGATATTATTTATCATGAGATAAGATCAGAGTGATTTGCTCCTTCTCCTAGAATGGAGCTATGCTCGTCTAGTATTGCTTGAAGATTGCAACTGGGGTCTCCTTCAATAAATTCACCCAAGGTATCTAAGAATAGTTGTTTCAACTCTGGGGAATAGTTTTTTGATGGGTTATCATTAAAAAATCTAGCATTTATAGATTTTTCAACCATTTCTTTTCCACGCGAAAATAAGCTATAAAATTGCATTTTCCATGCTGAAATATTTATACTATCTAGCTTTTTACTCATATATTACTCCAAATTAGTTAATGGGGAGCGAAATTAGAGTGTTTACTAAAATTCGTCAACTAAAAGTTTCAACGATTTTTGCAGAAAAGTCAAATGGTGTTAATATGTCACACTGAATTTACTCAAAAAATTCTGAAAAATCTGAATCTCCAGATAAAGAAATTATAGTATCCTGTGAGTCGTTTAGTGTTGAACCACCTGATATCCAGCTAGTATATATATCTTTAGTAGCTTCTTCAAAATCTACTAATTCTTGATCCTTTAAACAATAATCCGTTGCTGCAAGAGAAACTAGCTTTTCAAAGCAAGTTGAAAGAAATTTTGTGCTAAAGTTAAAGAAACCGGACGCAAATCCTGCAAAAGGCATAGTTCCAATAATAAAGAGTTCTACAATTTTTTGAGGAAGTATTTTTAGATCTTTTTCTCTGCTTCTGAAGAAACTATCATCTTTAAAGCCAGCTTCAGCATTTAACTGCATTTCTCTATACTCATCACCATCGATTAGAGAATATGTAGCAGTTCTTGTACCTTTAGCGCTTGGATAGACTGTAACATTTCCTCTAAATACTGGAGCAAACACTACCTCTTCAAGAGCTTTTAAGTCAAACGTTAGGTATAATAATTTTGCAACATGATTGTAGATGATAGAATCATAATTTTCCTCAGTTAGGGAATCATTATAATCTGAGATATCGCTTGTAGAATTTGATAAAGTTATAACGGAGTTATATTTAGAATTATATTTTTTTAATAATTCTACAGATATTTCATCAAATGTATTAAACCATTCGATAATATTATTTAAAGTATCTAAGGCTTTTGGAGTTTCTTTGATTTTTGAACCTTCGCAATTTACAATTCTGATGCATTTACTAATTTCTTCTGGTTCTAGATCGGTTAATTCTCTAGATTTAACCACAACATAATTATTCTTTGCTTTCTTTGCTTCATTTGGATCTTCATATAGTCTTATTTCGTAATGCAATGTATTACCTGCACTTGCAAAACTTATATTTTTGCCCTTGCTGCAGATTATGAACATAAAGCGAGCCAAAGCTTCACATGCAATTGTAGCTGTGTTTTCATCAGTTGAGCTTATTGCTTCAGAAAAAAACTCCATTGCTTTACTAATAAATGCTTTATTATGAATAGGATATAGTGTTTTTGCAATTTTCTGTTTTGTAGGTGTATGAAATAATACAGATTTTTTACCTGGAGAAAATAAAAACACACTATCTAAACTAGTTGTTAGTTGTCTATCGTAGACACTAGGTACAATTTTTACGATTTCTGAGTATTCTTCTTTTTCTAATTGTTTTGATGTAATGGCAAAACCTTTCTGATTTTGTGCTAGCAACACTAGTTGTTTTGACATAAAGCTTAAGGCTAATTTAGGGCTAAAAGAGCTTTTTATTGTGATATCTATTAGATTTTTAATAAATGATACAGGTATCACGTGATTGAGCTGTTTTGATGTTCTATCTAATTTTGTTCTACCAACAACTGTTAAAGAGCCTCCTTCTTCTGAAAATACAATGTCTGTAAGCAGAGAATTTTGTAAATCAAGATGCAGAACGCTTTCAAGAAACTTTAGTATTTTTACTTTTTTAATTACCTTATGGCTTTTTTCTTTTTTTACAACATAGCTTCTAAGATTAAGAGGCGTTCTAGGCGAGACTGAAACATCTTGTTTCGTAAGTTTGTACTTTTTAGGGGAATTTAAATTAGGATCTCGATTTTCTTTGCCCTCTATATGATTTCTTTTCATTCTAGTTTATTTATTTATTGATATAACAATGTACCTACATCATGCATTCCATCGCTACCCATTACAGAGATATCTACTGAATCTGCGTGTTCTAGAGGAATTGTAGTGGTTTGTAGTTGGCTGAATAATGCGATTACTTCATCATGGAATTCGGCTTCTTGCTCAATAGGCATTTCGTAGTCTATAGCAGCAATTCTGATTATATGTTCTAAAGTATCTATGAGTAGATTAGTGCTCGATGCATGGAATCCGGTTGTAAAGCCAGCAAATGGGCTTGTTCCAATAAAGAACATTTCAACTAGTTTTAGAGCAAGAATTTCTTGATCTACTACATCATCTCTTAAAAACTTTTCATCAAGGGAAGATTGTGCTTTCTGAAATTCTCGAACTCTGTTGCCATCTTTAAAAGTGTAATTTACCTTTTTCTTCCCAGTAGCACTTGTATAAGTTACTATCCCAGTGTCCATTACAGGGTAGTAGACTAGCTTTTCAGGTGCTTTTAGGTCAAATGCTAAGTAGAGTAGTTTTGCTATTTGAGCAGCAATATTATTTTGAATTAATTCATTATTTACAAGATTTGCATTATATATTAGTGGCTCTCCAATATGATTTAGAAGCTTTAATTCAAAGTTCTTTTCATCATTATATTCTGCAATGAGTCTAGCATCGTACTGCTCAAGCAAATTATAATGAATTACAATGTCATTAAGTATTTTAAGTGCATCAGGAATTAATCTAATTTTATTGCCTTCACAATTTACTATTCTTATACATTTATCTAAGTGCCAGTGATTTACTGATATTAATTCTTCCGGAGTTATTGTAGAGTAATCTGTACCAGAGATTGTTGCTAAGTGATGTGCAAGTTCAATTGGTGTGAGCACTCTACATAAGTTTTTGCTCGGGTTTGCTGCTGCAGTTTCTGATTCATAAAGCCTTATTTCAAAATTTTGTGAATGACCTTCCTCTGCAAAACAAGTATATGGGCTTTTATTAAATAGTATAAAGATAAATCTTGAAAGAGCTTGAGTTGCAATAGTTGCTGTATTTGGGTCAAGAATTGCATCTGATAGTTTTGATAATGCAGCTTCTACATATGATAAATTATAGCTACCATATTCAGCGGCTGCTTTGTCTTTTTTAGTGGGAGTTGTAAATAATCTATCTGCTTTTCCAGGTGATGCAAGTAATACGGTTTCAGCGTCAGGTGTTCCAGGTGATTTAAAAGTTAAACAGCGATCAGCTGCATCGCTTTCTTCCATCCTTGCGGCAATTTCTACATAATCTGGTGTAGCAAGATCACTGCTCTTTATTGCAAATCCTTTTTGGTTATATATAAATACTTTGATTTTATCTTTTAACAGATTAAGTAATTCTTTTGGAGTTGTTGCTTTCTGTACGGCGCTTTCAATAAGTTTGGTTATGAAAGAAAATGGTATAACATGTCTGTGCTGTTTACTCGTACCATCAATTTGAGGCCTACCGACTACAATTAATTCATTATCTGTTCCACTAGTTGAAATAGTGACATCAGTTAGGAAGTGCTTTGAAAGCTTGATATGTAGCGTTCTTTCCAAGAATTCATAAATAGTAGCTTTTGGTATTTGATGTGTTTCTGGTGATGGTGAAACAGAAGATGTTGCCGGACTATAGCTATCTGGTGAAGGTGCGAATAATCTTCTTGCTATTGGCTCTGGTTTAGTTTCTTGTTCTACTGTTCCATCTGAATCTGCTAAAGGAGTGGCTATATCAAGTGCTTTTCTTAAATGTGCCTTAATTCGGTCTATACTTGCATGAATTTCTTGCCATTTAGCTGATAAATAGATTTCTGGATCTGGAGATCTATTACCTGCTTCTAAATCCAGTTCGCCTAGCTCGTCTGTAATTTCAAGTACATCTTCTCTCGTTGCATTTGCGCCACTTGAAGTTTTTGCTTCAGTTTGTAAGACGTTATCTTCTATTTTTCTTCTGCTCATGACGATTTATGTGCGTTAATAGTTTGGAGATACTTCTAACATATTTTAAGAAATATGAAAAGAAAAAATAGATAAAATTTAAATAAAAAGTACTACAAAAAGAATCAAAAATATTGGACCTATAGATTGGTAGTAAAATTTTGCTGCATAATGTTGATTTACTATCTTCGTTAAAGAAAAAACTCAGCATTAAGGAAGAATTAAATAGATGTATATCTAGTATTTATATGATCTATAGGCATAATAAGTTTAAAAATAATTATTAGTATATTAACTATTTTATTTTTCAACTATTTGTTGTTTTTATTAAAAATTCTTTTGACGTTTTAATGCTCTCTTACTTTATCATTTTTATGACAACCATCAATTTATTAAAAAAACACAACAAAACCTTAATACAATATAGTTAATGTGAAACTAGGGTAATACACTCAGATCTTTTCATAATATTAAAATTTCTTCTGAAAATATTGCTCAGGAAGTTATTCATAGTTATAACTATTAGTATCAATTTTGGATTTGGATATGAATGAATCAAAAGTAGTAACTGAAGAGCCAGTGGTAACAACCAAAACTATCATTGCATTCTTTGCCATGGTAGTCGGAATGTTTATGGCTATTTTAGATATTCAGATTGTAGCAAGCTCATTATCTGTTATTGCAGCAGGGCTTTCTGCATCTGGAGATGAACTATCTTGGATTCAAACATCATATTTGATTGCTGAAGTTATTATAATACCAATTACAGGCTTTGCAGCCAGATTACTCTCTACAAGGATTTCATATTTTATTGCAGCATTTGGTTTTACGATCATGAGTTTGTTATGTTCATTGGCTTGGAATATTGAATCGATGATTATCTTCCGAGCTCTTCAAGGCTTATTTGGTGGTGCAATGATACCAACTGCATTTGGCGCTATATTTATAATTTTTCCAAAGAAGATGCATGTAAAAGTAAGTATGATAATTGGCTTAGTAGTAACGGTTGCTCCAACTATTGGACCAACTTTGGGTGGCTATATTACTGAAGTAATGTCATGGCACTTTATGTTTTTACTAAATGTAATTCCTGGGATATTCGTTTGTTTTGTAGTGTTTAACTATGTTGATTTTGATAAGCCAAATTATAAATTACTAAATAACTTTGATTTTATTGGAATTATACTTATGGCTGTTAGCCTAGGAGCGCTTCAATATGTTTTAGAAGAAGGGAATAAGAAGGATTGGTTTGATGATAATCATATTTTATTTCTTTCAATTGTAGTTGTTGTTACTTTTGTATGGATGATAATACGTGAGCTTACGTGTAAGAATCCAATAATTGATCTGACTGCATTTAAAAATAAGAATTTCAGCTTTGGCTGTATTTATTCCTTTATTCTTGGAGTTGGATTATATGGCACAGTTTATTTGTTACCATTATTCTTGTTTACAATTGCGGGTTACAATACTCTGCAAATTGGAGTTACCATGATTATTACAGGTGTATTTCAATTTATTTCAGCTCCGCTTGCTGGGAAGATGTTTGATTCTGGTATAGATAAAAGGTTGATTCTAGCTATTGGTTTTGGCACATTTGCACTTGGTTGTTATTTAAATAGTTTCTTAACGGCTGAGTCTGGATATTGGGAATTTTTCTTGCCACAGGTTGTCAGAGGTCTTGCCCTCATGTTCTGTTTCATGCCTATAAATGACCTTGCACTTGGGACTATGCCAAAAGATGAAGTGCAGAACGCAAGTGGATTATATAATCTGACAAGAAACTTAGGAGGGGCAATTGGTTTAGCAATAATCAATAGTCTAATTATTTCAAAATCCAAATCTTATGCTCAAGGTATGAAAGAAAATATGCCATTAACATCTCCTCAAGTGCAAGAAAGAATTGATTTCTTTATACAAACTTTAATAGGTAGAGTTGATAATCCCGAGCTTGCAGCGCTGCAATTACTTGATAATGTTGTAGCAAGAGAATCGTTTATAATTGCAATTAATAATGTGTTTGTTATCATTACTATATTGTTTTGTATGGGAATGATATTGATTCCTTTTTCGTCAATGCCAAAAGATACAGCAGGTGCCAATGCTCACTAGAATTATAACATATATAGTATTTGTCGCTATTTGGTGTGGTTTGGCAGGATTGCCTACAAAAACAGTACCTTTGCTATTTACAATTTTTGCGCCTTTAGTAACATTACTTCTAACTATATGGCTTGGTTTACTACCAAAAAAGAACTATTTCAAATTCTCTGCAATTATATATTTTGGTTGGCTGTTAAAAGAAATTCTAATGTCATCAATTGCTGTTGTAAGAATTTCTTGGAGAAAGAATATGAGATTGCAGCCGCTCCTTGAACCGATAGAAACTATTCAAAAAAATCAAATGGGAGTAGTTACGTATGCTAATTCAATTACGTTAACTCCTGGAACTGTTACATTATCTACAGAAGATAAGCATTTGCTTGTTCATGCTCTAGATATAAGTTTTATGGATGATTTAAAAGACGGTGAAATGGATAATAGAGTAAAGAGGATCGTAGATTAATATGCTCAATATTTGCTTAATTTTAGTATTAATTTTATCATCAGTAATTATTTGCGGCGCTTTTTTGCAGAAAGATATATTTATTAAGCTTTTATTTCTAAATACTGGAACTAGTGTTGCAGCCTTATTTATTTGTTTTCTTGGGTCATTTAAAGTTAATAGCTCGTATATAGATATTGCTTTGATATATTTTCTTCTTAGCGTAGTTGCTACTAATGCCTACTTAAAATATTTTATGCAGAAACATAAAAAGGAAGTAGAAGATGCAGCTTAATAAAAATATTACCATTACAGGATGTGGATTAAGTGGTATGATATCGGCTCTTACTCTTGCAAAGAATAATATTCCATCTACTATAATTGAAAGAAAATCAAGCAAAGATAAAGATTTTTTTTCTGATATTCGTACTACAGCACTAACAGACTCAACAAGAAAATTTTTTGAAAAAATTGGAATTTGGGATAGTATTTCTGGTTTTGTTGGACCGATTAATGACATTTATGTTGTTGATAATAAATCACCTAAAATGCTGCACTTTGCTTCGTCGGAGCTAGATAATGGCGAAATTATGGGGTATTTGATTCAAAATACTGATTTCAAAAAAATATTGTATGAATTAGTTTCTGCAAATAAGCTAATTAATGTTATTCAAAACTGTTCTTATGAAATTACTAACAATACAGTTGATAGTTGTAATCTAACTCTAAATGGTAATAAGGAACATAAAAGTGACTTATTGATTGTTTGTGATGGCAGACATTCTATAGCAAGGCAACAATTTTTTTCAAGCAATGTTGAAAAAATCTATGACCAATGTGCACTTACATTTATTGTTCATCACGAAAAGCCGCATGAAGGGACTGCTGTAGAGCATTTCATGCCAACGGGACCGTTTGCTATTTTGCCATTAAAGGATCAAAAGCGTTCTTCTATCGTCTGGACAGTAGATGCTGATATGAAAGATCTGTTAGAAAATTTGTCAAAAGATGAGTTTAAAGAGGTCGTACAAGCTAATTTTGGAGAATTTTTAGGAGAGATAGAAATTGAAGGTAAAGTAACTGGCTTTCCTCTAAAAGCATATGAAACTGATAAATACTATAATAAGAGAATTGTTCTAATCGCAGATACTGCGCATGTTATTCATCCGCTAGCAGGTCAGGGTTTAAATCAAGGGATAAAAGATATTAGTTGTTTTATCAATCTATTATCAGAGTTTGGAATTAATGATTCTATGCTCGAGCAGTATCAAACTTTGCGTAAAACGGATAATAGTAATATGCTGGAAATTACAGATACTATTAATGCTGTTTTTTCTAATAAGTCAAAAATCCTTCAAGCCACAAGATCATTAGGTTTTCAAGCAATAGAAAAAGTCCCACCATTTAAAAAATTGCTTATTAAATATGCAATGGGTAGAAGATAATCGTGTTGGATAGGGTTTTATCTAGCATAACAGATTTCATACTCCCACATAGGTGTATTTCATGCTCAGAATTAACAGAGCAGGGGAATGGACTTTGTGCGAGTTGTTTTGGTAAACTTAATTTTATTTCTTCTCCATATTGCAAAATTTGTGGCTTTCCATTTGAATTTGACATGGAAGAAAAGTATGAATGTGGAAAATGTATCTCCGAGCCGCCAAAGTATGAGTTAGCTAGAAGTCTGTTTAGTTTTGATTTATATAGCAAGAAGCTTATTCATGGGTTTAAGTATAATGATCAGACGAGTAACGCAAAATTATTTTCAAGGTTATTATTTTCAAGGTATAAAGAAGATTTTAAGGATATTGATCTGATTGTCCCTGTTCCTATGAATAGATTTAAAAGGATTTTTAGAAACTATAATCCGCCGCAAATACTTGGAAAGCAACTTGAGAAGCTGCTTGGTAGACGGCAAGTACCAGATTTGCTGATAAAATCAAAATGGACAAAACCTCAAACTCACCTTTCTCAAAATCAAAGAAAAGAAAATTTAAGTGGTTCTTTATGCATTAATAAAAAATATAATATTAAAAATAAGGTAATTCTGTTAGTGGATGATGTACGCACAACGGGCGTTACTAGCAATACGTGTAGTTCAATCTTGAAAAGAGCAGGGGCAAAAAGTGTAAAACTCATTACAATTTGCTCTACCTAAAAAGATTATATGATTATAATATGTAGAAGCCCGCTTTTTCATCTAATTTTACTTTCGAGTGAAAAAGAAGGTTTAACAACATTGTATCATTCTAAAATGATTTTTATATTTTTTAGTATAGATTAAATTATTGAATCTATAATAGAATCGACAGAGTTTCCACTAAGCTCTGCTCCGTTACCGCCATTAGCAAGGTTTACACCATTTTCTCCTTTAGCAACACAAGGTCCGTCACCGCCATTAGCAAGGTCTACACCGTTTCCTCCGTTAGCAACAAAGGCTCCGTCACCGCCGAGCATCGTATCTTCTCCAGCGCCACCATGCATCGTATCATCACCATCACCGCCATTAGCAAGGTTTACAACATATCCTCCGTTAGCAACAAAGGCTCCGTCACCGCCGAGCATCGAATCATCACCATCACCAAGCCAGTCATCGCTAGCTCCGCCTAGGATATCACCATCTCCGTCTTGACCCAAGACTCTACCGTCACCAGCTTCTATAACATCATCACCATCGCCGCCATTAGCAAGGTCTACACTGTTTCCTCCGTCTCTATTAAAACTTTTCTCTTTCATAATGACTCATATATTCGTTTAGTTGATATCCATGAATATAAAACAATAATTAATAATTGTCAGTAATTATGTTTAATCAGTAAAACTTGAGAAAAAGTTATAATAAATAAAAGTGTGTATCAAATATTTAAAACTAACATTTAGTTTTTTATTGATAAGAACTTGTGTCTTTCTTTTTTTTGTTTGAGTCTATTCTTGCAAGTTCGGGTGGGGTGTAGTTTTCGTCATGTTTTGCAAGCAGTTTATTTGCTTTAAATAGATCAGGAGCAATTAGCCTCCCTTCAGCTACAATACCTTGCTTTTCTCTGAAGAGTGCTGGCAGTATTCCTTTATATTCTATTTTAAGATCATCTATATGGTCAGTGATAGTAAACTCAATTTTTCCACTATCTTGCTTTATTATTGATCCAACTTTTACTAGTCCACCAACTCTTACCTTGCTATGATTCGGTTGAATTTTATCTATTTCTGAAGGGGGGTGAAAGAAAACAATATTGTCATTTAGACTAGAAAGAATAAAATAGACTCCGCTGGCGCATATAAGAAGCACGACTATAATGCTTGTAAGTCTATTTCTTGTTTTGATTTGCACAGTTAGTTTTATAATTAAAAATTGTTCTTACTAAAATCCCTCCAAGGGCTATAAAAGTAAAAGAATATGCTGCTAATAAATATATATTCATATTATTTTACACTCTATACTTAGATAAGTATTTTTAATCAATCGGTTTTTGTCTTGAAAGTTCGATTGATAGTTCTCTGGCTTTAGCAGGATCCATGCTGGCGATGACTGGTGCAACTTTAACTTCTTTCATGTTGCTAACTACTTTTAATAGTACTGGCATTTCAAGTTCATTGAAAATTTTTGCAGCATCTTTCGGTTTCATGGTTTCGTAAATTTTTACTAAGCTCAGTATTTTGCTATTTTCTTTCTGTTCATATTGTTTCATAAGGTCTTCAAGCTGAGTCTGAAGCTTTTTAAGCTCTAAAACCTTTTTATCAATTTTATTTTCTGTTGCTTTTAGCACTTGTTCACGAACATTTAAGTCTGTTTTCTCTTTATCTAAGGTTTCTCTTCTTTTTGACAATTCTTTTAAAAGATCCATTTCTGAACGAGTAAGGTTGTTAATTACGTTCTTTTTCTTTTCTGTTGTTACTGGCGAGATTTGAGCAGCTGATGGTTCTTTCTTCTTCTTAGCGCTAGTAGATTTTTCTGCGCGGGTAGCTTGCGCATAAGCGGTGTTAACCAATATTGAAGAAGTGCTGGTATCCATTGCGTATGTTGTTTGTTCTTGAATCCGGCCAAAAAGCATTGAAGCCTTAGCAAATAAAGTAAGGATTAATAGAATTAAGATCGGTGAAAATAGGCTTGCTTTCATTATTTTTTAGCGTTTATTTTTCTTAAAGTGTCATAGTAGCTTGTCTGATTTAAGTTTGTACTTTGTTCATCAGACTTTTTTGTAACAATATTTTGTATAAAGTTTTTTAGATGATTTGTATATGTAGAGTTTTCATCATCAGATGGTGGAGCTAAGTCATCTTCAGTAAATCTTTCTCCAGCTTTTGAACTAATACTTTCATAAATATCTTCCTCAAGTTGGGCAGTGTCAGCTCCATCAGCATTTTGTGCTCTAGTAGATTGTTCATATAGTCTTGTTGATAGTTCACTTGCAACTTCACTAATTGCTACTAGCTCTGATGAAGCTTCTTTCGCTTCATTAATAACAGCTTTTATTTCAGAGCTGGTAACATTACTGAGCTCACTCATCTCGCTTACGTTGTTTTCTGCTTTAACAATAGAAGCATTCAGTTCTTTTATCATTCTTGCAAACTCAATCCTGCTATTCTGTAAATCTTGTATGCGTCTGTTGAGCATCCAACAATAGACAACGCATATGACAGTCATAATTAATAACAAAATATCCAGAATTATCATTTTATATTATCCTTCAAATAAATTTTTTAAATTAATAGCCACTTTATTATCTACCTTGCCAATTTTGCCGGTAAATAGTGGTATTGGACCGCTTCTAACGACTATATCTTTGTCTTTAGCATGATCCATTACAAAAGTGTCACCAATTTTAAGTTTAGCAATTTCTTCTACAGTAGAAATTTTGTTAGAAATAACAGCTTCGACTGGTAAATCAATATCATGTACAGTTTCAGAAAGTAATCTTTCCCATTCTTGATCTATACCAAACTTGTCTCCTAGAAATACCTGCTGCATTTGCTCTTTAACTGGTTCAATAGTTTTATACGGAATAAGTAATTCTATATTTTTTACTTGTTCGTCAATTTCTATTTTAAGCTTCAGAACTATTACTGCATCACCTGGGCGAGAAATAGTAACAAAATTAGGGTTGTTTTCAAGCCTTTCAAAAGAGAAAGTAGTTGGGCTAATTTGATCAAACGCATGGCTCAGTTCCATTAAGATTATTTCTGAAATTTGTCTAGCTAATCCCTGTTCAATAGATGTAAGGATTCTTTCTGGGTCGTTTGAATTGCTTTGTAGTGTATTTTTCTTTCCGCCTAATAATATATCGACAAAAGAAAATATCATATTATTTTCTAGAATTAATAATCCAAGATTTTCCCATTCAACTGCCTTGAATACTACAATAGAGGAAGGGTTTTCTAAACTATCAAAATAACTTCCAAATCTTAGAGAAGAAAAGTCAGTGATTGTAACATCAACAGGTTCAGATGTTAAGTTTCTTAGCGAAGTGCTGAGCTGTCTGATAAATTTCTCAAAAATAATTTCAAGCATAGGCAGCTTGTCATAAGACTGCAAAGACTGTTCAAGAACCGCTTTAATACCTTTAAGATCGGTAGGTTTTTTTTCTTGCACATTTTTCTTTGCGTCTTCTGCTTTTGCTTGTTCTTCTGCCATATTTTCAATAATCAATTATATTTTTGCTAATTAACAGTAATTTCCTGGAATAACACCTCTTTAACAATTACCGGAGCTGTTATTTTGTTTATTCTTTTCGATATTTCTTCTTTTAAGTATATAGTACTACTAGAGCTATTAAAATCAGTTGCCCTAAGACTTCTTAAAAATGTAATTAAAGTATCTTTTATTATAGGCATTTTTGTCAGAACTGCTACACTTTCTTGTTCTGTACTTAATCTAAGAGATAAATCTAATCTTAAATATTCTCTTTTGCTGCCAGATGGGGTTAAGCCTACAGTAATAGGATCAATGTCTAGATATGTATTTGCTTCTAAAGCGACTTGTTCCTTTTCCTTTGTTTGTTGAACTTCTTGTCCTTCACTATATTTAGGAGCTTTGATCACAAAAAAGAAAAAATATACTGCTCCAATAATAGTAATGATTATTGGTATAGTGATTAAAAGTATTTTTTTTATCTTTTTCTTTTTATCAGAACTGCCGCCATTTTGATCTCCTTCAGGTGCTTCTGCAGGAGTTAGAGGTTCTTCTTCTTTTTCACCTGTATCTTTTGCCATTCGTTTTGGTTTTAGTTTTATGTTGAAAATCTTAACATTTTGTAGTATTTTTTGTAACTTGTAGATTAAAATACATGAAAGCTAAAATTTTTTCTACTAAAATGTTCAATATATTTATGCTAAATAAAAAAAACAGCTTAAATTACTAAAAGATACAAAAATGATTATATGATGCATATTTCGATACACAAACTATCTTTATACATTTTATTTGTTTTGCTGTTTGAATTGTTCTTTTTATGCAATGCAGCAAAGGCAAATAATGCTTCATATATAGCGTTATCAAGCCAAATAGCACGAAAAACCCAACTTGAAGTAATTTCGAATAATGTTGCAAATGCAAATACTGTTGGTTTTGAGCAAGATGCAGTTATATTTAGAAATGTAGATTTAAAGCAAAACTCAAAAAGAAATAATTCTTTTGCTTGGGCGGAAACGAGTTATCGTACAGGTGATCAGGGGGGAATAAGAGTAACAAATCGTCCAACGGATGTTGCTATAGGTGGTGAAGGTTATTTAAAAGTTGCGACTCCAAGAGGGGCAAGATATACTTTAGATGGGTCAATGTTAATTAACAATCAAGGTTTTTTGGTGAATTCTAGTGGTCATCCGTACTTGAATGCTGAGAATGCTCCAATAGAAATCCCTGATGATTTTCAGACAATTGATATAGCGCAAGACGGCACGATTTTTGTTGATCAAGAAGAAATTGCGATTTTGGGTGTGTTTGGTTTTGATTCAGCTGACCCAATAATAAAAGAAGGTGGTAATCTATACGCAATTCAAGGTAATGATAGATTATTGGATGAGTTTACTGTTATATCAGGCGCTCTCAGAGAATCAAATGTGAATTCAACTCTTGCGATGGCTAAGATGATTGAAATGCAAAGATCGTATGGTTTAACAACAGATTTAATGACGAATGTAAATGAGACTGAAACTTCGTCAATACAGAAATTAACGAAGTAAAATAGGAGGATATTATGGCTTCAGTAGCAATGAGTGCAGCAGTAACAGGGGCACAAGCGCAGCAATTGAGAATCGATACGATTTCAAATAATGTGGCGAATGTCAATACTGACGGTTATAAAAGAATGGAAGCAACATTCTCAGATCTATTCTACGTTAACTTAAAGAGATCAGGGATTCTTGAAAATGCTGAAGCTGCTCCAAGACCTGTTGGAGTTCAAACTGGTATGGGTACTAGAATTCTTGGTACATTTAGAAATATGGAACCAGGTGCTCTTCGTCAAACATTCCATCCACTTGATGTTGCTATTACTGGAAATGGTTATTTTGCGATTCAACTTCCAAATGGAAGAGTAGGTTATACTAGAACTGGCGCATTTCAAAGAGATCCTGAGACTGGTAACATAATTACTCCTGATGGTAATTCTTTCGAAACAGCTATACCGATTCCTGCAAATATACCAACAGAAACTGTACAAATTGCTGAAAATGGCTTGATTACTGCTCAAGATCCAGCTAATCCAGCTGAAACTATCGAAATTGGTCAGTTGGAAGTATTTACTTTTCCAAACGAAAGTGGGTTAGAAGCAATTGGGAATAATTTGCTAGTAGAAACTCCTGGATCAGGTGAGCGTATTGCAGTCGAGGATACTACTAATAGGTTCAAGCAAGCTTTCTTGGAAACATCAAATGTTAAAGCGGTTGAAGAATTGACTAAATTGATTGAAGCTCAGCGTGCATATGAACTAAATACTAGAGTAATTAGTACTCAAGATAAGATTTTGGAAACTACAAATCAAATTAAATAAAATATTGTATTGAGACGTGCCACATAGGCTGTTATGTTAGGTGATCAATATTTGGAATTTAAGTAATTAATTTTAAAATGAAATCGAAATTTCTTTTTTTACCAGTTTTATTAGTGTTATTGGTAAGTTCTGCCTTTGCCAAGGAGGATTTTATTGATGGGACAATTCAAGGTTTGTTGCAGGAGAAAATTACTGATAGTAGAGTAATTATTGAACAGCAATACAATTCAAAAAGCAAACTTACTCAAATCAAATCTAAAAAAGAAGATATAAAAAC
>JALZUG010000014.1 GCA_023301685.1 Rickettsiaceae bacterium
AATAATGACTTAGGAAAACATGGCCCAGCAACAGCATCTGCTCTTGCTACATCTAATTCACTACATACTCTAGACTTAGCGAATAATGACTTAGGAAAATATGGCCCAGCAACAGCATCTGCTCTTGCTATATTGGATTCATTGCATACTCTAGGCTTAGCGGGTAATGGATTAGGAGAAGATGGCCCAGAAACAGTATCTGCTCTTGCTACATTGCCTTCATTGCATATTCTAGACTTAGCGAAAAATTTATTAAAAGAACATGGTCCAGCAACGGCATCTGCTCTTGCTAAATTGACTTCATTGAGTATTCTAAACTTAGCGTGTAATTTTTTAAAAGAACATGGTTCAGCAACAGCATCTGCTCTTGTTACATCTAATTCACTACATACTCTAGACTTAGAGTATAATTTCTTTGAAGATAGTCCAGCAGTAATATCTGCGCTTGCTACATTGCCTTCATTACGTAATCTAAACTTCAGGAATCATGAATTTGGATTAGATGGCCAAGCAGTAGCATTTGCTACAATGATAACCTTATTTACTTCATTACATACTCTAAACCTAGCAAAAAGTGGGTTACAAGGCTACGGTCCAGAAGTAGTATCTGCTCTTACTACATTGGATTCATTGCATACTCTAGACTTAGCGTATAATGGATTAGGAGAAGATGGCCCAGCAACAGCATCTGTTCTTGCTAAATTGACTTCATTACGTAATCTAAACTTAGCGGATAATGGATTAGGAGAATATGGCCCAGAAACAGTATTTGCTCTTGCTACATTGCCTTTATTGCATACTCTAAACTTAGCGGATAATGCATTAAAAGAACATGGTCCAGCAACAGCATCTGTTCTTGCTACATTGCTTTCATTAAATATGCTAGGCTTAGGGAATAATTTCTTAGGAGAATATGGCCCAGCAACGGTATCTGCTCTTGCTGCATCAAACTCTTTAATGAAAATTGATTTTGGTAAACCTGCTACTTCTTCATTTCCAATTTTTCTAACGAAGAATTGTTATGAAACTAATATTTTTGCATTACAAACTGAAGCAGAAACTTTTACAGATAATAATAAAAAAAACTTAGTAAGTTTAGCTACTAAGTTACTAGCTATAGAAAGCATTAATCATAATTTAGCAGAGACAGATTATATCCAAAAGATATTTGATGGCAGAATAACAGCTAGAGAATGGGAATTATTAAAAAATTGTGATATTAGAGCAGTCTTGTCAACACTATTTTCGGAAACGGAATTAGACAAGCTTTCAGTTGCAATAGGTGTTTATTTTAATAAATATGCTTTTCCAGTAATGGGAGTATGTAAAACTTTACATAGAAAAGATGCCAGTAATGACTTGTGGATTGGAGATTTGCCACCAGAACTATTAGAAATGGTTAATTCATATACTGTTCCAGAGGATTATATCTGGATATTAGGGGATGATTTAGTAGAGTGTTAATCCTGCGGCTCTGTGTATAGTAGGCATCGCTCAATAATGGATTACCATTTCTATACACCGCTGTTAGATGAAAAAAATTGCTGTATATACAATATTTTAGATCAAATGTATGGATGTTATGTTCAGGTGCATCAGACTCATTAGAAAGTGAAACAAAGTTCTCAAGAGCAGTTTTTACTTTATTAAAGGTTTCCCATATTGCGACTAGTGATTTCAGCTAAAACTGCTGCTCCTTCATCTCCTATCTTAGGAGGTGCGTAGTAATGGTGATATTATCCTTGAAACTTAATCACCCTATGTTCCTTCAGAATCAATACGTAAGGGACCTTATACAGATAGAGGTATTAGAAAAAACTGCTAGGAGTAGTCATTCTATATTAAGTATTACATAATCTATATTATGGAAAGTATAATTGTCTGCAGCAGGTTTGACCCAAGCTTTATACATTTATTAATCAGGTTAAAATCCTGTTTTTCAACTTTGGTTAGGAATAAGATTGTTTAACTTCTTTCTTTTTTACACCTAAGAATAGCTTTTCTAATTTACTTTAAGCTAAAATTTGTCAGGTTTTATTATACATAACAGTATAGTTCTCAATTCTTCTTAATAATGACAGGTAAACACAACTCTAGGTTGTATTTTGAGTAAAATAGCAATAATCTTGTAATTGCATTTATATTTGTAATTGCATTTATATAATTAAGTATATATAACAATTTATAAAAGAAGTAATAAACATAGGATGATTATAGGCTTTGATGTTGATGTATTTATTTTTGTAATATTCCTTACAATTACTCTAGTAACAGGGTTGTTTTATAGCCGTGGTGTTACAACAATTAAGGATTATGCTCTAGGTGGTAGAAATTTTTCTACTGCAACATTAGCTACAGCATTAATAGCAACCTGGATAAGTGGTAGCGCTTTTTTAACTGATGTGTCTGAAACATACCAAGGGGGCCTATTTTACATGGTTCCAGGCATGCTAAGTGATGTTTTTAGCTGGATTATTATATGTTATTTTATTGCGCCACGTATTGGAGAATTTTTAGGATCACTATCGATTGCAGATGTTCTTGGTAATTTATATGGAAATAAGGTTAGGTTTATTGCCGCAATATCAAGCACTTTTAACTGCGTAGGAAAAGTAGCTGCACAATTTAAGGTCTCATCTACTATACTTCAGTTATTTTTTGGTATATCAAGTTTTTACGCTACTTTAGCAAGTAGTATTATAATTATAATATATTCTGCATTTGGAGGAATAAGAGCTGTTACTTTTACTGATGTAATTCAGTTTGCAACATTTGGAACTATAATACCTATTATTGCGTTGGTTATTTGGGGAAGTTTTGATGATCCTCAAGTAGTATTTTATACATTATCAGAGAATCCACTGTTTGATTATACTCAGCTCGTCAATCCCAATCATCCCGAATTCTGGGGAGCTTTTACTTTAGCATTATATTTTTTGATTCCATCATTTAACCCAGCAATATTTCAGCGTACATCGATGGCAAAAGATACTGCACAAGTTGCCCAAGCATTTTTTGTTGCAACTTTCTCAAGGTTAGCCATATCAATATTATTTTTCTGGGTGGCTATCCTTTTGCTTTCTAAAGACCCTAACCTAGAACCTAGTCAACTATTTGCGTATATAATAGATAAATATGCATATGTTGGATTTAAAGGTTTTATAGCAGCAGGCGTAATGGCAATGGTTATGTCTACGGCAGATTCATATATTAATGCAGCGACTGTTACTCTTTCATACGATATAAGAAAATCATTTGGAATTGATTATTGGTCTGAAAAAAGAAGTCTAATATTTTCATATTTTTGTGCAATATTTATAGGTATATTGGCTTTTTGCCTAGCGTTTTATATGAAAGGGTTGCTTGCATTATTTTTACTAGTAAGTAGTTTCTATTTACCAGTTGTTACTGTTCCATTTCTTCTGGCAATTTTTGGATTCCGCACCTCATCAACGGCTGTATTATCAGGAATAATATCTGGACTTATAACAGTAGTTATTTGGAGAATGTATATTATGGATATCACTGGAATAAACAGCGTCCTTCCAGGTATGTTTGTAAATATAATATTTTTATTTCTAACGCATTATCTATTAAAACAAGATGGTGGCTGGGTTGGTATAAAAGATTATTCTGATCTAAATAAATTAAAAGAAAAAAGAAGAGCAAAAGTTCAAAAATTTGTAAGAAGTATATACACTTTCAATATTATTGAATTTTGCCTGAGGAATGCACCTAAAAAAGAGTCTACATATACATTTTTTGGTGTATTTTGTATTGTTTCTGTATTTTCTACAATGTATTCTCTGCCATATGAAATTAGATTTCAATATGCTAAAATCAGTGAGATGATTTATCACTCAGTATTAATTATTTCAACTATTTTTCTAACTTATCCAATTTGGCCTCCAACATTTAAAAACAAGAAATTTATTTCACTAACTTGGGTTATGTGTGTGTTTTATGTACTAATATTTGTAGGATTCTTACAGGTTCTTATAAGTAATTTTGGTCAATTTCAGCTTATGATCTTTTTGTTAAGTACAATAATTCTAGCTGTACTTACTAGATGGCAGATTACCTTATTTATGTTATTAACTGGCGTAATTTCAAGTATTATATACTTTAAATGGAGCACAGGAATAAGCTTATTCAACATTCACTTAGGAGTAAAATTTAAGATAACCTATTTACTCCTTTTGATCAGTAGCATCCTTTTGATTATTTTTAAACCTAAACAAGAATTACATGAAGCAACAGAAGCAGAAGTTGGAACTTTAAAAACAGAAGTTATAGATTTAGAAACTGAAATAACTGATTTAAGTAAAAAAATGACGCATTACTCTGAAAGAATTTCTGATCAAGAAAAAGAGATTGAGCGTCTAGGTGCAACAGCTCAGAAGATAATTAATAATGTAAACCATGAATTACGCTTGCCAGTAGGTAATGTAATGAATTTTGCTGAAATGTTAAATCATGGATTAAGTAAATTTAATGAAGAACAACTAAAAACTTTATCTGATGAAGTATATAAAAATTCTAGTAGATTATCATCGATGATTATGAATATGCTAGATCTTGCGGCATTAAACGCTCAGAAGCTAGAATTGGATAAAAAGATAATAAATCTAGGAGAATTAGTTGAAGATAGAATTAATAATTGCCGTCGAATCTACTCAAAAAAGAAGAAGATAGAGTTTATAGTAAAAATTCATCCTGAAATATTTGTTTCAGTTGATCCGAATTATATGAGGCAAGTCGTAGATAATTTGGTAATAAATGCAATTAAATTTAGTAATGAAAACACTATTAAAATTCAACTTTTAAAGAAAGAAAATCAAATAGAATTTACTATAGAAGATAATGGTATTGGAATTCCGAAAGAAGAGCTGTACGATATATTTACACCATTTAAAATGGGTTCAAACACTGAATCAAAAGCTGAAGGCAGAGGGGTTGGGCTTGCTTTATGTAAAGCAGCTATTGAAGCTCATGGAGGTACGATTACTGCCAAAAGCAATGGTAACAAGGGAGCTTTATTTAGGTTTGTACTTTAAGTCTATAGTAATTTTTTGCAATATATGATCTATCACCTACTCATTTCACCACTTTTTCCTGTTTTTTGTGTTACAGCTAAAGTTGGTTTTGGAGACGTTTTTGCTCCTACTCCTCTGACTATATTAGTTGATTTTTGACGCACACTTTCAATTTGTGTCTTTTTAGCTTTGTTCAATTTTTGTCCAGCTCTAAATTTCTCTAAAGTTTTAGCTTTTTTCTTTTCTTTTACTACTTTTACTGAGCTATTAAATTTAGATGATTTTTGATTTATAATACCATTTATTGCTTTATCAGATTTTTTTAAGGCAAACTCTGGATTTGTTTTTACAGAATGGCAGCCTACTGATCCACCCTGAACTCCTGCCATTTCCTGAGTATGGCCACCTTTAACTTGACTTAGTTTATTCTTCTTACCAAGTTCTGAAGAAGGGTCTACACCAAGATGAGTTGAGACTGCTTCATGAGTATTTTCCATTTCAACCAAACCAGTTCTATCTTTACCACTTTTACAAAAATCAACTCTAACAGCATGCTCTTTCTTAGTTTGCTTTGATGCTATTGCATGCAATGCTCCACTTGGTTGTCTAATTGCATTATCGACTACGTTCATTTTTGCCGATATATCTAAATTAATATTTTCTGATTTACTAGTATTAGTTCCTTCATGCAGATGTTTCTTAACAGTGATTGCTTCCTTCAATACGCCAGCTAACTTTGGATCATTATTACTTAACTTTTCGACTGATGCCATAGCTTTGTCATAGTTAGTTTTTACTGCTCCAAAAGTTATTTTAGAGAGAAAGCTTTTTCCTTTGCTATTCCCTTTTTGCAAGTATTTAGATATATCTTGAAACTCTTCTCTTCCAGCTAAATCATTACCTACATTTTTTAATGTTTTATCAAATTCTTTTTGCTGCCTCCCAGCTCCAAGCGCTCTCCATCTGTTAATTGGTGAAGCTGTTACAGCAACACTAGCACTTTTGCTTTTTTTAAGCTGTTTATGAATGAAATTTTCACCCCTCATGTTAATAGGAGTTTTACTGGTTAAATTATTCAAATTAAGCTTAGTTCCTGGTTCTACAAAACTTTGCAACTGCTGAATATTATCGTTTACAATTTGTTCCTTATGGGCTTTTACTTCATCTTTAGATAAATCACTATTTTCAAGTTTAATTTTAGTAGCAGGAGCCCCGCAATGTAAATTTTCAGCTAAAATTGTTGCATGATCACCTTCTTTTATTGCTGTTACTTTTTGATACGCATTTCTTACTCCAACAACATCACCTAATAATTGGGTTGGAATAACTTTATTTCCTGTAGCAATATCTCCAGCAACATCATGCAACATTTCTCTTTTATACTTAGGCATATCATTATACCATGCCATATCATCACCTTCAATTTGAACTCCCCTCTCACTATTAGAAATAGCTTCATACATTTTTGTTTGCTTTTCAGTTAGACCATTAAGCATTATTTCGGCTTCCATAACCGTATGCTTCTCTCCATTTTCATCTATAGCAGTAGTCATCGTAACAATGTGGCGATGGTCATCCTTAAAGTTTGATACTTCTTTTGCAAAGGTAAGTTTTTTACCAGGATCCTCTACACCTGCTTGTTCAAGGGTATCAATAATAGCTGTATTAAATTCTTTTACTGTTGAGCTGTTTAACTCCGAAGAAACATTATTAAAATCAATCTGATCTAGTGCGTATTCTGCTATTTCTTTTAGCTTTACTTTTGCTGCTTCTTTTTGATCTGGACTTAAATTTGATGCATCGGAATCTAGAAGAGCAATACCACCTCTGACTTCATTTAGAACTTGCATTGCATATTTTTCTCCAGCATCTTGTTTAAATAACCCATTATCAATATTACCAACAGACCTTGCATCTCTAACTAATACAGAAGTTCCATTTCCTAAATCAGAACTTTCATGCCAAACAATTCCTAATTTAGCATCTTTTAGCTGATCCATCTTTAATATTGCTTTTTCAAAATCTCCTTTAGCTAGACTAGCTCTAGCCTCTAAAAGCATCTCATTTTTATTTTCAATAGCTGCTTTATCAGATTTGGCAACATTTGTAGCAAAATTTAAAGTAGCACTTTTATTTGCTTGTAGTTTCTCGTAATTGCTAATTACCCCAGATTCTTTCTGTTTACTCTGACTATATTCAGTTTCAAAATCTCTAGCTACTGCACCTCTTTCCTCTTTCTTGCCCATTTTAATTTTAGAGTTATAGTTAGCGCTCTTTTGATTATGGATATTATCAATTACTTTATCTTCTTTAGTATGAGAAAACACTGCACTATGCTTAATACTATGACAACCTACCGTACCACCTTGAATCCCTGCCATTTCTTGAGTATGACCGCCAGCTACCTGACTTAATAAATTTGCACTCATTAATTCAGGATTTTCTGATATTCCAAGATGCTGACTTACTGCATGATGAGTATTTTTCGTTTGACCATATCCAGTTCTATCTTTACCGCTTTTACAAAAATCAACTCTAGCTTTACTATTTGTAACACCATGCAACTTATTCTCTGGATTATTTAAAAGAGTTTCAAGATAGCTCATTTTATTAGTTACAGCTAAATTAATATTACCACCCTTCTCTTTTCTTGCAGGAGTTTCGACTAATTGTTTTGCTTCCAAAGCTATTTTTAGTGTATGCGCATAATCTCTATCTTCTAGCTTATCTATTTCAGCTAGAGCTTTTTTCATTCTTGATTTTCCGCCGCCTTTCCTTAGAAATTTACTTGCATTTTTTAAACCTTTATCTGATTGTATTTCAGTCCCAATATCTTTAAGATCTTGCTTGAAATGCGTGTGATCTCTACCTCCACCAGGTACTTTACGCCAAGCGTTTAAAGGTGATGCAGTAAAATCAACATTATTAGGGTTGTTTTTAGCAGATTCTTTTAATTGTTTGAAAATGAAACCTTCATTAACTCGATCCATGCCAAGGATTCCGCTATTAAAAGTATTTAAATTCACTCTTCCATCTTTACTAAATGATTGCAGTAATTCAATATTCATATTAGCAATTTCTTGCCTTCCCTCTTTATCAGTGCCTTTCGCTTTTGAAGCCGGAGCTCCGCAGTGCAAATTTTCGTTTACAATTACTGGACCTTCCTTACCTGGACTTTGTACAGCTGTTACTTTATCGTAAGCATTTCTAACACCAGGCATTGTCCCAAGTAATTGAGTAGGCATAACATACTGCCCTGAAGCCATTTTGTCTGATATACCTGCAATTAGGGTTTGCTGATATTCAGGTAAATTAGTATACCAATCCATCTCAGGGCTATTTAAGATTTCAGTGTTATTTTGACTGATAGCTTCAAATTGTCGTTTTAATTTTGGAGTAGTACCATTAAGCATTACGTCCGCTTCAATTACTGTATGATTTACTCCGTCTCCATCTTTAGCATTTGATAAAGTTACAACATGCATATGCTCGTCTTGAAAACCGGCAAGCTGCATTCCAAATAATAATTTTTTTTCTGAATCTGGTCCTACACCTGCTTTTTGAAGAGTATCAACAATTATAGTATTGTAATCTTTAACTGACTCTAAGTTTAATGTATCAATTTCATCCAAAGATTTTTGAGCTACATACATTAATTTTCTTTTTGCTTCTGCGCGCTGTTCTGGCGATCCTCCCTCATTATCTATTAATGTAAAAGCAGTTCTAACTTCATTAAGAACTTGCATTCCATATTTTTCACTTCTTTCAGATGCTAAGATTTCAGGATCTGTGGATACATTTCTTGCATCTCTTACTACTGCCTTAGTGCCGTGTCCAAGGTCGTTACTTTCATGCCAAACTATGCCTATTTTATTATCTTTTATTTCATCAAGTAATTTTATTGCAGTTTCAAAATCACCATTCTCTACGCTAGTCCTAGCGTTTTTCAGTTTATTTTGTAATCCTTCTTCCGGTAATACAGGGACTGGTCTTGAGCTTGCAAACCTTGAAGCAAATTCCAACGTAGCATTTTTATTATCCTGCAATACTTCATAATTTGATTTTTTCTGTACAGGCCTAGATTCAATCTGCGATGACTCTATTGAAGAAGATTTATTAACATTGGGTTTGCTTCTTGTGTTTTCTGATCTTTTTGCAGTAGTTTTAGTTACTATTTTATCTTGTGCAACTACTTGAGTTTGTTCAGATATATCAAAGCCCATACCATTATTTTTAGCAACTTCTTGCATCATCTCTCTATATTTACCTTGGGTAACAGACAGAGTATATATTTGACCATCTTTTTCAACATAGCCCACTGCATCAGGACCAGTTCCAGCAAATTTTACTGGTTGTGGAGAAGAAACTTCTGTTAATTTTCCACTCTCATCATAATGTGCCGTGAAGAACAACGCCTTGTTTGCTGCTATATTTTTGCCATCAGCATCTTTTACAGCCATAGAAAGATGCATTGGCCCTTTATTATCTAGTTCTTTAGGAAAATCAATAGTGCGATAGCTATTTATATTTTTTTGTGAACCATCTGATAGACTAACTGAAATATTAGCTTGTTTACTAGTTGTCTCTGTGAGTTTACAATAAACATCTCCATCTGGTCCTCTAACTTCATTTGTACGAGACTCTGTATTTATCTCAGCTTTCCAATCTATATTTTTAAATTTGTCCTGAAACTGTGTATGTACAGCTTTATAGCCTTCTACTTCTATTTTATGCAGCTCTTTTTGAACTGTTTCATTTTTTAGCGCATTATCTAATGTTTCCTTATTTTCTGGATTTTCGACATAATGCTTAAACTCAGCAGCATTCATACCCGAAATTTTCTGCTTCCGTGATTCAGGCGAAATATCTGCAACTGCATTTTTAATAGAATGTAGTTGACGGATTAAAATTTGCTCACGAATAGCAAGTGTTATGGGATCTATTTCAGATTCTTCAGACCTAACGTTAGTAGAGCTGAGGTTAGTTTGAGTGTCTTGGTTAGTAGAATTTAGAGACGTTGTTAGTACTTCTTGAGATACTGTTGACTCTTTTTTCTTTTCCTTATTCGATACTGTAGGGCTAAATATTACAATATCTTGTGAAGTCTCACTAACGATTAATGAATTAGTTTCAGTGGTTTTTGTCATAACAACTTTGTATTAGTTAGTATCTAATATATTTATTATATATTAGATTTATTAATATCATCAAGAAACTTTAACAAAACACTGATTACATTTTGTTACTACAGGGTAATATTCAATTTATTAAATATTTATTCCACAGCTAAAATATACTATATTCTTATGTTTAAAATTATGTGTTGTCTGAATTGGCCTTGAGATGACTATATCGAAATCAAATATTCCGCTATTATTTCTTACCCCTGTAGCAACACCAGATAAAGTTCCTCTTCTCTCAGTCTGCTCTTCATAATTACTGAAATATCCTATATCAAAAGCGATAAATGCACTTATGTCCCCAAAGAATTTTTGATAGAATTTAGATTCTTTTTGAGGTAAAAAAGCAATTATTTCATTTCTTAACTGTAATGCATTATCTGAATTTTCTCTATATTCTTTAAATCCTCGAATTGAACTATTACCACCTAAAGAAAATTTTTCACTAGAAGCAAGCATATCTGGAGAATATTGAGCTGAAAATGAGGATCTAAACTGAACGTTTCTGTCTGCTATAATCACAGGAGTAGGTTTAAACCATGATGCATTTAAATTTACTTTATTAAATATCTTATTAGGCACAAAAATATTTCCAAACCTGGAAAAAAAACCTTTGTTAATTCCAGACGTAATGCTTAAACCAGTAGAGAGAACGCTTGCAGACAACCTACTTTGGTAAGATAAACCAAAATCAATTTTGTGTATCTTATATGAGGATATTTGAATTTTACTATCATCTAAATAGTTTGAGTAAATGTCATGCCCAAAGCCAGTAGAAAGTATCATTTTACTTGTTCCATCTCTGTGAAGAATTCTTGATAAATCAACTTTATATGCAGTACTAGCCCCACTATTCCTATATATTTTATTATTACTTTCTATAAAACTTCTATTTTTACTAAAATTATATTGATAAGTTAAGTCACAATATTCAAAAGGTACAGAGAAATAAAAGCTTTTAGAATTTGTATATCTTATGTCTGGATCGTCAAGAGATGATTTTATACTAAATAAATACGACTCATTATGACCTAAAAAATTTTCAACTGATAAATTTGTATATGATAGCACTTCTCCTTTATGCTTAGAGCCACTATTATCTATACCAGCCTTTACTTTCCATTTTCTTCTTGGCTTATTTGCAATTAATACCCTTGAAGTTCCTGGCTTTGTTCCTGGCTTTATCGATATATTAACATCATTTGAACTAATCCTACTATAATGATCGTATGTTTGTTCTATATCACGTAGTGATAAAATTTTGTTTGCCTTCAAGGGAATAAAAGGAGATATCGATTTATGTTTATTTTCAATATCTATAGCTTCTATATAACCTTCAACAACATTTAGTTTTAAAATCCCTAATGAAAGATCTTGTTCTGGTAAGAGCACTCTTGTAGTAATGTACCCCATATCCACATATAAATTAGTAATCTCTCTTACAATATTTTTGATATCAGAAATATTTATGCATTTTCTCAAATATTTTTCTGTAATCTTATTTGTCCTATTATCTATATATTTATTTGTATTATTTATCTCGATAGAGTTAATTGTTAAGCAGTTGCTTGCAGCTAAAGAGTGATATGAAAGTAAAATAATTATTGTAAACAGACTGGCATGAAAAGCTATCAGTGCTGATATGTGTTTCATTAAAGCTCCTGAATTTTATACAACCTATGATTTAAATATATAGGCTGATCGTAATTCAGATCTATTAATATATCAACATACTAAAAAATTTTAAGCTAAAGAAATTATGATACGTAATATTATAGTTATTTTTTTTCTTCATCTATTCTTGGATCTAAACCACTAGCAACTGGAGAAACGCGTGGTATTGCAACAAAATCCACCTGCTCTTCTTGAGATACAGATTTTACAGTTTTTAAGGAATATAAACCAAATGCAAAAAGTACAAATGATACAAAGGCAATATAAAAGAATAAAGCAGTTGAAGAAAATAGCTTAACTGAATATGCAAGTATTGGTGGGCCAGATACAGCTCCAACACCATAAGCAAATAAAAGCACTCCCGTAACGTTAATAACATTACTATTACTTAAATGATCGCAAACTTGTGCAATACAAACAGGATAAAGAGTAAAGCATAATCCACCTAGAAAAAATGATATAATATAGACAGCTATATTATGCAAAGGAAGAACAGCAATTATAAAGCAAACAACAATTATTATTAATGCAAGCAGAACAATGATTATAGCTCTATCAAACATATCAGAAAGCTTGCCAATAGGCCATTGCAACACAAAACCACCAGCAATTGTAATACCCACTAAAATGGATATAGATAAATCATTGTCATATGCATAGCTTGGTAAAAAACCATATATTGCACTAAGCATAAGTCCTGATACAACACACCCAATAAAACCAAGAGGAGAAGCTAGAAAATATTTTGATATTGCCATTTTTGGTAGTGGCTTAACTTCTGGAGCTTTCATATATGTAAGCGATGCTGGGATTACAGATATACTTGCAATAAGAGCCGCTAAAAGAAAAGGCTGTATCGTATTAACATCAGTAATATCTAGACCAAATTGCCCTAATGTTTGAGCTGAGTATAGACATAACATATAAATTGATAAAATCTTGCCTTTATTTTTTTTTGTTGATTGAGCTAATAACCAGCTTTCAATAACTACATATATTGCAGCCGTAGAAAAACCAGCAAAAAAACGTAAGAAAATCCAAAACTTAGGAACTTGATAAAGCGCTTGAAAAATAATTGTAAAAGTAAGTATGCTTGAAAACGAGGCAAATGCCCTAATGTGCCCTACTCTATTAATTATTTCTTCACTTTTAAGGGCTCCCATTAACATTCCTCCATAAAAGGCAGAGTGTATAAGTCCTAAAGTAACTTCTGACCCATCAATAATATTGATTTTAACAGAAATAAATGTCAAAAAAAACGATCCACTTGTTACAAATAAGACCAGACTTGCTAAAGGAGAATATATAATGCTTTTAAACATAGTATTTTAGAATTAATTGCGTTTATAAATAGCTTGGTGAAAAACAATTAGCTTTATTCTAGCATTGTTTAAGAATTTAGCCTAAATAAGTTTTTTAAATCTTCAACAACAATAACTAAACATGGTACTAAAAGCAAAATTATCAATGTAGCAAAAATAATTCCAGTAGCCAAAGAGATTACCATAGGAATTAAAAATTTTGCTTGAAGGCTAGTTTCAAGTAAGATTGGCAGCAAGCCGAGACTTGTGCTGAGAGTAGTTAGTAATATTGGCCTAAACCGACGTTGCACTGCAGCTATAGCACTATCGTACATACTGAGACCAAGCAAATGCTGCTTATTCAAGTAATCTATAAGCACTACACTATCATTAATAACAACACCAGTAAGCGCCACTATTCCAAACATTGAAATGAATGTTAAATCATACCCAAGTAATAAATGTCCTAATATAGCACCTACAACACCAAATGGGATTGAAAGCATAATGACGATCGGTTGAGCATAGCTTCTTAATTGTGCACCAAGTATTACGTATATTAGCAAAAGAGCGATCATCATATTACGGCCTAAACTTGACAAATCTTCCTTCTGCTCTCTACTTTCTCCTTCAAAACTATATTTTAGTCTTGGATATTTTAGTTTTAATGAAGGCATAACTTCTTCTTCAAGTATTTTTATTACATCGTTTGGAGTTGTTTGATCTATATCCACGTCAGAAGTAACGCTAATAACTTGCCTTCCATTAACTGATTTTATCTGAGAAAATCCCATTTGTTTCTTTATAGTTGCAACGCTACTTAAAGGGATTTCTTTTCCGTTAGCTAATCTTATGTGCATATTTTGAAGAGCTACCAAGCTTTCTCTTTCATCTTTAGGATATCTAACATAGACTCTTACTTCTGACTTTCCTCTTTGAAATCTTTGCGCCTCAAGTCCAAAATAAGCAGCCCTTAACTGCCTTCCAAGATAATCCGGTGTAAGCCCAATTGCATTCCCTCTTTCGTTAATTTTAAATACGTACTCACTTTTTCCATCTTGAAAATTATCCATTATTTCTCGTGTACCTTGAATCACAGAAATCTTAGATTTTAATTCATCAGCAATAACTTTTAATATTCCTTCTTCTGGATAGGTTAACTCAATTTCTACATCTGGATTATCCCCAATTAATGAGCTTTTATAGGTTATACTTTCAACATCTGTAAGGAGGCCAATTTTTTTGCGAATCATAGATTCAATTTGAGAAGCTGAATATTCTCTAAAATCGGATGAAACCAATCGTATTCTGATTTCTCCTAAATGATTCCCATTATTTGTTCCGCTATTTTTGAATGGCGAACTCCCACTAGAAGTTGCTCCAATACTCATTGCCATACTTTTAAAAGAGCTATTTTCTCTATTGCTGTCAATATTATCTCTAACATCAACTATTGCTTGTTCTATTTTTAACAATGTATCCTTTGTTAATTTGAATGGTGTTCCTTTTATCATATTAACTTCAATAGTGATTCTATCGCTTTCAATTTGCGGAAAAAATACAAAACGAATTACTCCAGTTTTCACAAGAGCAAATGTAAAAAGAATTAATCCTATAAATATAGCAAGAGTAATATATCTAAAATCTACTGCTTTTTTTACAAAAGGAATAAAAATTATATCAACAAAATACTCTAATTTTTTTGCAACATAGTTTCTTACGTCTGCAACTATACCTCTACTCCATAAAGTTGGATTCGATAAGTGAGAAGGAAGAATAAAATACGCTTCAATAAGAGAAATAAATAGAATTGAAATTACAACAACGGGTATTACGCTAACAATTTGTCCTAATGTTCCTGTACTAAAAATTAATGGTGCGAATGCGGCCATAGTAGTCATTACACCAATTGTTACAGGAGCAATCACAGCATTTACTCCTTTTAATACTGCTGAAGGTGAACTATCCTTTGATTGAGCTTCAAAAATACTCTCACCTGTTATGATACCATCATCAACAACTATTCCTAAAACAACAATTAATGCAAAAAGTGTGATCATATTAATACTAAACCCTAATTGCTGCATAATCATCAATCCACCTAAAAATGAAATAGGAATCGCTGCACTTGTCCAAAATGCTAGCTTTAAATCAAGAAATAGCAATAATATCAAGAATACTAACATGAAACCCAATATACCATTTCTTACCATTAGGCTGATTCTATCTTTTAGAACAGTAGTTTCATCTTTTGCTATAGAAATTTTTAGACCATTTGGTAATTTGACTGTTGATAGATACTCCTTTATTACTTTATCTACTTTTAGCGTGTCATCACTTTCGCTTCTTTTTACCTCAATAAAAGCTGCATTTTCTCCATTAAATTTACTAATTAAATTTATATCTTCAAACCCATCTATAACATCACCTATATCTCCTATTGTAACTAATGAGCCATTTGGCAAGCTCTTTACAATTATTTTTTCAATATCAAAGCCATTATATTTTTTATCTTGAATTCTAAGCAAAATTTCACCTTGCCTTGATTCTATCGAACCAGCAGGCGTATCTCTTGACTGACTTTTTATTGCACGATCAATATCTTCAAGGTTTAATCCATATTTTCTTAAATTAAATTCTGATATTTCAACAGAAATTTGACTTTGCCTAATTCCACTAATATCAACTAAAGACACTCCAGGAAGTTGACGTATTTCATCTTCGATTGTCTCTGCCCAATATTTTAGTGATTCCTCTTCAACCTGGCCGTGCAGAGCTATTGTCATTACACTTGGTGTAACTCTGACTTTGGTTATAACCGGTCGTTCAGCATTTTCGGGTGGAAAATTACTTAATGAATTTATTGTCGTTTCAACATCGCTATATACATCATCTGGATCAGCAAAATCTTCTAAAGATATCTTGATTAAACCATTTCCTTCAGAAGCTTTTGAGCTAATTCTTTTAATGCCATCTATACCAATCAGCGCCTCTTCTGCTCTTTTTGTTATGGATGTCGCTATTTCATAAGGAGTTGCACCAGGATATGTAACAGAAATAGTTATTAATTTAGGGTCAATTGATGGAAAAGTTTCACTTCTCATACCAATCACACTCAAAATACCACCAAAAATAAAAAGCATCATCAATATATTTGCAGCCACATGGTTTTTAACAAACCAGGCTACTAATCCACTTGTATTTGATTCACTTTCTAGTGATGATTTTTGCATATAGGCTTGTTATTTAATTTCAGAATCTGTTGTCACTACCATCCCTTCAATTGCACCTGGCATATTGCCAACAACTATCTTAAATGGTTGATCCATACCTTTAATAGCAATAAAATTATCCATAGATTGAATAATATCTGGTTGAATTTTTGATATAATATTATTTCTATCTACAACTAAAATTTTTCTATCTTTTTGCAATGAATTTGAAGGAATAACTGAAACATTTTCTAACTTATCCGCTTGTACATTTATTTTTGCAAAACTTCCAACCAAAATTTTATTTGTTGGCTCATGAAATGCAAATCTTACATGGGCAAATCTGGTTGATCTATCAATTTCAGTTGCACTTCTTTTAATATAGCCTTTATATATCTTTTCTTTTCCATAAGATTTTATTTCTATACCTACTTTGGAATTATTGGAATTAAGAATTATTTTTAATTGAGCATCTGACAAAGATGAATGCAATTCTAATGAGCGACTATCATAAACATTACCATATGTTTGACCCATAGTTACAAATTGCCCTTCTGCTAAATTGCTTTTAATTATTTGACCACCGAATGGTAATCTAAAAATTGTTCTAGATAAGCTTAGCCTTGCTTTTTCTCTTTGGGCAAGTGCTGCCTTAAGACGCGCATGAGCCTCTAAAAGTTGAGGTTTTCTAAATACAAGATCTGGAGCATCTATATCTCCATTAATCTGCTTCCATTCTTCAATTGCAGCTTTAGTTTCTGCTAGTTCAATATCAAGCGCTGTATTTGCTTTTGCAACTTCAGCTTCCATCCTGACAACTTCTAGATCATAGTCACTTCTATCTATTTCAAATAATGGCTCACCCTCATCAAAAACTTCTCCTTTATATAGCTTTTCATTAACCCAAACTACTCTACCACTAACTTGAGGTACAATACCAATTTCATGTGTAGCTTCAACTGTTCCAGTACTATCAAAAGATATTTGATATTCTCCTGGAGTTATATCTTCAGTTTTAACATATAGTAGTCTCTCAGATGAGATATAATTTTGACTCTGGGCTGCATCATTTTCTAGCATTCTAGATAAAGAGAAGGAAGCAATAACAAATAACCCTATGATTATTATTTGAAAGCTACCTGATTTTAGTTTATTACTCATAATTATAATTTAATTTTTATCTTTATCAAGCCAGTCTCCACCTAATGATAAATATAGATCAAGCCTTGATTTCCATAATGCGCGCTCAGATGCAATAAGCAATTTGTTAGCATTATATGTTTTTCTTTTATTTTCTAATAATTTAGCTAAAGTCCCAATACCTCTTAGATATCGAATATCTGATTGTTGTCTTGTAAGTTCAAAAAGCTTTAACGATCCTTTTTGAGCTTTATACTCATGCATATTCTCCTGTTCAGCTTTTAAGTTAGATTCAACTTCACCTATTGCTGATAATATTTTATTTGAATAATTTAACGATAGTTCTCTTGCTTTAGATTCCTGTATTTTAATATTAGATCTAAGCGCACCACCAGTAAAAATTTTAGTTGTAATCTTACCTAAAATTGAACCAGACATGTTTTCTGAATTAAATAAATTACCAAGCTTATCTGAATCATAATTTATTCCAGAATTTATAAAAAAGTTAGGAAATAAATCTGCAATCGCAACGCCAATATTAGCATTTGCAGCAACTATTTTAATTTCTGCTGATTTTAAATCAGGTCTTCTATCTAGTAGCTGCATCGGAAGAGCTGTTACATTTATAGATTTTGGCAAGTTAACTCGGCGAGCAAGTGAAGCTTTTGTAATAGTACCTGGAATTTGAGCTAACAATATATCAAGCTTGTACATTTCATCTGCTACTAGTCTTCTATACTGATAAATATCTTTTTTCGAAGATTCGTAGTTTTCCTTTACTAAATATAAATCAGCCAATTTTATACTAGAACTTCCTAATTCATATCTTTTCTTAGTTGTTATATATAATTTTTTTGCATTTTTAGTATTTTCCAATGCTAATTGAAGTAATTTATTGTTTAAGTAAACTGACACTCTTCTATATACAAGCTCAGCAATTAGAGTTTGCGTAATACCTTGTAAATCATATTCTGCAGCTAGAGCATTTGCCTTTGCAGCATCATTTGCAGATCTGAGTTTACCAAATAGATCAAGTTGCCATGATACTCCTAAATCTGTAGCATAACTATTAGTGTACACTTTCTTTTTGGCGCCATCTGGCAAAGACGTAACTGTAGTAAAGCGACGAGATGCGCTATTATCTAATGTAATATTTGGCATTTTACTAGCCTTACTAATAGAAGCCGCAGCTCTTGCTTGAAAAACTCTCTCAGACGCTTCTTTTAAAGTTAAATTTTGTGTCAGAAGTTTTTTTACTAACCTTGATGTTAGAGGATCATTTAGTCTGTCCCACCAATTTACTAAAGTTTCTATAGAGACTTTCTTCTGTAATGCATTTTCAAACTCTTTCTTTTCTTTAAATAAGGAAAGATCACGTACATATTTTGGAGAAAAATTGCATGACGATACAATCGTACAAGTCACTATAATATATAAAAAGGAAATAATTCTATAATGCATTTTATTCTTAACTGTATTTGTATATACCTACGCTCACTAACTATAATATTATTTTAATAAGTTTAGAAACTAAATTTTGATATTTGAGGTCATAATAAATTGTTTTTACAAATTAGAAACATTAAAGCAGATTCAACACTAATATATCGCAATAAAAAAATAAGAGTTAAATCTATCACAAGTTGCATACATTGCCATCTTTTTTATAAAACTAATTCTTTACATAAAAGTAAAATCATATTTTCAATTATTAGTAGAAAATCAACTTATTATATAAATAACTAGTTAATAAAACTGTTGTAAATTCAACATTTTTCATCTAAAATTCAAAAAATTCCACTGTTTTTCATAAAAAAATTCCAAATTTAGCTTTTTAATATAACCTACTCATTCTTCTTGAGAGAAATTATTACTTTCCCTTAAGAAGCTTAAGGATTTTATTTAATTTATATTTATAACTATTTGACAATAATGAATTTTAGGACTATTAAAATAACTATAGGTTAAGTTTAAAATCTACCTTAGTTGTTCAATTGAATTATCAATTAGTACAACTATGAGTATACATAGACAAAATATTATAGGGAAATTACTAATATTATGAGAAAGATACTAATTAATTTTTTAACCGATCGGATCGCACCACTTGCTAAAAAAATCAGTGAAGCGAATGAAGAGCTAGTCAATATAGAGTCCATCTATAATAATACAACAGATCATGCTAGTTTGATAGAGATTCTTATATCTGAAATAGAAGGTTTAAGAAAAAAAATGAGTGCGATAGATAGCGAATTACAAGCAATAGATACAGCTCCCCTACTCGTTGAAACACCTAAAAAGTCATCCACTTTATCCCAAAATGTATATGATATAGAACCCATGACAATAGGTGAAATATTAACTAGAGACTTTGCTTCATCAAAATCAAGTCTTAAGATAAAAGAAAAACAATTACAACATCATCAAAAACAACTCTCACTTCCAAAACGAAAAGAAGAGCTAGAAACACTCGTTAAAGAAGAACACGAAGCACTATTTGGTCAAATAGATGAATTAAATCAGTTAATTCTCAACGGAGAAAAACCATCTGTTTTTAGATGGACAAAAAAATTAGATCTTTTTACGAAGGTAGATGGCTACGGGTTCATGCACTATTTAGCTCATTACGATGTGTTACAATACGTATTACCTGTAATGCTTGATAACAGCTCTATAATTGCTAACAGAGAATTGAGCGGCAGATATGATGAACTGTAATCACAGCAAGCAATTCTGCAAACGCTAGGAGAAGTAGATAAAGCTGGGCTTCCACCTATACAAAGAGCACTAGTAAATGGATCAATTGGTTCTTATAAACACATATTAGAACTTCCACTAAATTGTAAAAAAGGAATATTTGAAGTTGGATTGGACCGATCAAATATTTTTCACCAAGCAATGCTTAAAGGAGTTTTTCAAGATTTAATACCATATATTGAAGGCGGTCTAGAAAAGTTGGTAGCTGATGAAGGCTTTGTGCCAACATCTGGAACTCCAACCGATCATGTAAAGCTTATGCTAACAAGCGAAAACTCTAAAGGATACTCTCCTGCAAAACTTGCAGCATACGTTGCATCTGCACCAGATTTTAGATATGTATTTAATTCTGGTGTATTAAAACTCAACTCAAGTGAAACTGAAAATCAACTAGAAATATTTGCTGAATCTGGCAGAGTAATTTCAAGAACAAAAGCTTCTACTGGAGATTTAGTTAGGGTTTCAGACAAAGTAATTTATGTTTCTGACCCAGATTCTTCACCTTCAGTTGGTCCCAGCGATGCAGTAGAATCAGCAGCCGAGAGCCGAGAGCTTATATTTGAAAGAATCGTTGAAACTCCTTTAAAAAAAGAAGACTTACTTTTAGATTTCCTCTTTAGAGGTTTGAGGTACCTTGAACCGTTTGTAATTAATTTAGTAGATAATGGTTGTGTTGAAATTTTTGACGCTATTCTTGCACGCCAAAGAATTACAAAAGACTTCACCTTGGCAAAATATATTATACAAATAACTAGTCATGTGAGAAATATTAAATCTTTAGAGGTAGATCATCCTAACTTTAAAGAAATAATAAGTATATATCGCAAAATATTTAAAGAATATTGGCCAGAAATTACAATAAATGACAATAATCTGAAAGCTCATGATCAACTAAAAGCTCTTGCACAAAAAATGGATAGTTACGGGGGTAAAGTACTAGGCATACCAGCCAATAAGTTAAAAGAAGCGTTAGGTATTTCTGAATCCGAACTTTTAGAGCACGGTGGAGATATTTTTTCAGCAGCACAAAATAAATTCTTTGATCAACTTACTCAAAGCTATGAATCAGATGTTGTTGCAAAAACAATGGTTATGAGCAACCCATTGCTTGCAACACCAAGTCCAGTAAAAATAAATATTAGAGAGGTAGTATCTTCAACTGTTAAGAAAGAAGCTCTAAGAGATTGCCCAACAGTACTAGAGTACATAAGCCAAACAGTTGAAGAAGTTGAAGCTGTAGTTGCGCCTACTGATAGGGAAAAATTAGATGAAGTCACAGGATTAAATACTAGCTTAAGAGAACTTGATTCTCCAAATGGAGAAGGTGGTGCAGATTTAGTAAAAATAGAAATCTCAGAACACATAAAACTCATTTTTAACTTAATTGTTGAATTAAAAGATCAACCTAACAATGAAGATATCAGAGAGCTCTATGATCAAGCAAATCCACTCACATCACCAACTGATGCTGACGTAGTTAGAACAGTCTTATTACTAGCTACAGGTATGAGAATAGAACCCGGCCTATTCTTAAATTTTGTAAATGACGCAACTTATGATGTCAATGGTGAAGAAGTAACTATTGAATTTTTTATGGGTGAGTTTATAGCTCATATTGGCATTGAAAGGTTAGCTGCACATGGATGCGTTAATTTTGAAGTAGAAATAGCAAATATCGTCATTGAAGCTCTACAGAGAGCAGGAAAACTGACTTGTAAACATCTTGATTACGCTATGGAGGTTGACAATCAAAATGCAATAGATATTGCAATGAGCACTGGAGCAATTAAATGGGAAGATGCCCTACTTCTTGCATTTGAAATGGATAATTTAGGATTTTTAGATAGATATGTAGAAATGACTACACTTTCTACTCTTGAAATTGCTGAGATATCTAAAAATCTATTTCCTCCAATGCTAGATAGTTTATCAAATGAGTCTTTGAGTATTTACGATACCCTCGAACATGAAACTATAGCACATAGTAACTTAAACAAGAAAGTAGCATTTGTTGCAACACTTTTGAATAGCAACAAAACTTCAAAAGATCAGGGAATTTCTTTTGAGATTACATTGCTAGAAAAATTTATATCTATTTTTAATAGTTTCGAAGATGAAGGTAGGACATTAGACTACTCAACAATAAAGGAAAATCTAGTGTTCATAGCAGAGTCATTAAAACCAATCTTAGCAACAAGCGATAATGCTAGCTCAGTAGGGTTTTTCCTAGCAAATGATTTTGCAGCACAATTAGTCGCAGCTGCAACTATAAGCAGTAGTCTGGTGGACAATTTAGCTCCACATGTTGTAGATGTACTAGATACTGCGCCGCCACCAATAGATACCACAGATTTATCAGGAAATTCACAAGAAACAACAGAAGTAATTTAATAATTAAAACATAAAAATTTAAAGGAGAACAAATATGGCAAAATCAAAAGAAGCAACAGAAGGACAACAAGCTAGCATCATGGCAATTACCAAAATGAAAGAATATGCTATACCAGATGCTCCAACTCCAACAGAGCTTGGTGACGTAGCAGCAATATTAGAAATAGCTAATGCTAAATATCTTGAAGCAGAACAAGCTGCACCTGGAGAAATAGATCCAGATGAGTTTCTAAAAGTAGTGCAAAATTTTGCAAGTGTCCTTTTAGATCTAGGAGAATTAGATCTAGGAGAATTTGATAGAGCACTAGGTGTATTAGATACGGCGCTAAGAGTCCCTTCTTTAGTAGCAGAAAAAGAAGCTAACATAAATAATTTAATATTAACTGTAGCATTTAGTAAAGCTAATGCAATTACAGGAGCAGACGGTGATGCAGATGCCATTATTGATGCAGCTAATATTGGACTTGCAATCGATGATACAGATGAAAATTTGCACTACTTAAAAGGTTTAGCCTATCTTAAAAAAAACGAGGAAGCTAATGCTATTACAGAATTTGTTCATCTTAAGGACTCTACTACACTAAGTACTTATGCTAATAACACAGTAAAATCTTTACTGACAAAACTAGCAATTGAAGCAATCGAAGGAGGAGATACTTTCCAAAATTTTATACTTGGAAAAGATATTGGAAATGATGGAAAAGATTGGTTAACAACACTTGAGTTAGCAGATAATGTAGCAAGCTTTGCTCGCTTTAAGTACGCCCCTACTGCAGAACAAATAAGAGACGAAGCTGCTGCTGTAGATAAAACTCTTGGCTGCATCTTAATGAATGCCGTAATTGGCGAACATGCAGGTGCTCAAGACACCCTTCACGCAATGACTACAGGAAGCGACCAAGCTAATTCCATTCTTCTAGGAGAAATAACTAGTGCAACTGCTCCAACGGGTACTGACTTTAGTGGATTCACGTGGGCATAACAAAATAAATTAATGGAAAACTTGTATATGATTTTTTTTTCTAAACTAAAAGCTGTATCCATACCGCTAGTAAAATTTATATTTATATTAGCGCTTGCCATATCAAGTTTTCCAGCTTTAGCTACAGAATACTTAGGTTCTGATGAATTAGGTGCTGAAAATACTGCTCCTGATTATAGTGCTCAAAATATAGACACCGCTAGAAGAAGACTAGATGTAGGTAGAAAGACAAAGCCTAAAGCGTCGAGATCTGCACAATTATCTCAACCAGCTGCTGCTAGTAGTATAGAATCCTCAGCTTCCTCCACAGCAAGACCTAAAATTAGTGCATCAAGAAGACACAAACCTATACCCTCTAGACAAGCTGCTATAACTAAATCAAAAGAGGCAGAGGTAACAGCTTCAGGTGAAAAACAAGAAGCTAAATCTTCTGGCCCTAGAAGAAGTAGAACATTTGGCATAGGCGTAGCAAGACAAAAAATTGGCGAAGGAGCCGCTGCTTCAAAAAAAAGTGAAGTAACTAGAGTCTTCCGTAGAGAAGCGCCAGCTATAAGCAGCCCTGTAACAGTTACTATAAACCCAGGAAGCAATACCACAATTATTACAACAGATAGTCGGGTAACAGAGAAGAAGTTACCAACTTCTCCGTCCCCTAAGAACCGTACTTGATAGTTTTCCATCATACGGCTCAAGCCTCTTTAAGTCCAATATT
>JALZUG010000015.1 GCA_023301685.1 Rickettsiaceae bacterium
GAGAGATGCCATAGTACGTAGAATGGATGAGCTTGAAGATGATGACGCATATTCTAGTGATGAAGAGGATAGGATGATGCAGATAGAAGCTTATGAGAGGAATGCTATGATGAAGAGAATGAGTGAACTTAGAGATGCATATTTTGGAAAATCTCAGAGTATAAATACAGGCATAACAAACTCTTTAATATGGCTGCAATTATAGTATAAATGAAGTAGATAAAGCAAGATTGATAGCATTTATAATCTTCATTGACTTTCTTTCGATAGTATTCTAAGTTCTGCATTTGATTAGAACTTAAGGATACTAGAAAAGAAATGAACAATGCAATTAAAATTTTTACAGATTATAGACAGTTTCAGATATTCATTTTAGGCATATTTAGTGGAATGCCACTGGCAATTATATATACAACACTTGCAACTTGGATGACAACTATTGGAATTGATATTGCAATAGTAACTACTTTTGCAATTGCTAGAGTTTTTTATTCTTTGAAATTTCTTTGGGCGCCATATGTCGATCAAGTGAATATACCAATTATACATAGAATTGGGCATAGAAAGAGCTGGATGTTTCTAGTATCTGGTCTTATAGCTATTGTTACATTCTCATATAGTAGATGTAATCCGGTTGAATTTATAATTCCTGTATTTGTGCTTACAATTTGTCTTGGTATATTATCTGCTACTTTAGATATTTTTATAGATGCATATAGAATAGATTTATTTGAAAAGGAAAGTTTGTCGATTGCATCTGCCAATGCAGTTTTTGGTTATAGATTAGGACTTTTAATTTCAGGAGCAGGAGCATTGTATATGTCAGAAGATTATGGATGGCAACTACCTTTTATTGTCATCTGTATATTATATCTTGTTGCAATGATTTTTATTCTTACTCTTAATGAACCTAAAACAGGAGCAAGAAAGGGAAGTTTTAAATATATTTTATTTGCATTAGTACCATTTTTAGGAGTCGGTATAACTTTATACGAGCTGGGTCTTGATTCAAGGTCCGTATTTGGCTATGTGTTTAAGCTAGCAATAATGCTTTCTTGTATTCTTATATTAATGAAATTTCTTTTTAAGAAAGTTAATTTTTTGCATTTTTTATTAGGTGTAGTATTAACAAAACTATTGTACTCTTACTTGTATTTTAATCATTTTTTACAGGTATTAAACAACTATGGCCCTCTATGTATTTATTTGTTTTGTTTGACTATAATATTTTTTATTTTTACTTGGAAAGATTCAAAAAATAGAAATGAAGATTTGAAAGGAATATCTCTAGATTCGTGGAAATCAATGACAATTGTGCCGTTTATAGACTTTCTAAAAAGAGATGGAGCAATGATAGTTTTTCTAGCTATTATATTTTATAAATTAGGAGATGCATTTCTTGGAGTCGTCGCATACCCTTTCTATATTAATTTGGGTTTTACGCCGAAAGAAATTTCTTTGGTAGCGAAAGTTTTTGGATTTTTTGCGACCGTATCAGGTGCATATTTAGGTGGTTTTATTATGTATCGTTTCGGCTATTTTAAAGGCTTAATGATTGGTGGAATTGCACAAAGCATTACTAATTTTGCTTTTGTGTGGCTTAATCATATGGGGCATGATACAAACGCTTTAGCTGTTGCAATAGCAATTGAAAATATAGCGTCCGGGATGGGAGATGCTGCGCTAGTTGGTTATCTAAGTTATTTATGTAATAAACAGTTTTCTGCTACTCAATATGCTCTTTTAAGCAGTGCTTCTGGTTTATTTAGTCATTCTATAGTGATGTATGGTGGAACAATGGTTAAGGAAATGGGGTATGATATGTACTTTACATTGACTGTGGTGATGGCAATTCCTGGTTTGTTACTATTAGTATATTTAAATAAGAAGTATGGATTATCGAATAATCCGAGTGTAGACCAGAAAACATCGGAATCTGTTTAAAATAATAAGAATTAGATATATTTTAAGATTTTATGTATTTTTGTGTTATTCTTATTGATGTAATTTGCTTTCTCTTTTTGGAAGATAACAATGAAAATTAGACTTTCGTCAATTTTAGCGTTTTTATTGATTGTTAGTATTTGCCTAGCAATCCCAGTTGCTGATGCAGCAAAACGTAAATATAGAAAAAAATCATCAGGTAGAGTCCAGACAAGCTTAGTTGTTGATGGGAAAACTGGCAAAATATTGCATGCATCTAATGCTCGTAAGAAAATATATCCAGCTTCTCTTACAAAAGTGATGACAGTTTATTTGCTTTTTGAAGCATTGGAATCTGGTAAATTGAGTCTAAATCAAAAATTATATGTATCTTCATATGCAACCAAAGCACGTCCATTAAAGCTCTACTTGAAGCCTAAAGAAAGAATCACTGTACGAGATACGATTCTTGGCTTGATAGTAAAATCTGCAAATGATGCTGCAAGAGTAGCAGCTGAAAACATAGCCGGTTCAGAGAAAAGATTTGCAAGATTAATGACTATTAGAGCACGTCAGCTTGGTATGAAAAATACTACATTTACCAATGCTTCTGGTTGGCATGATGCAAAGCAAGTTTCAACAGCTGTAGATTTAGCTAAGTTATCAATAGCCATTAAGAGAGATTTTCCTCAATATTATCATTTCTTTAAGAAAACTAGTTTTAAATTTAGAAAGAAGACAATTAAAGGACATAATAGAGTTGTTGCAACTTACCCAGGTGCAGAGGGTTTAAAGACGGGTTTTACTAATCCAGCTGGATGTAATTTAATTACTGCAGCAACAAGAGGGAATAAAAGCTTGGTTGCAGTTGTAACAGGCAGAAGTAGCAGCGCTGTTAGAAATAAAAAAATGGTTCAGCTTCTTGATGAGCATTTTGGTGTAAGACATAAGACAATTAAGAAAGCTAAGAAATCCAGAAAACGCAATACAAAAGTTGCTAATCAAAGAAGGCCATCTCAGTCTAGTAGAAGAGTAAGATAATTATAACATTTTCTATTAGCTTAGCTTAGGTTTTGTGACATAAAAAGATCATGTTCAGTTTTACGTCTTTTAACTAACCCAGGCAATATTTTGCCTCCTGCATATACCCACCGTAGGAACTCTAATCCAGCATCTTTATATTGACCGTAATTGATTTTTTGTCTCATTGTGGATCTTTGTAAAGCTGATCCTCCCATATTGAAAGTAAAAGATACAAGTGCAGCAAACTGATCATCACTTAACACAGATGTAATATTACGCAAAACTGACTTTTCTGCGCAGAGTAAGTCGTTGCGTAATAGAGATTCTGCTTCTGAGCGTGAGATATGATCAAATTTTTCATGCTCCAGGATCTTATGACCAAAGCCAATTGTATTATGTCCTCCGGAGCAAATATATGGTTTTGATCTGAATCCTTCAAAAAATTTTATAAGTCTAATTCCGTTTAGATTAGTATGTCTATGCATTGTTTTATAGTTTATTTTTCCAGATTTTTCTAAAAGTCCTGTGACCATAATAGAAGCTGATAATACCGGCAAAGATTGCTTGATCATCAACATTCCAAATTACTTCAAGATATTCAATAACGTGAGCATTAGAAGCTATAGCCTTATATTGGAGATATTTTACTCCCATATAGAGCAGAAAAAAGCAATAAGCGAGTATTGGTCTGACTGATCCATTTAATGTATCAACCCATTTTATATCTGTTTTATATGTAGAATAAAGCGATGCTTGCTCGATTATATCTTGAGAAATTTGTATTTCTTGCAGAGTTCTAGTTGCATTTGCAGTACTAAACTTAATTTGCTTTTCTAGGATATCTAGTTCGTGCTTCTTATCATTTATATCTTTAAAGTATTTTATTATCTCTGGTACGATTGACGTGATAAACCCGGCAATTGATGCAAGTAATGTAATCATAAGGCGTACTCCTTTTAGAATTTATGATTTTGTGAAATTATTTTCCCTAAGAAATGGTTTGATTCGGGAAGACGAAATAGTTTGATAATATCAAATCTATTCATTGTTGGAGTCATTACGTGAGCTGAATCATTTTCCCATAATATATTTCCAGGCCAAACTAGAGTTTTAGATTCTTCCGCATTTTGCTTTATAATCAAGGTAAGTTCAGATAAAACAGTTTTGGCTAATGTGATTGTACAGTCACCAGATAAATATAAATAGTGATTTGCAACATCAATAGGAGGTGTGTATCCTTCATTTATTCCAATAAAATTGGAAGAAATTTGGCCAGACCCTAGATTTATTTTAACCCAACTATCAGTATCAAATAGAAAAAAACATTTTTGTTCTTTAGCAAAAACTATTGTATTATCTTTAGCTTTAAGAAATTCTATTTCCTTTGAATCGTGAGATAAAAAACATATTTGATTTTTTCTTTTTCCATCAGAGATTATCAATTTCTCTCCAACTTTTAAAGACTCTGGAATATCTGGAGTAAATCCATTCACACTATTGTTTAGAAATTGGTCAATTAATAATATTGATTCGTTAAAGACTACGTCTTTTTCTGCTTGACCAGGTATCATTAGATTTATAGCGAAATTATTTGTTTCCATATTCTTATATTTTAAGTTTTATTCAGCTATTATATTTATTTTGAAATTAACACTAAGCTCCAATTCTGAAGTATCAATTTTTATTTCATTAGTATCAGCTGTATACTTATAAGATTCATTTTCTGAAACTAGTGTTATCTTATATGTTTTATCGGGTACAACAGATTCCAGAGTCCATATTTCTTTCGAATTAGTTCGATCAATCCACTTAATGTGTAGGGTATCTTCGTTGATTTTAGAAGAAACTATATAAGGTTTTAATTTTTCCTGAGATCTGTCTTGAAAATCTATGGTTTTTTCAATGTTATCAGCTTTAAAAGCTATTTGTTGTTTTTTAAGATTCTCAGATACTCTTATAATGGTTGGATTTCTTTCCAATAGGATAAAAATTTCTCCATCTCTTTCGTCTTCTATTAGTTTCTCTGTTCCGCATAATCCACGAACTAGCCCAGATATTTCATAAAGTCCGTTTTTGAGTTTCTTTATGTTTTTGAATTTTATTATTTCTTTTCCAGCTTGTGCGTATTGCCAGTCTTTGGAAATATATTGTTCTAATCTTTGGCCAGTTACAATAAGTTTACTGGACGTATCAATTACGAAAAAATTTGCGAGATCAGCTTGTTTAAAGCTAATTATTTCACAGATAGCGTCTGTTGGTTCAATATTAGAGATATGATTCCATTTTTTATCTAGTTTTTTTGGTAATTTTGAATATAAAGAGGTTTTATTCTTACCTCGGAAATATATTGATATGTAGCTTCCAGAACTACCCTCTATATTCATCGGTAGATCAAGAAGAACTAAATCATTATCTAGATATGATTCTGAGCTATCAAACAAATAACGGACATGTCCATGATTCGAGTAATTACTCTGCTTATCAACTATACCAGTTACTATAGATGTATCATTTGACATACTGATATCAATAACCCTAATAGTATATTTTTTAAAAATGTCATCAAACTCAATAAAATCTGATGGTTTAACAGTAATTTTAGGGTCAAAAATTCTCAGATGAACTATTTCATTTTCATTGTAAGCATTTTGTAATATTGATGAGCCAATAATTTGTGCTTCGTATGAAGTGAGTACAATTGGTAAACTTAGTGATATATCACGCGAAGAAGAATCTAGTTCTTTGTTAAATCTAACGTAGTGTGGATTATAATTATCATTGTTATTTATATAGTATATACCTAGCCTGTTAATTTTTTCTGTATCACTAGTTCTAGTTATTTCAGTGAAGCTATTATCATTAAGTTTCATAACTATGTTATTTATTGAAGCTGCATTTTTATCGCTACCACGTTTTTTGAACGAAATAACGTTTTTATAATGTGCATTAATATCAAAAAAATACCCAGCTCTTAAGGTATTTATCGCGTCTAAACCTGTAGGATTATTACTAAAAATAAGTCCTTCAATTTTTTCATCTACAGATGATACATCTATTGTTTTAATATCAAGATTACAACGATCAGATATTTCAAGCAGGATAGATGCGAGGTTACTTGAGCCAAATTTATAATTAACCCAATGTCCTTTTTCCCATAAACATCCATCACTCCAAATATTTGCTACTGGCCAAGCAGGATATGGGCGCGCATCCCAACACCACAAGAACATTTCTCCGATATATTCTTGTGTTTTCCAAAATTCAATAAAAGCTTTGATGGCAGTTCGTTGTATTCCAAAGTTAGTTTCGCCGTTTGAATGTTTTGGAACTCCACCATCAACACAATTATCATCAAAGAAAACATTTGGTTGATTTGTGGCTTTGTCAATAGAGGGGAAGCCAAATTCTGTAAACCATATTGGTTTTGATCTAGGTTCCCATTTAGTTACTTCTTTATCTGGATTTTTATGTGGATTTTCCCACCAATATTTTAGATTCTTCCATGCATAGGCTGGATCTATAGGCTTTTTCGAGTCATCTAATGGATCTATGTAATAATTATATCCTTCGCCGCTTGAAAAACCTTTTTGTATTTCTTCTTGCGAAATATCAGATGATAGTGATTCTGTAATGGGAAAATAAGCATCAATTCCAATAAAATCTATATTTTTTGAAGACCATAAAGGGTCTAAATTATACCATCCTCCATCTGTATGATGATATTCGGACCAATCTGCGGCATAGGTAACTTTTATAGAAGGTCCGACTATAATTTTTACTATTCCAGCAAGAGCTATTAGCTCTTTAACGGCAGGAAAATGGTTTTTGTGATTTATTTTAGTTAATCCAATAAGCTCTGATCCTATGACAAAGGCATCAACATGATCTTTTACTAGATTTGCATAGTGTATAATGAATTCATTATAACCACCTTTTTTATTGAAGAACTTTGCTACATCATTTGGATTTCCTGTGACTTTTCCTCTCCAGGGTTTTCCAGGTATATCCATCTGAAACATTGGGTAGAACATAATATTTAATTGACGCTTTTTAAGCTCGATCAGATACCGGATAATACTTGCATCATTAATACTCCCACCATATTGCGGATTGCCATACTCATCTTTTGTAATTTCATGTGCTGAAGTTCGAGTATAAGAAGATACTTTCCATTTTTCAGAATAGTGAGATTTTTTATCTTTAAATTCAACGGCTGGTTTGATTAGGCAATCTTTTATGTTTAGGCTATTACCAAACCAACATACTACGGGTGATACCCATTTGACATTAGAGCATGTGGATTTAAGTTGGTTCAGGCTATAGATACTGTTAGGAAGATTATAGTGATTATGGCTATTGATTTTCTTAGAATTTACTTTTTTCCCATGTTCTGAAAGCCTAGATTTTGTCTGGATCTTTGTATCATATACAAATTCGCCTGAACCTGGGATCATTACTATTGATTCAACCATATCTTCTACAGAAGTTTTGGCCTTAACATTGGCTTTCCTTAGTACTTCAAAAGTGAAGTTTGGTATTGTATCACCAAATTCTGCAAGTGGTAATTCTTCAAATACAATATAGGCAAGACCTCTATATGCAGGTGTTAACTCGCCAGTTTTCCTTTTTATAGTTGGATCAGGTAATTGATCCTCACAGCCTTTATAGAGTTTGAATTTATATTTACTGATATCAATAATGTCATCTCCAATCCATACTCTTTCTATATCTTCAATTTTGCCAAGGCAGATTGACATAGCAAAGCTAAGAAAATACTCAAGTTCTGTAGTTTTTTTTGTTAGATCAATATTTGGCCCTTTAAGGTATTTTTTAACACTGCTAGTATTTCTTTTTTCTATGATTTGGTCTGCCCATGTAATTTGTCCTGGAGTCTGCACTCTTCCAAAAGTTAGTGGTATAGATTTGCCATATTTGGCCATTGAGATATAAAAACTATCGTGGGCATTAGTGAATCTATGAGTTGTTTTATCTCGCTTAAACCATTTTTTTTCTAGATAATTACCTGCTAATCTACCAGTATATCTACCAATTGTTGATAAGATCCCGCCACCGAAATATTTTCCAAGACTTCCTCCGACGCTAGATAAAATGCTACCAATCATAATTTTCCTTCATAATAAAAATATAAGATGTGGGATATTAGCATTTAATAAGTCTTGGACTAATCCCAATAGTTGATATAATCTTACTCAAAAAATAATAAGTAAGATTATATAATGAAAGTAAGAACAAGATTTGCACCATCTCCGACTGGTTATTTACATATTGGAGGAGCGCGGACGGCTTTATTTAACTACCTATATGCTAAAAAGCATGGAGGTGTGTTTTTGCTTAGAGTTGAAGATACAGATTTATCAAGATCAACAAAAGAAGCAAAAGAGGCAATTCTAAAATCGATGGATTGGCTTGATTTAAAGTTTGATGAAGAGATTGTATATCAATCAGAAAGAAAAGAAAGGCATATAGAGGTTGCTAATCAATTATTAGATGATGGAAAAGCTTATTATTGTTTTACTGATCAAGATGAGATTGCAAAGCTTCGAGATGAAACAAAAAGCAAAGGAGAGCATTTTATTTTCAAATCTCCATGGAGAGATGCTGCAAGTGATGAGTATCCAAAAGATGTAAAACCTGTTATTAGATTAAAAGCTCCAAGAGAAGAAGAAACTACAGTCCATGACTTACTTCAAGGAGATGTAGTAGTACAGAATTCACATTTAGATGATATGATCTTAGTTCGTAGTGATGGCACCCCAACTTATATGCTTGCTGTAGTTGTCGATGATCATGATATGGGTATAACTCATATTATACGAGGTGATGATCATTTGAGCAATGCTCCGAGGCAGCAGCTAATTTATATGGCAATGGGTTGGGATATTCCTAAGATGGTACATATACCTTTGATTCATGGGCCTGATGGAGCTAAGCTTTCAAAAAGACATGGAGCTCTTGGCGCCGAAAATTACAAAGAAATGGGATATTTGCCTGAGGCGCTGAATAATTACTTACTTAGACTGGGATGGGCGCATGGTGATGATGAGATTATTTCTAGAGAGCAAGCGATTGAGTGGTTTAATATTGCTGGTCTTGGAAAATCTCCATCAAGACTTGATTTTGATAAAATGAAAAATTTAAATGCTCAATATTTGCGTAAATGCGATGATTCTGTTTTGGCTGAAATGATATTTGCACATTATAAAGGAGAATTATCAAGCGACTCACAAAATGCCATTAGCAAGGCAATTGAATCTATGAAACCAAGAGCTGAGCTAGTGACAGATTTATGTGAACTTGCTCAAATGTTCATAGTTGATAAGCCTCTGGCTATAAGTGAAGAAGCAAAGCAGATAATTTCTGAATGTGATGAGTCTTTAATAAAGCAAGTTATAGAGGCAATTAGGGGAATAGAAGAATTTAGCAAGGATAATGTTCAAGCCGCGCTAAAAGAAACTGCTAAGAATAATGATTTAAAGCTTGGAGGTTTAATGAAATATATTAGAGCATATATTGCAGGACAAACTGCTTCTCCAAGCGTGTTTGAAATGATTGCAATTCTAGGCAAGGAAGAAGCTATATCTAGGCTCGAAGTAAATGATTGAAAAATATTTAGAAGATCATGATCAAATTGGTAGGTTGCATTCTAGCTACTTGATAAATACTGATGATGCAGAGCGTGCTCTTTCAGAGGTGGAATCATTTTTGAAGCAAAATCTCTTGGGTGACTCAGACATAGAAAAATCTGCTGATTATTTATGTGTAAGGAGGTATGATAGCAAAGCAAAAAATATTGCAGTTGATCAAATCAGGGATTTACAGAATTTTTTGCATAAAACTTCAGTCATTTCAGGTCAAAAAGTAGGTGTAATATATGCAGCTGATGAGATGAATTTAAACTCTTCAAATTCTTGCTTAAAACTATTAGAAGAACCGTCGGATAATACTCATATATTTTTAATTACTGAAAATGCCTCAAGTATTATCCCAACCATTAGATCAAGATGCGCTAAAATTAATCATTTTTACCATTTAGGTGAGCAGAAAATAATTGATGCCGAGTTTATAAAGCCAATCTTAAAAAGTACAAATACAAAACAAAAACTAGATTTTATCAAAAAATTTGCCTCAAAGGATAGAGACTTTTGGTCTGATTTTTCTAAATCTATAGAAGAAGTTGTGGCTAAGTTTGTTAAGAATGCTATAGGCGTTGATGTTAATTTATCTGGATATGAGTTAGATTTATTTAATCAATTAAAAAGTAGATCTCCACTGTATATACAAAGAAAATATGAAGATATAAAAGAAATTATTGATAATACTAATAATTATGATCTAGACTTACGAAGTAGCGCAGTTTTGCTTCTAGATAAACTGAGATATTAATTTCTTATGTATAACATTTTTTTTCAGCCTGTAAAATCAATTATTCCAATGAAGGAAACAGCTGAAAAGGCTCTTAAAAGGCTTGGTATAAATAATTTAAGAGACTTGCTTTTCTATGGGCCTTACACTTATAACATTAGTGATAATTCATCAGACTTAAGAAACCTTGAGACAGGAACATTAGTTCAGGCTGAAGTTACTATTGATGCTATTGATTTACCAAGGCTAAAGAGATTGCCGACTAAGATATATACATCTAATGACACTGGTGAGTTAGTATTAGTATTTTTTAATAAGATTCCACCATTTATTTTTTCGCGTTTAAAAGAAGGAAGTAAATGTATTGTTTCTGGTAAAGTGCAAAAATTTGATGGTTTTTATCAAATAAATCATCCTGAATTTATTTTTAAGAAAGAGCTGACTACCCCAGTAGAACCAGTATATCACCTGACATATGGACTAATTAATAAGCAATTATATGGGTATATCCTTGCAGGAATATCTGCATTAGAGTCAGCAATCAAAGCTAGAGTTTCATTTGGTAATGTTTCGGATGATAACTCATTTGAGATATTTAATGAGAAACAATACATACAGAACTTATTACAAGAAATAAAGTCTTTGCATTTAGTTGGAGCAAAAGCTGATAGCAGGATAATTGAATCATTATTAGACGAGTCTTCAAGAAGACTAACTATTAAAGAATTATTTGCAAACCAAGTGTCGCTAGCAAAGCTTAAGAAAGCAGAAAAGCAGGTTTTGGGACATAAATTTTCTGTAGATATTGAACTTCAAAAGCGGGTTGTAGAAAGTCTTGGCTTTGTTTTGACAGATGCACAAGAAAATGCAATTAAAGAAATTCAATTAGATCAAGCATCTGGGGTGCAGATGATGCGTCTTTTGCAGGGAGATGTTGGAACTGGAAAAACATTGATTGCTTTGATGACTATGCTCAATCCTATTAAAGATGGCTTCCAAGCTGCTTTAATGGTGCCAACAGATTTATTAAGTGTCCAGCATTTTCAGTTTTTTCAGAAGGCTTTAGAAGGTACAAATATAAAGTGTGCACTTTTGACCGGTAAGACTAAAATAAAAGAAAGAAGAGAAATTAGTGCATCATTAGAAAGTGGAGATATTGATATTTTAATTGGTACTCATGCTTTATTTCAGGAGTCGGTTGAGTTTAAAAATTTAGGCTATGTAATAATTGACGAGCAGCATAGATTTGGTGTTGAGCAAAGAATGGAACTAATAGCAAAAGCCTCTCATCCAGATGTTTTAGTGATGACAGCAACACCGATACCACGCAGCCTTACACTAACTATGTTTGGTGATATGAATGTTTCGCTGCTTAAGTCCAAGCCAAAAAATCGTTTACCAATTGTCACTACAATCACTTCAAATTCTAAAAAAGATCAGATTATCGAGTCTTTAAATAAGAAAATCGAAGAAGGCCAGAAAATATATTGGGTATGTCCGCTAATTGATAAAAATGATAAATCATTAGAAGATGAAGATATAGCTGTCTTTGCAAATGTTATGGAGAGATATGAGGAGATAGAAAAAGCATATCCAGGTATGGTTGGAATATTACATGGTAAGATGAAGCCTCTTGAGAAAGATAAAATTATGCAGAGTTTTAAGAGTGGAGAAATTAAGATATTAATTGCTACAACTGTGATTGAAGTTGGAATTGATGTTCCTGATGCTACTCTTATAATTATTGAAAATGCTGAAAAATTTGGCTTAGCTCAATTACATCAGCTTCGCGGCAGAGTAGGGCGAGGAGTTTTACAATCCTATTGTATGCTTATGTATAATCCCAAGAGACTATCTGCAATGTCGCGCAAGCGTCTAGAGATAATGCGTAATAGTAATGATGGGTTTTATATTGCGGAGCAAGACTTGGTATTGCGTGGTGGCGGTGAAATTCTAGGAACAAAACAAAGTGGTGAACCTAATTTCTTTTTTGCAGACCTTGCAAGAGATGTTGAAGACCTTATTAAGGTTAACAAGATTGCAAAAGAAGCAGATATATCAAAATTTGTTGATTTTCAAACAAAGCTTTTTGCTCGTGATCGAGAAGAACTAGCTAAGAGCGGTTAGTTTAATGGCAAGCGAACTTTCAAGTTTTTGCTATAGTAGTATTTTTAAACTAATTTTGATGCTATATAGAGTAGTATAACGTGCTTTCTCCTTGCCAAGCTAATATACTACTCTTTGATAACATTTATTACTCTATATCAGATAATTCACCTAGTAGTAAATCGATATCGTTTTCGTTTTCTGGATAGTAATAAACAGGATGCCCAGCAGCTAAACTTCTCACTAGGCTTGGGCCAAGTGGGCCTCCGCCAAGTCTAAAGTTTGTTGCTTCATCAGGAAGCGGTGGAGATTGCATTGGCGAAATTAGCGGTGCCCTAGTTAATAATTCACTTGGTGAAGGTGGAGTTAGACCAAATTCAAGTAAATCTAGATCATCAAATTCTCCACTAAAGCTTCTTCTTGGATTTCCAAACATAAACATTCCCCATAATTAATTACACAGTAAAAATAGTAACTAATAACCTTTTGAGCTGCAACTATATTTTAAATATTACTATCTATTTACTGTAATTTGTAAATTACTGCATTAATTTAAGAATAAATTATAATTTGGAATAGTATTTCTACTGATAGATTTAAAATTAAATACACCATCTATAATATTTTATATAAATAGAGAGAATTGGTAGCTTGTTACTGATGTTTAAAGCTATAAAGTAACTCCATAAGGATATAATAATTTTATAATTATAAACAAAATAGTAAAAAAATGTTAATTATTGCTTGACTGTAGTGTTAACGTATGTTAGTATTTAGCATATGAAAAATTATATTTAATAACGAAAGGTAATAACTATGTCATTTTTTGGTTCGGTATCTGATTATTTTGGTGGAAGTGCAAAACATGCTAAAAGCGCATCTACTCACCTATCAAATGCAGGTGATGCAGCATATAAGGGTGGTAGCAGCGTTTTAAGCGGTGCAAGTAATGTTCTATCTACTACAACTGCGGTTGCTGCGGGTGCAGCTTGGAACTCATATGAATGGGTTGCAGGAAAAATTATTGGTGCAAACGCTGCTACTCAATTAGCAAATAGTGTAGCTTCAATTTTTGGTGGGACTCAAGCTACAGGTTGGCTTGCAACAGCTACTGAGTATGCTGCTCTATCATTAGTACAATACCCAGTTTCTTGTATGGCTGCATTGGTAACTACATCAATCATAGCAACTCATCCAAAGGAAACTTTTGAAGCTGTAAAAGGTTTTGGTAAAGCTGTATACAATTTCCTAGAAGCTGGTTTTGAATTAACAGAAGCTGTAGGTGAAGCTGCTCTTGCTCTTGGTTTAAAAGTAGCTGAAGAGTTAGATCCAATCGTAGATTCACTTATGGATACTGCAACTAAAGCTGGTGTTGAAGTTTCTGATATTCTTAAAGAAGTTGTTGATACTGTGGATATTGAAATGGATACATTTAAAGAAACTACAATTGACCCATTAGGTGGAATTGAAGTTGTTACTGAATACGTATAATATTTTAGTTTTCTCCCATTACTAAAATAGGAAAAAGCCGCATGATTTTTTCATGTGGCTTTTTTTATTTTGTATTGAAATATCGTGATATAAGAATTTTATATTTTATTAAGTAATGGATTGCCATCCCACTTTTGTTCCTTACATACGGCAATTAATATTTGTGTATTACATATGAGCGAGGCTATGCAGACGACAAGCTAATTATATGATCATTAGAAAAATCTAATTTCTATAACAACTTGACTTCTTACTAGATACATTTAAAATCAGAATTGGAACGGTAGGTTTGCCGTTCTGGGGTGTAGCAACTCCTACTCAAGCGGTAATACCAGCCGTATAAATGGTGTAATCCTCGATTTTAGGGTCGGGGAGACGATAGACATGTCCAGGGAACGAAGCTTATGCATCGTGCCTAAAATCTATTGTAGCTGTCTTGGGCGGTTTTGCTAACTCTCCCGACTTCCAAGGGGGAATCAATTAATAATCCTTTTTGGTGGTTGAAAATATCGAGGTTCTAGATAAGAACCTCTTTGTTTAAGAGAAAAAGGGAGTAAATATGATTAGTAAACAATCAATCTTAGTAGATCAGTTTGTGGTTTCGTTGTTACGAAGGTCCAAGAGTAAAATGTCAATTGACCATGATGATAAACGCATCAGAGGTTTCAAACTTGTAGAAATTAGTATCATGCGCGCTTTAATAGATCGTTATATACAAAGTTTAAAAATGATTGGAAGAATAGCTGATTATCGAGGAGAATATAACAATGGATGATAAACAAAAAGTCCTTATAGACGCTGCTAGGTTAGGGAAAATACTAGATATGTATAAGCTAATAGCAAACGGAGCTGACCCATTTGTTTTTGACCAAGATGGAAAAAGTGCGCTTCAATATGCGGTAGAATCCGATCCAATTAAGGCTTATACATTATTGGGCGATCTAAGTTTAATATATACAAGCCCAACGCAGCAGGAAGTTATAAAACATTATACTCAATTAGCTATTAAGCTAGGTGGTAATAATAATTCTCAAGTATAGACACAGCAAACTATGTTGCATTATGTGTATTGTATACAAAAAATAATACGGCTTACTCTTATTCCTAGCGCCAGCCTAAGATTCCGCGCCAAGAAGGCTTTTCAAATGAATCAATATTCTCTACTTTTTTAAGAAAGTTTGTGATTCGTATGGTAAAAGGGAGGACAACAAGTTCGTATGCTACTTTCAAGGCTGTCATAGTAAAGATCATTGAAAGTAAGTTTGATATTGGCAAGAATGCGCCAAATGCAATACTTGCAAATATTGCGGTTTCAATAAATGCTCCAACACAAGTGCTCAAGATCGCACGGAAGGCAAAGTTACGACCTTCAAGCATAATTTTAAGAGTTGATATCGCAGAAGCGTTGAGTAGTTCACCAATAAAGTAGCTTGAAAGTGATGCCAAGAATATCTTGGGAGTAAGTGCAAAGATAGTTGTAAATTCTTCATGTGTATGTGAGTGGTCGCTTGGAGGGAGCTGGACAACAAGATATAAAGTAAGTGTCATGAATAAATTACAATATAGTGCAATCCAAATTACGCGTCTACTTGCTGAAAAACCGTAAACTTCTGTTAGAATGTCATTCATAACATATAGAAGCGGGAAAATTATTATTCCTCCGGGGACTGTAAGAGAGCCAAACTGAACTAATTTTGTTGCTGCTAAATTGGCAGTAATTAGGCAGATAACAAAAGTAAATGCAATTAAGTTATAATATTTAAAGTTTTTCTTTTCTGGAATTTGAGTCATAATTATCCTTATATACAGGCAAGAAATTCAAGCCATCTATTTATTTAAGTTAATTGATACCTACATAATTTACCAGATATAATTAGCTGCATATTAATAGCATCTAACTGGCTGATTAAATATGTACTCCCAGACTTTTTCCCACCCGTGATTGTGTGAGATATCTTTAAATATTTGTTGCTTTACACACGAACTTGACGCTTTTTGAACAAATTTATCCGCAATAAATGGAGGGATTATAGTATCCCTTCCACCTGAAATATGTAATTGTGGAATATGTTTCACTTGTTTTGCGTAATCTATGGGGTTTAGCGACCCAATCATCGGTGTTACATTATGATGTGTAGTAAAAGCGACATGATCTAAATTCGCACTAATTGTAATGATATCTTTAGTCATATAGTTTCTGGCTGCAATCAAAACAGCAATACCACCGCCTCCAGAGAATCCAATCAAACTAAATTTTTGATTATTATTAATACTATTTATTACATCATTCATGGATTGTACGGAGTCATCTGACAGTCTTTTATCAGTCCAATACTGCATATTACATTTAGGGTTAAGGTCCATAGGAGTATATTGACACGGTCTGCCAATATAGACAACATTTGGACGATCATCCATGGAAGCTAATTTAATCAGCATCTGTCTTCTAGGGGTAGGGTTTCTAGAAACCCTGTATTTACCATTAAATGCAGCGCCGTCACCTTCAATATAATAAACATAAGGCTTATGTTTATTTGTAACTTTTTGATAGGTTGTTATCCAAAAATCGCCACCTTTGACAAGAACTTTTCTAAATCCATAAAGTTCCCCAATTGTAGCTGGATCTTGACCATAAGTTATAGTTTTACAGCCCTGCAATACTAGCGTTGCTATTGCTAGTATTATAATATTAGAAAGGTATTTCATCATCTAAATCACTATTATCAAAAGTTGGGTTGTTGTTTTGGTTGCTAGGCTGATTTGGCGCAGCTTCGCCTCGAGAGTCAAGTAAGATTAGAGTTGAGTTGAAGTTTTGTAAGACAACTTCAGTTGTATATTTTTCTTGGTTATCATTATCAACCCATTTTCTAGTCTGGAGTTGACCTTCGATATAAAGTTTTGTACCTTTTTTAACGTAGTTTTTGATTACTCGTACTAGGCCTTCACTAAAGCACACAACCCTATGCCATTCTGTTTTATCTTTTTTCTCTCCTGTCATTTTATCTTTCCAGGTTTCACTTGTCGCAATGCTGAAATTAGCTATTTCTCGTCCATCATTAGTCGTTCTAATTTCCGGATCACGACCAAGATTTCCTATAAGAGTTACTTTGTTTAAACTTCCTGCCATTACTCTAATACCATATAGTTTTTAAAAATTAAATACTAGCTATAGCATATCTTATCGACAGGCGAAACAAAAATATAATGAAATTTACTATTGCAATAAGAAGTTTTTGGACACTATAATACCTTGCATCAGTTTTTTCATATTTCAATAGATTTTTTATGCAAGAATATATAAAAGTACGCGGAGCTAAGGAACATAATCTGAAGAACGTAAATGTTGATATTCCTAGAAACAAATTTATTGTAATTACTGGTCTTAGTGGGTCAGGTAAGTCTTCACTTGCATTTGATACGATTTATGCGGAGGGGCAGAGACGTTATGTTGAAAGTCTTTCTTCTTATGCTAGGCAATTTTTGCATTTGCAAAACAAGCCAAATGTGGAGTCAATTTCAGGGTTGTCACCAGCAATTGCTATAGATCAAAAAACTACTTCTAAAAATCCACGCTCGACTGTTGGTACTATTACAGAAATATATGATTATTTAAGATTGTTCTATGCAAGAGTTGGAATCCCATATTCTCCAGCTACTGGTCTTCCCATAAAAAGCCAATCCATTTCTGAGATGGTAGATATTGTGAATTCTCTACCAATAGGGACAAAGATATATATTTTATCACCTATGGTTCGTGGGCAAAAGGGTGAGTTTCGCCGTGAAATTGCTAATTTAAAAAAGCATGGTTATCAGCGACTATTTCTTGACGGTGAGCTATGCGAACTAGATGAACTTCCAAAAATAGATAAAAATAAGAAACATAATATTAATGTAGTTGTAGATCGTTTGGTTATTTCCGATTCATTGGGTAATAGGGTTGCTGAGAGTTTAGAAGCTTCATTGCAAATGGGTGAGGGGATAACATATATAGATATTGTTACTCTTCCGCCCACGCATGGGACTAAACATAAAAATGGTGATAGAATAACATTTTCAGAAAAATATTCATGCCCTGAATCTGGTTTTCAGCTAGAAGAAATTGAACCTAGGATTTTTTCATTTAATAGTCCATTTGGTGCTTGCCCATCGTGTGAAGGTATAGGGAAAGAATCTTTTTTCGATAAGAACCTTATTGTTCCTGATGAGAGTTTAAGTATTCGAGAGGGGGCAATAGTTCCTTGGAGCAAATCTTCATCTAAATTTTTTGTTGATACTTTGGAATCACTTGCAAAGCACTACAAGTTTAAATTATCGACACGATTTTCTGATTTATCAGATAAGGTGAAAGAGATCTTATTTTATGGTTCAGGTGATGAAGAAATAACATTTGAATATAGGGATGACCGTAAAACTGAAATTATTGAACAGTCATTTGCTGGAATTATTCCGAGTTTAGAAGAAAAATTCCGTAAGGTTGATACAGTTTGGATGCGTGAAGAGCTTAATAGATTTAAGTCAAAGCACAATTGTTCTGTTTGTGAAGGGTATAGACTAAAGCAAGAGTCTTTATGCGTGAAGATTGATGATTTAAATATTGGTCAAGTTTCAAAAAAGACAATTTTTGAGGCGCTAGGGTGGTTTGAGAATATAAATGATAAACTTGATAATAAACAGCAAGTGATAGCAAAGCGTGTTGTTAAAGAAATTCAAGAAAGACTAAAATTTTTAAATAATGTTGGATTGGAATATTTAAGTTTATCACGCGAGTCAGGTACACTTTCTGGTGGAGAGAGTCAAAGAATTCGCTTAGCTTCTCAGATTGGTTGTGGTCTTAGCGGCGTATTATATGTCCTTGATGAGCCATCTATTGGTTTGCATCAGAGAGATAATTCTCGTTTGATTTCAACTTTGAAGAACTTGAGAGATCTTGGCAATACAGTCATAGTTGTTGAGCATGATGATGAGACTATGCTTGAATCTGAGCATATCATTGATGTGGGCCCTGGTGCTGGAATTCATGGTGGTAAAATTATAGCGGAAGGGACTCCAGCAGAAATTAAGAAATCAGAAAATAGTATCACCGGGCAGTATTTAAGTGGAAAATTATCAATACCAGTTCCTGATAAAATTAGATCAGGTCATGAAGGAAAGGAAATTATATTAACAGGTGCTAGAGAAAATAACCTGCAGAATCTTTCAATAGCAGTTAAGCTTGGGACATTTATTTCTGTTACTGGCGTTTCTGGGGGGGGGAAGTCAAGCTTAATTATTAATACATTCTACCAAGCGGCACTGAAGCAACTTGAGCCTAAATCAAAAATTTATCCAGGTGAGCATGATTCAATTAAAGGCCTAGAACATATTGATAAGATTATTGATATTAATCAATCACCAATTGGTAGAACGCCTCGTTCAAATCCGGCTACTTATACTGGTGCGTTCACACCTATTCGCGACTGGTTTACAGAGCTTCCTGAGTCAAAAATTCGCGGTTATAAAGTCGGGCGTTTCTCGTTTAACGTGAAAGGTGGGCGTTGTGAGGCTTGTCAAGGAGATGGCTTAATTAAGATTGAAATGCACTTTTTACCAGATGTATATGTGAATTGTGATGTATGTAATGGTCAAAGATATAATCGTGAAACACTAGAAGTAAAATATAACGGTAAGAATATTGCAGAAGTTCTCAATATGACAGTAGAAGATGCTGCAAAATTCTTTGAAAAAGTTCCTGTAATTTATGAAAAACTAGCTACGCTGAATGAGGTTGGACTTGGGTATATTAAGATTGGTCAATCAGCAACTACCTTGTCAGGCGGTGAAGCACAGCGTGTAAAGCTTGCCAAAGAACTTTCAAAGCGCTCAACTGGTAAGACTTTATATATTTTAGATGAGCCAACAACAGGCCTCCATGTTGACGATATTAAAAAGCTTTTATCGGTTCTTCATAAACTGGTTAATAAAGGAAATACGGTAGTTGTTATTGAACACAATATGGATGTTATTAAGACTTCAGACTATATAATCGATATTGGTCCAGAAGGCGGAGATAAAGGTGGTGTAATAGTCGTTGAGGGTACACCAGAGGTGGTGGCCGCGTGTGAAGAAAGTCATACTGGAAAATATTTGAAACAATATTTGAAAAAATGATCTAGAAATATACGATAATTCAATTCAAATGACTTTGGGTTAATACATGATATAGTTGCCTATCGTCACCGGTGGGGAACGAAGTAATGCAGCCCTTTGTCATTGCGAGGAGCGAAAGCGACGTGGCAATCCATAGGTTTTGCAACAACAAGTGATATGTTTATTATGTGATAAAGTACCTGGATTACCGCGCTTTGCTCGCAATGACAAGGGGGTATTAGTTTGCAAGAAACTAAGTGAAGCGGTAGTCTATTAGTTTTATAATTGTGAATCTATTTTTTCTAAACAAATTTTTTCGGTTGTGTCTTTGAGTTTTTCGATGCGTTTGATAAGATAATCCAGCTGTTTTTTAGAGATAGCATAGTTTTTATTGTATCTGGCATCAACATAAGCAGCACGGAGTAGTTCAAAACACTCTTTTCTTTCGGGAGTGTCAACTGGAAATATTTTTAGTAAATCATTATGGTAGTTTCTAATTATACCGCCAAGCTTTTTAAGGTCATGTAATTTGGGTTTATAGCCAGTAAAAACCAGAATAATTGCATTATAGAAACTCTCTGTTGATTGATGGAGGTAAAATGCAGCAGTGCTATAATCATGTCTTTTTATTGGACTATCTACATCTATAAAAAAGCCAGAGCCTCTTTTAAACCAGTGTTCGTAATCATCTTTAGCTATTTCTTGTTTTTCATTTTTGCTCAGGTTTTTAGCTTCAGATAAAGAATTTACGCCATCGTCATATAATAATATTCCTTCTTTTTTTATATCTGAGAAGAAATATTGATTTTTTTCGAGTTGTTTATTGATGTATGTAATCGGCTCAGTGATAAGGGTGATCCACGGGTTATCATATAAATTTTGCTGTTCAAGAAGTTTTTCAATTTTATTTTCTACATTTGATTTATTAAAATCTTTTGAATATTCTTTCTTTAGAACAATCAAAATATCCAGATCACTTTCATAGGAATATAGGATAGA
>JALZUG010000016.1 GCA_023301685.1 Rickettsiaceae bacterium
AAAACAAACCTAAACTGTGCACCCTTGCCGCCTTTACTATCTGCACTAATAGCCCCACCATGAGCTTCTACAGCAGCTCTGCACAGCGCTAGGCCCACACCTCGTCCACCGGCTAGGGTTTTTGTTTTGGAACTAACTGTAAATGCATTAAATATCTCTTTTACCTCTTCTTCTGGTATGCCTATTCCAGAATCCGTTATTACAAACTCCACTGCATCATCATCTGATTTGTGCACATCTATCGTCACTGGCTTGCCCTCACCATATTGTACTGCATTTCTTAACAAATTATCTATCGTATGACCAATATAGTGCCTATCACATTTTATTATCACATCTGGCTCTATATTCATAACTATTTCTTGTTCAGAATTCTTTAAAAATAAATCTCTATAAAACTCAACTCGATCTCTTACCAGATCCCCAAGATTTGTATATTCCATCTTTAACTTCATCGACATTGATTTCAATCTCGATAAATCTATTATATTCTCTACTAGACTCTCTAATCGATCCGAGTTTTCTGCTATTTGCTCTATCAAGCCTCGCCTTTGTTCTTCATCAAGATGATCATAACTTTGCAGCATAACCTGCCCAAGGCTGGTTATGCCAACTAATGGAGTATGCGCCTCATGTCTGATATTTCTGATAAACTCTTCCTTGATACTCTCAAGCCTATTAATCTGAACATCTTGAATATTGACTTTTTCATCCAGATAATCAATCTTTTGCTCTACTATTTTCTGATGCTGTTGCTTGGGCTTAAAAATGAAAATACTAATTGTTAGCAGCAAGCAATATACTATCTTTAACTCTAAACTATCAAACTCTCCTGGTATGCTATCTACCCCCATATACCATTTATACAAAGATACACTCGATATCATTCCTAAGATAAGCATAGTAAGCGATATCTTCCAATCAGTTAGCATCGTCAACACTACTATACCAAGCAAGAACGTCATTAACTGAAATTGATCGAAATTGCTTACTATTACATGAAAGTAACCTACAAATGATAAATTATAAAAAAGGCTTAGCATCCACAATATTGCAAAGAAATCTTTTTTTTATCTCTGTAAAGAACGTTGCAACTATAATGAAACTGATGAAGATAGCAAAAGAGTTTCAAATAAGATCAAAGATTATTTAAAACTAGATAATCTTGGAGAAAGTACAGTGAATTAGGATAGTACAAAAGCTAATTTTCCCCAAATAGAAGTTTAGAAATAAAGCCCTAGATAAGAAATTGCTACGTTTTAAGTAAAACATAAAGTTCCGACTACTCACCTACTACACCTTCTGTTACGTCACCTATCAGGGATAAAGTAGATGAATCACTATCATCAATACTTACAAATGATCTGTCTATTAATTGATTTAAAGCAACTTCTAGCCCCTCACCACTAACAAGACTCTCTTCCAACATACTAATATCTTGTAGTGTCCATGGTATATCAGATTTAATTTTCCTTTCTTCTAACATTAATCTTAATGTAGAAAGTACTTCTATAATATTCGGATCGCATTTCATGATATCAAAACATAAGGTTAGATTATATTTATCTAGAAATTCCATAGCTGTATTCATTGCAAATTTAAGCATTGATATTATTCTTGCATCCAACTCCATATTAAATTCAGGTTCAAGCGAAACAGAGATATCATATTTTATATCTTCTCCAATAGGAATTTCTACTACACGCAATGCTTCTTCATAAATTGGAACATCCGGATCCATCGTGGGTTTAGGATGTGGCATCGTTGGTAACATTTTATATTCTAATGTTTCGTCTGTTTTTTTAATGGTGAAATTAATTTCGCCTTCATCGCGATATTTCACTAAATATAATTTTAATCCCTTATTATAAAGAATTTTAGATATAGATGTAATAAATGGAATAAAATCTTTTCTTCCACTTTCTACAAAACAGTAAGAATTTAAAACTAATCCTGCTGAATTACCGTTTTCATCAGAGACCATACATGCATATGCAGCTCCCTGTATATTTCCAGGCGACGCTGAACCTTTGTACACTACAAGGTAACCACTCCATGGAGAAGTATAAAATGGAGTTACAATCTTCGTCTCAGAGTGCCCTCCTTTATACATACAAGAATTAGTATATTTCCCAATAAAATATCCTAGAGGATCGCCCTTCTGCAAAAAAGTCATATTAGACTTCGCGCGAGAGTGTATTTTACCTAAATTATAAAATCCTACTTCTAAAACCTCTTCTAATTTATTTTCTGTGCAAAACTGATGTATTTCTTTGAAGAATATCTCCCTTATATAATTTACTGGAAATACATACTTTTTTGCCATTCCATATAACCTTTCTACAAACCCTTCTGGCAGAATCACCCCCTCTGGCAAAGGAAAGGCAGGATACTGATAGTTTTCTATTGCTTCAGATAAACTTTCTTCACATTCTTCAGGGTTTATTTCAAAAGCAACAGCCTGAATTACTACTTCTTGAATTTGCTTCATAGGTTCTTCCGACGCACTAACTATACCTTGATAAAAAATTTGTATATCACTAGGCAATGTCAAAAAATTATATATATAATCAGGCAACCTACAGAATGACCTTAATTTTTCAAATGGTACTTGTCTGACTTCTTCTAATAGTCTATCAGCTGTGTTTGTATCCTTGCAGAATACCGCCATTCTAGCTATTGTGCCAGGTGGAATAGTAATACCAAAAATGGGAGGAAGAGAAGCAACCATATACTGATACATAGCTGATAGATTTGGAGGTATATCAACATGTTCGTAAGTTCTATCAACTTCATGAATGTCATAATCAAAAGTATCCAGAAATTCCCTAGTAGATGTTATCGCACTCTTTTTAAATGCTTCTACCTCGTTAATGCTCCCTGAATATACGAGTGGGCGGCTTGATTCCATCATCCCATTTAAAAACTCTTTGTCCTTAGATGAAAAGTTTTGTTCATCTGAGGACAATTTCCTTATTATTTCTTCCAAATAATTAATTGTAATTTGCACCTTTATAGTTCCTCCAATATTTCATCCAATAATATAATGATTTAGTTAACAGCATTAAACTAACGCGCTAAATCTAATTTGTAAATAGATCTTAGTCATCACATTTGAAGCAATTATAAAACAAACCTAAACTGCGCACCTTTGCCACCTTTACTATCAGCAGATATAGCCCCGCCATGAGCTTCTACGGCAGCTCTACAAAGCGCT
>JALZUG010000017.1 GCA_023301685.1 Rickettsiaceae bacterium
CTTCCGATCTCTGGGTTTATAAAAGTCAGAACTCGTGACTTTTGATAATCATGAAGCATGTACCAAAAAACAGGTAATGCAGCTAGGCTCAAAATACCAGAAGCTATAAAATAAAGAAGCCGTTTCCCTGCTGCAAAAAAAATGATAGTTGCGACTATGAGAGTAATCATCCCAGTCCCAAGGTCTGGCTGCTTTATAACAAAAGCAATCGGTATGAGAGTAGCTATAATAGGTACAATAATATTGTATTCCGAAAGGTTGTACTTACTGCTTTCGTGAAAATATTTTGCAAGCATGAGTACTAATGATATTTTTACTAGCTCAGATGGTTGAATGGTGATAATACCGAGATTGAGCCAGCGCGTGGCGCCCATAGCTGATTTACCCGTGAATTCAACAGTTATAAGCATTACTAATGTTATAAAATAAAGAAAATATGAGAGTTGATATATAATCCTAAGGTCTATTAATGCAATCAATAATGATATAGGCATGAAAATGCAAAATGCAATTATTTGTTTTTCCGCCCAAGGCTCAAGGCTTCCACCTGCCGCTGAATATAATAAAACAAAGCCATAGATACTTAGTATTGATGTAAGAAATGGTATGGATAGTGGAATCCTCTTTATTTTCTGTAAGAACTCTTCACTATTATTATATTCCATGGATTATTTATAATTACTTACGGGATCTTTTTCTATTGTATGCATTATAAACTAATTTATATTTTGGGAAAATAACTTTAATAGTTGTTCCTTTTTTTTCTACACTACTAACAGACAGAATTGCGTCATGTGCGTCTAAAAGCATTTTAACTATAGCTAGTCCTAGGCCATATGAGCCGGTAGATTGGTAGTCAATTCCTTGGAGAGTACCATAAGCGCTAAGTGCGATAGGTATATCCTCTTCTTTCATTCCAATCCCTTGATCCATAACTTTTATTTCCATTTTATTACTAATGATTTTTGCAGAAATGGTAATTGTTGTATCGTCTTTGGAATATTTAATTGCATTACTAATTAGATTAATAAATACTTGCAGAATACGTCTTTCATCACAGATTAATAAAGGAAGATTTTCTTCAATTTCTTTTTCAATTTTAATTCTTCTTTTAGTAAACCTCGTATTAGATAGTTTAATTGCTTCATTTATAACTTCTGGGATATCAGTTAAAGCATTTATAGTTTTAAATTTACCCTCAATGATTTGATTTTCATCAAGAATATCATTAATAAAGTCTAAGATTAAGTTAGAATTTTTGTGTATTCCTTCAGCGTATTTTTTATATTTAGGTGGAAGTTTGCCCCACAACTCTTTTTTCATAATTTCTGAGCCAGTTTGAATAAAACCTAGTGGTGACCGGATTTCATGTGCAGTGAATGCTAAAAAGTCTGATTTTGCTTTAGTTACACTTTTGGCAACTGCTGTAGCTTTTTCGGCTTTTGTTCTGAGTCTTGTTTCCCTTTTGTATACTGAGATTACCATAAATAAACATGCGATAGCGAAGATACATACTTCTATGAATTTCTTGGTAAGATTATCAATAATGTCTTGTTTGATTACTTCATTATCGATATTTACTATGATAGTGAATGGAAGTCCTTTTAATGAACTAACAAAGTAATTTAGTCCATTAATCATGTCGAGATAAGATATTTCATTTAACTCATTTTGATTATTTTGTAGAGATTTTACTATTTTACTTAAGTGAGGGTCGAGTTCTTCTTTATGATCAATTACATTGCTGATAATATCCTTTGATCGCGCTAGGATTCTCATATTTTGGTCAAGTATAATAAAATGCGTACTCCTATTTTTCTTACGCATGTTAAGACTCCGAACCATAGTATCAATGTCGTAACTAAGGAGTACCGATCCAAGATATTTTTCAGTAATTGGATCAGATAAGTTATCTATAATTTTAAGACTATTTCCTTTTATAGCACTCTTTTTTGTATGAAATACAATATGATTTCTCCAGTCAGAGTTATTAATCTTTCTTTTTCCTATAATTTTTTTTATGTACTCTGCATATTTGGGTTTATTTATGATTCCTTTTGTACTTGAAACTACCTCATAAAAATTTGCGTTAATCCAACTAAATTTTCTCCAACCAAACATCATATTAAAATCATGTGAAGTAAAGTGATCTTTAAGAGTTTTATGAATATGTTTTAAATTTTTATGATCGCGGAGAATGTTTCTACCGATTATATTTATGAAATATCTAGAGTAGTTTAGGTGGTCAGTAATTACTGTTTCTAGCAATTCCGATTCCATTTTCATATCCTTTAAGATCTGCTCTTTTTTATTTGAATATATTCTTATAAATGAAACTAAGGTAAGAATTACAACAACTATCACCACACTAAAAGTCACCATTTGTATAGCGATACTTTGATCAATTGGATCTAGCTTTTTTTCGTTAGGTTTTAGTTCCATAAACTAATGATATCAATGTTGTAAATCACTCTTTAAATAAGACTATAATTTTTTCCTATACTATTCTAGTAGAAATGATGTAAACTCCCAGGATTATAAAATATATTGTCCAGGTTATGAAGCTATCATTATATAATTCGCTAACAAGAAAAAGAGAGTTTTTTTCACCTATTGATGACAAATTAGTTAAAATGTATGTTTGCGGTCCGACAGTTTATGATCATCCTCATATTGGGAATGCAAGATCAGTAGTAGTGTATGATGTGCTATATCGTATATTAATCAATCTATTTGGTTATGATCACGTGAGATATGTAAGAAATATTACTGATATTGATGATAAAATTATGATCAGAGCTCTTGAAGAAAAAATTTCTATTTCCGAGCTAACCAAAAGAACTACTAATTATTTTCATGGCGATATGGATTATTTGGGTTGTAAGAGACCTAATATAGAGCCAAAAGCAACAGAACATCTAAAGGAGATGATAGAAATCATTAATAAACTTCTTGCAAAAAATATAGCTTATAAAGCGAATGGCCATGTTTATTTTGATGTGACTAAAGCTCAGGATTATAACAAGCTTTCCGGTCGCTCGTTTGAAGATATGTTTCAAGGGGTAAGAATTGAAGCAAGTGAGGCTAAAAAACATCCAGGTGATTTTGTTTTATGGAAACCATCAAGTTCGGAAGATGATGAGTCAGCGAGATTTGAAAGCCCATTTGGTGAAGGACGTCCCGGTTGGCATATAGAGTGTTCAGCTATGAGTTATAAATATTTAGGAGAGAATTTTGATATTCATGGAGGTGGGGCAGATTTAATTTTCCCGCATCATACCAACGAGATAGCGCAAAGCTGTTCAGCGTTTCCTGGATCAAAGTTTGCAAAATTATGGGTGCATAATGGATTTTTAACCGTTAATCATGAAAAAATGAGTAAGTCATTAGGAAATTTTACTACAGTCCAAGATTTGCGCAAGAAAGGTATAAAAGGCGATGTTGCACGCCTGTTTTTATTAAGCAATCATTATAGAAAGCCAATTGATTATAATGATAAAGCTATATCTGATGCAAAAGGGACAATTTTTTATTGGTATCGAGCAATTGAAAACTTATCTAACATTGAAGTAAGTAGTGTTCCGGAACAATTTTTTAATTGTTTACTTGATGATATGAATAGCAGCAATGCAATCAAGATTACTAATGACTATGCCAAGCAAATTCATTCAGAGACAGATATAAAAAGAAAAAGCAAGCTGGCTTCAAAGTTGCTTGCATGCGCTAATTTTCTTGGTTTAATGAGTAAGTCTGTTGATGAATGGTTTAAAGGTTCAGATAACAATCAAATTGAACATATTGAGAATTTATTATCTAGACGATTAATTGCTAAAAAGCAGACAGATTGGCAGTTAGCAGACCAGATTAGACAAGAACTAAACGATATGGAAATAGAAATAGAAGATAAGCCTGATGGTACTTCTGTTTGGAAGAAGAAATAGAGGAAAATATGCTTTTTCTGTAACTGAAGACGTATAGATTGCTACGTTTCTTATAGTTTTTAACAAGTGATAAAATGCATAGAGATTATTTATTATAGCTAGCGAAGCACGGCAATCGGCTAGTGTAGGCGTATATTATTAAGTTGATATATTGCTAAGTTGTGTTTCTTCTTGCAGATAATAAAGTGATTTTTTAAAGCAAGTTTTATCTTAAACAATCCATACAACAAATAAAAAAGTAAATATGATATAAGTTCGGTGTGGTAGCTACAATGCATATTTGTAGACCACCTCAAATTTAATTTTTTGCATAAAAAAAAAGACCTAAAAGCATTTGCTATAGGCCTTTTTTATATAAAATGATATACCGATTATGCTAATTCAATCTTAACAGCTGAAATCTTACCATTTTGCTCTTCAAGTTCGAAAGTTACTGCTTGATCATCGTTAAGATTATCAATGCCGCTTCTTTCTAGAGCGCTGATGTGTATGAATACATCTTTTCCACCTTCATCAGGTTGAATAAATCCGTATCCTTTGGTTGGATTAAACCACTTTACTTTTCCACTAGCCATAATACCTCGTTATTGTTTATAGTGTTTGAGCATCAAAATTGGTGCATTATAATATTTTGAGTTAGTTTAATATTCTAATACTTCTGCTGGAAAAAGGCTTATATCAAAGATCTCTTTAAAAATGAATTTTTAGTAATCGAGGTAATTGAATAAATTTATATAATAGTCATTCGTCTCAAATTAATAACTTCGTATTTCTGAGTTAACTTAATTATATTAAGCTAAAGCTCGTCACTCTCAGTTTTCAATATAATAAAAACAACTATAGTCTTCTAACAGTAAGTTTTTTAGTATCTAATCTAAAAACTCATAGATAGCATACATTATAATACCTGTACTAGCAATCACTTAAAGTATATCTTTTTGTATTATTTCTACAACTTTGTTTATTTCTGACAATGGTTCATAATTGTAGGGTTCCAGAAAATTAGTATTTCTGTCTAATCTACGTACTATTCCTAGGTCAACTAGTTGTTGAATGAAAAAATTATGCTTCTTTAAGGTAAAATTATCTGGACGATATATATATATTGGCTTTCCTGTACTTGCTGCTTCGCTGCACATTGATATAGAATCCGGTGTTGAAACAATAAATTCAGCAGACCCAAGTATTGCAGGGTATGGGTTTGATTCACCACTTTCAGGGTCATAACAGATATTAGGCCATGGAAACTTTTCCTGAAAATATTCTTTTACATTTTTAGGAGTTCTTCGGCTGAAAGTAATGAATAATGCAAGAGAGTGGCTATCTGCAACAGTGATAAGAGATTCACTTAACTCTTGTGCATTTTCTATGGTTAATTTGTAGTTTTTGGTTGAGCCACCAATAATAACAGCAATAAAATTTTTTATGTCAGGGTATTTATTTTCAAAACTATCTCTGACTTTTGGGAGTTTTTCCTGAACATTGGTTAAAGCTCCAAGGATCCTAACAATATTAGGTAATGTATAATTATATACATCATGTTGAGGTAGTATAATTAACTCAAACTCTTTTGGGTCCAAATTTGGACGCATTATCTGAATAATTTTGGATTTATTGTTCGATATTTTTTTTAAATGTACTGCAAGAGCAGCCGTGCGCCTTCCAGCCGAAATAATTATATCTGGAATATTTTCTGATCTAAGCTGTTTGAGAACACTACTTTTTACATGTATTGGAAATAAAGATAAAATAGAATTTGGTAATTTGCCAAAATGATTGTAGTTAATTTGCTTTATTTCAAACGGTTGACCTATTTTTTCAGCCAAAACTATTGCTTGGTTTGCATTTCCTACCCTATTATCAACCAAAACCCAAATTTTTGGTACAGTCATATTATTCTTTGCTAAATCCACTTTAAATTACTATAGCAAACAAAACGAGTTTAGTCTATTTAAGAGATATTCTATAATAAACTATTCTATAGTCTTAACTTAATATTACAGATTCGATTTCCTTCACTTTTTGGTCAATAGAAACTTTTTGTCCTTTGGTTTCAAGATTTAATCGAAGTAAGGGTTCCGTATTAGATCCCCGTAAATTAAAACGCCAATCTGCAAATTCTATACTAATTCCATCAACATAATCGATTTTTGCACCTTTGCTTGAGTAGTATTTTTTAACATTCTCAATAGATTGTTTTATGTTTGTTACTTGATAGTTTATTTCTCCGCTGCATGGATATGCTTCCATGTTTTGCTTAATTAATTCAGATAATTTGACGGTAGATTTGCATAATAATTCAGAGACAAGAAGCCAAGGAATCATACCACTATCACAATATGCGAAATCGCGGAAATAATGATGAGCACTCATTTCACCGCCATATATTGCATTTACTTCGCGCATTTTTTCTTTAATAAAGCTGTGTCCGGATTTACTTTCAACTGCCATACCACCACTACTTTTTACAATGTCTAGTGTATTCCATATGAGTCTTGGATCATGAATTATCTTTTCACCTGGAGCTTTGCTTAAGAAGCTTTGAGCAAGCATGCCGACTAGATAATAGCCATCTATAAATTGTCCTTTTTCGTCAAACAGAAAGCATCTATCAAAATCACCATCCCAGGCAATACCAAAATCTGCATTATTTTTTATCACTGCATTAGAAGTTACAGCTCTATTTTCTGTGATCATTGGATTTGGTACACCATTTGGGAAATTTCCATCAGGTATTTCATGTATATAAATAAACTCAAATGGTAATTTTTTTTCCAGTAATTTAATAATTTGCCCCGCAGGTCCGTTTCCAGGATTTACGACAATTTTAAGTGGACGTAAATTTTCGTCATTTACATAATCCAAAATATGCGCAATATATGAAAATTTGTCCTCTGCTGAAGCGATCTGGCCTTTTTTCCTAGTTGAAGAAAATCCATTATTTGATTTACTCAATTCTAAAACACGATCATGTATAATTTTGAGATCATCTGCTCCAGACATTGGTTTTGCTGAAGACTTAACCATCTTCATACCATTATGACCTTTCGGATTATGGCTTGCTGTTACCATAATTCCGCCTCCAACTCCTTCATTTTCTTGTGCAAATGTATGAAAATATACTTCTTCAGTGCCACATAATCCAATATTAATAATATCAACACCAGAATCTGTAAGTCCATTAATCAAAGCGTTTGCAAGGTCTATGCTTTCTAGTCTTATATCGTATCCAATGATTATTTTTCCTGGATCGATAATTTCTGCATACGCTTTACCAATCAAATATGCGAGTTCTATATTCAAATCTTCAGGTATTTTTCCACGGATATCATACGCTTTAAAGCACTGTAATTTTTTCATTTTTCTTCAGACCAAAATTATTTTCTAAACTAGCGATACCATTTTCTAGCATATAATCATCTAATTGAATAGAAAATATAATCAAAGATTTTGAGCTTACATTTGTAATATAAAAATTTGAATCATCAGAAATATGTTTTGATTCATTGTCAGAAAGGATGGTGACTGAATTATTACTTGAGAATTCTGCGATTCCTGATACTACCATCCAGTTTGAAGTATAGTCAAAATACTCATTTATTCTAAAAGTCTTCTTAGGGTATATAGTGATTTCGATAATATTAGGTCCATTATTTCTTGCAAATCTTTTTGTTTGTCCCCAAGAAAATTGACTATTTTTGTTGTTTTCTTCTTCGAAAAATAAGTTCTTCACTTCAGACGAGCGGTTTTTATCGGCTATGAGTATACCGTTATCTGAGTTTATTATTGTTAAATTCTGTGCTCCAATTACAGCAACATTTTTTTCTTTGTTTTCAATGTAACAATTTTTAGTATCTTTCAATATGACTGAGCCATTAATTTTGTTTCCGTCAGTATCCGCAGTATAACATGTGCTTAAGGATTCCCAGTTACCAACATCCTTCCATACAAAATTGCTAGGCACAACCATTAAATTTTTAGATTTCTCCATTAATTCATAGTCAATTGAACTTGTCTTTATTGATAAAAAACTATCCAGATTTAGTTTCAACTCTGAATAATCATTACTATTGGATAGTTTTGATGCACTAATACAATTTTTTACATCCTGCAAAATAGAGGGTGCATTTTTTTCCATTTCTTCCAGAAAACTACCTGCTTTAAAGCAAAATATACCAGAATTCCATAGATATTCATTGCTATCAATGAAATTTCTAGCTAAGTCAATATTTGGCTTTTCAATAAATTCTAAGATTCTCTCATTTTCTTGTCTGATATAACCATAACTCGTACTAGGATGATCTGGAGTAATGCCAAGAGTTACTATCTTATTTAGTTCTGCAAGCTGCTTGGCCTTTGCAATAGATTTTTTAAATTCCGTTTTATCATCAATAATATGATCAGATGGTAGTATTAACATCATTTCTTCAGGTCCATATAATCTATTAACCTGAATTGCAGCAGCTGTTATTGCGGGCGCTGTATTACGTGATATAGGTTCAGAAATAAAACTATTTTTAGTAAACAAACTTTCAACATCAGCTGCGTTTGAGTACTCACTATTAATTTGGGTTATAAACTTACTATTAGCGACTGTAATTATACCGGATATTTCTTCAAGATTTTTAGCTCTTAAATAAGTTTGCTGGAGTAAACTCAAATGGCTATTAATTTTAATAAATGGTTTGGGGTTGTTTTCGGTGGAAACTGGCCAAAGTCTACTTCCTTTTCCTCCGGCTAAAATTATAGCTTGCATATCAGTATGTAATCCATTTTATTTTTTGTATGATTTATTTGAAGCTTTAGCATTCGTTCCTGGCATACATACTCTTACATAGGCATTGTCTAAGTTTTGCCACTAGCATCAAACTAAATCACCATTACTTTATTCGCGGATTCTATATATAAATTGTCAATATTTAGTTAACAAACTGGCGTATTTAGATAAATAAATACACTTACAATGCAGATTTATTGAATATTCCTTAATTTATGCGGCAAAATGAATGTATTATAAATGACTTTCTACCTTTTCAACTTTTCAATCTGATTATAGTGAAGATTTACTACGGCAAGGAAAATATATTATAGATATAATACTTAATTGATGATATTTATATGTAAAAATAATGAATTGGTTTGACTGTTAATGGCTATTGAGTACGAAAATAAAAATTATATTACCGAGCTAAGAAAGATATTCTGGCCAATTGAAAGTTATGAGAATAAAAAGTTTATTCCAATGGCGCTAATGATGATCTGCATCATTTTTAACTATTCCACTGCTAACTCTATAAAAGATGCTCTAGTTATTAATCATATTGGAGTAGAAGCAATCAGCTTTATAAAAGTATATTTAATATTACCATTATCTATTCTTATGATGGTAATATACTTAAGATTATGCGACACAATGAGTGAACAGAAAATATTCTATACGGTAATATCTTTCTTTTTAGCTTTTTATGCCTTTTTTACATTCATTTTATATCCAAATCCTGCAATATTCCATCCTTCAGCAAGTACAATTGATGTGCTGGTAAAAGCATATCCTCATTCACAGTGGTTTGTTAGGATTGGAGGTAGCTGGATTTATGCATTCTTTTACGTAATCACGCATCTTTGGGGAGTAATGATGTTGAGCATACTATTTTGGCAATTTGCAAATCAAATCACTACAACCTCAGAAGCAAAGCGCTTCTATCCTATGTTTGCTCTACTAAGCAGTATTGCCCCTCTATTATTAGGAGTTTCATTCTATTACTTATTAAATGAGGATACGAGTATTGTTAAACAATTTGTTCCGACTCAAGTAAAATTAATACCAGCTTTATGCACTTTATTGATTAGTGGAGTTGCTATTGTATTCCTCTATCGCTGGATCAATAATAATGTTCTTACGGATCCTCGTTTGTATAATGGAGAGCAATCAAGTGCTAAAAAAAAGGAGAAAATCGTACCGTCTCTTATTCATAGTTTTAAGCTAATTTTTACATCAAAATATCTTGTGCTGATCTCTATGATGACTATAGGATATCAAATTTCAACTAGTTTTATAGGAAGTATCTGGAAATCTAAGTTAATGAAACTATATCCAACTGTTGGAGGTTATGCTTCATATATAGGGAAACTCCTAACTTATCAAAGTTTTGTAATAATTATCCTTATGCTGATTGGTACTAATATTGTCAGAAGAGTTTCATGGTCGACTGCTGCGATAATTACTCCGTTACTAATTCTTTGTATTGGGCTTGTATTATTCTCATTTATCATGTTTGAAAACACCATAGGTCTACAAGTTGCAACACTACTTAGTACCGAGTCGCTTACTATAATTTCAGTGATAGGTTCTGTGCATCTTATTCTGGGTAAAGCTGCTAAATTTTCATTATTAGATTCAACAAAAGAAATGGCATTCATACCTCTCAATAATGAAATAAAATCAAAGGGTAGAGTTGCTGTTTATATACTTGGTATCATATTTGCTTCCAGTGGTGCAATTATCCAGACAATTATCTTTATACTACGACCTGAATATACATATACAGAAGCAACGCCTTTCTTTTTAATTGCAACAGTAGTAATAGGCATACTCTGGTTATATTCTATTAAGAAACTTGGTAAAGAATACCAGAAAAAACTCATTGATAATGAGATACTTCGTACAGAAGAGTAATAGGGTAGGTGATAGATTTTGTTCACCTGATGGTTGCTGGTTTGTAGATGAGAGAGAAGTTTAAGGAGTTGGCGATAAAGGGGTTTGCACAGGTTAGGGCGCTGTAGGCGGTTCCGGTCAGGGTGTGCATGGCTACTTTTTCTGCGCTGCCGGTCTTGAAGCCTTTTTCTAGGGCAATGTCACCGACTACTGATTGTCCCAAAGCAAGGCCACCAGAGAGCGTTTCGCCTTTGACTATGTCTGCTAGTTTTTCACCGGTGCCAGAGGATAGTGCGCCGCGTACTCCGACTCCTATGGCTCCAGTTTTAGCTAAGATCGTAGCACGCTGGGCTACGTCCATTCCAGCTTTGATCTGACCGATTTGTAACTTATCGGCAATACCAAATGTCAGGCCAGCAGTGAGTGTGTTTAGGCCGAGATTATATAGAGAATCTGAGGAGGCTAAGTCACTGGCTGTTTTGCCAAGATCGAAATTATTGTTGATTAATGACACAGAGCCAGTAGAAGCAAGGCCAGTAAGTGCTGCTTATCTAGACGATTGAGTTTGGGAAGAATGAGTGTTAGCTAGCACTCCTGTGCAGAACATGAAGGCCAAGAAGAAGGTGAAGATGCGTTTGAGAGTGGGGAGGAGAGAATTCATTGAAAATGCTACAAACAAGATTAAGACACTTATTATTCAATAAATAGTTTATCTATCAGATTTTCTAGTAATTTACCCTCTTTATTGGTATTGTAATTACTATCAAATCCATATTTTACCAAATATCTTGAGCATAATTCTCTTAATTCTATAGCCTCATCTTCTCCTAGATTATCTAAAACCACACATGTAGGATGTATAGTAAAATCGAATTTATAAAACCAATTAAAGTATTCTATTACTTTTATTAAAATATCTTTTTGATCAAAGCTTAACCTTATTTTCATACCAATCATCTTCTTCTATATTAAATTCCCATTTTGCCTGATCTAATGCCATTTGCAAGTTTTCATGGTATGTATCAGTTATCTCCTGGCTTTTTGAGTTGAGGTATAATAAATAGAATCCTGAATCATTTTTATATTGTACTATTTGCAATTTACTAGGAATTTTAAGTATTTCATTGCCAATTTTGTGAACAGTTTTTCTGTAGGATATTTTTTTATTAATATTTACGCTTTTTAATACTTTATATTCCATTTTATTTTCCTTTTACAATTTCAACCATAGTATTTTCTACAATTCTACCATTAGGTTTATCGTATGATTCAAAGTGTGCATGATGTTGTTTACTAGATACTTCATGTCTCCCATATCTAACTTGTCTTAGACCATCTTTAGAGATATATCTACCATTTGGTAAGCTTCTATAATCTTTTCCTAGATATTTGAGCGCTGATTGTAAAAATTCTGATTCAGATAATTTTCCACCATGAAATTCAGGTGCTTTCAATTTTCTAACACCAGAGCTACCACTTCCACTCCCTTTAACCGTACCAGCCTTATGAGCATCGAGCAACCTTTCAGCTTCTTGCTGGAGATGGAATTCTTCGGCAGAGATATTTTCGCCATTGCCTCCTAGGACGTCTTTGACTCGTCTAGTTTCAGATGATGACGTAACTTTGGTAGTTTTAGATGCTCCAGTTACAACAGGTGGGTTTTTAGTTTTGACGGTTTTACCAGCAAGTTCCAGGGCCCAGTTGGTGGTGGTGGATGCGATTTTGGTTGCGGTTTGTCCAACTTTGGTGCTGGCTGCATAGCTGAGCGCTTGATCGGTTTTTCCTATTGCATATTGACCGTATTTAGTGCCAGCTGCAACGTTAAGTCCCATGTGCCCATATTTGATTAATGCACCGCCTAAAATTACTTTTGAACTAGTTACTGAGAAATCTTCCCCAGCAGCATCCAACGTTCCTAAAAGCGGAGAATGTACAGGTGTATGAAGTGATTGCAATATTCGGTTAGCTTCTCCTGTTCCTGATGCGTTATGACTACTGCCAAAAGGACTCAGTGCAAGCATTTTATCACTTGTGCTAGCATCACCAGTGAGTGCGTTATAAACTTTAGCTATTGGTAAGTTTGTAAGCTTTGATACTCCGTCAATAAATCCTTCACCGTCTAAATCTACTGTTGATGAGTATATTTGTGTTGCACCTCTAATTCTTTTGAGTGGGCCCTCTTTTACTAAGTAATCTCTAGTTTTGCCTCAAGCAGTCCTGTCAAGCAGCTCGTCATAGCCAAGATCTCCAGCTTTATCAATTATTTCCGCTTCTCTTTCAGGAGTTGATTTGGCAATTAGTCTTTGTAACTCAGCGACTGATTCAGGATTATCCTTATCAGGATTAATCGTATCCGTTGCACCGTTAAGCTTTAATATAGCTCCTTCATATTCTTCAGGATCAATAAGAGGATTTTCTTTTTTTGTGGCAGTTAATACTTCTCTATCTTTATCATGGAGTTCTTGATTATGTTTAATCGCACTTTCACCCACGTTAGTGGCGGTGGTTATGTCTTTGGCACTACCACCGGTAAGGAGAGAGACAGTGGCTGCTACTAGTTTTGTGGTGGCTTTGATGCGGTTGTTTAGTTGGCGCTGTTGTTCTTGGGTTAGAGGTGGGCCGTTTACTCCTTTGCCGGATTCCATGACGCCGGCAACGAACTCGCTAGTAGCTCCGCCGATTGCGCCGGAGATTGGGGAGGTATCGGTTAGAGCGCTGTAGGCGGTTCCGGTCAGGGTGTGCATGGCTACTTTTTCTGCGCTGCCGGTCTTGAAGCCTTTTTCTAGGGCTATGTCACCGACTACTGACTGACCCAGAGCAAGGCCGCTAGATAGAGCTTCATCTCTCCATAATGTGCCAACATCTTCGCTGGTTTTTTCAGCCATATTTTGAAACAGAAGAGCTATTAGTAAAAAGCTAAATAATATTTTAGTAGTTTCTTTAGTTTCAGTCATATAAATTAGCTATAATAAAAACTCCTATAGTTTTTATCAGGATTTATTGAGTACTTCTTTTAGTTCATCAATGATTGGACGATGTTCTTCAGATTCTTCATAGATTAAATCAAATAACTGCTTTAGAGAGATTTTGTCTGCTAAGTATATGTTTTGTTTGAAGGTTTTTAAACATTCCTTTTCTAGGATTATCGGATAAAATAATTCAGAACAAAACTCTTTAGCATGAGGAAACATAGTATTAAAATCTTTTAAAAAACAGATTGTATATTTTTCTTCATCTAGATAATCAATTACTGCACTAACCAAGCATGGTAACACCCAGCCTCTATCTGAGTCATCAAAATATTTTATTAAAATTTTAAAAGATTTAGGATCGTGAAAATCTACAATTTTATCAACAATCTCCAAAAATTTTTGATCATTATCGTTCTTATTAAAATCCTTATACTGATCTAATTGTTTATATAATTTGTTTAAATTTTCCATATTGATTACTTTTCAAATAAATCTGGATGAGTTTCTTTACTTTTAGTAATTTTATCTTGTAATCCAGAACGCATCTGAGGCAAATATAAATCGTGTTCTTTATAAACTTCTCTTGTTCTTAAAATACTTTGAGCCAGAGCGCTTCTAGGTGATAAAGTCGGATCTTGAATTCTTAATTTTTTGTGTATTTCTCTATGCAATGTGTTTCTAACCAGGATTGAAATACCATCTTGCTTGCTAACCCCTAAATTACTCATGTATAAATCATTAGGCCCGTGGTGAGCATGTAAATTAAACCTTTCATTTTTAGATAATTTCTTTAACTCTCCATAACTTCCCACTTTACCTTCATTTGGAAGCAATGGAGTAGTAGTACTATCTTTCTTCGCATGCGCATCAAGAGCCTGTTCAGCTTGTAGTTGGAGCTGGAAGTCTTCAGCGGAAATATTTTCACCATTGCCGCCAAGTATATCACGGACTCTTGCGTTTTTACCACTTAAAGTAATTCCAGATGTTTCGGAACGTTTTGAAACAGTGCTAATATCAGATTTTTGTGTTGATTTGGTTACAGTTTGTGGTGAGGTAACTGTTGATTCTGATAATATGGAATGTTCAATAATTTTACCACTAGGAGGAGAACTTATTTTTTGGACTCCATTGGCTTTTAGACTTCTTTTGGCAAGAAATCTTACAACTGCTGGGCCTATTTCTTTTGCAGTTTGTTTTATTGATTCAAAAGCTATTTTTTTAGCTCCAAGACCAGCTGGTCCCATAGTTACAAGTGCAGTTGCATCGCTTGCGGTTTCTAGAGTTTCCCATGGATGTTCTTTAACAAATTCAACTCCATCTTTTACTATTTCAGTGCTGCCTTTTAATGTCCCTGAATTTGTAACAGACAGAAGTAATGCCGGTAGTTGCATCCATCACGCCAAAGTCAATTAGACCAGCATTATTAATAGCTTGCGTATTAATCATAGCAATTTTGCTCGAAGATGAGATACCCGCGCCTGCCTTATTATCAACTATTTTTGCTGTTTTTAGTGTTAGCTCGGGAGCATTTATTTCTCCGCTGTTACTAATTATATCTGCAGCGGATATTTCAAGATCGTTTGCCCCTGAAATCAGGCCAGTATTTATAATATCCTTATCTCTTGCTATAATAGTGGAGCCATCTCCGAGCTCAATATTTTGACTATTTATTACGCTATTTTTTGCGCCAACTGTTCCGCTAGTTCTAGAGTACATAACTCCTGTATTTTCAATATCTCCAGAGGTAGCCGTTACATGTAATTCATTGCCTTGTAGATAGCCATTTTTAGGACCAGTAGAATCATTCTTAACAGAGGTAGCACTAATATTTACAGTTCCATCGGCCGTTAGAACATTTCCTGAATCATTATGGAAACTCCCGTCAGTTGCTGTGATAGTTACGTCTTCTTTTGCTTGTAGGATACCTGTTGAGCTAATATCATCATGGGAGGTTATGTTAAGATCAGAATCAGTTGAAACTATATCACTATTAGCAGTTATCCCTTTAGTTTTAGCAGTAATGTTTAGATCTTCTTTTGCCTTAATTATACCTTTAGTATGAGCAACTTCAGTTTTTGCAGTTAAGTATATAGATCCATCAACGGAAACAATCGCGCCAGAATTTTCAATTGATCCACCTTCGCTAACAAGAGATAAAGCTTGGTTTGATTCAATTAATCCTGAGTTTTCTATATCTTCACTTGATTTTGCAGTAATTTTTCCAGATTTAGATAGGATAATCTCATGGTTTTGTATTTGGTCTTCTGTGGATTCTAATGCAACGTCGCTTGTTGCTTGAATAACACCAGAATTTTCAATTGCTTCTTTAGTTAGGATATTAACTTTACCCATAATCGTCGGAGCATCTTTACCAGTAAAACCTGCTGTAATAGTACCTTCATTTTGAAAGCTTCGAGATGGCAAAAGACTATCAAAACTGCTGATGTTCAGGCTTCTTAGCCCTTGCAGGGCACCTCCATTTAGGTTTTGTACATCGCCATCTACCCTAAGTATTATGGATTCTCCAGCTATCATATTACCTGAATCATTTAGGAATGAGCTTGGAATTAAAACTTCTAAGGATTTTCCAGATTCTAAGTGAGCCTTAGTATTTTCAAAACCAAGAGCGGCTTCAATAGTGGATTTACCTGCGGCAATAATACCGCTTTTGCTGAATTTGTCTGGATCTGAATTTGTATTTTTTACATGACCTCTTTCACTGATTATTGTTAAATCACCACCAGATTCAATAAGTCCAGAATCAACATTATCAATATCATCTATAGCTAGTAATTTTGTAGATTGTTTAGAATTAATTTGTCCAAGATTTACGATTGATTGTCCTTCTACTTCTATAGCTTCATCGCTTAAGATAAGGCCATTATTTTTTACAGATGTTTCGGCAAGTAATTTTGTAGATTTTGCAGCGTTAATTTGTCTGTTATTTGTGATTGATTGTCCGCTAACATCTGTGGTTCCATCACTGAGAATATATCCATTATTTTCTATCGATTCTTCTGATTCGAGTAACACATCACTAGCTGCCCCGATTATACCATCATTAGTAATTGATTGCGTTTCAGATGATATTGTAACTTTTTTTCCAGATCTAATTTGTCCTGTGGTTCCATTATGAATGTCTTCTTCTGCTTTAATATCAATATTATTTTCAGAAACTAGGGTGCCATTATTAACAATGTCCTTATCGGCTCTAATTTCTGAGCCTAATTCTGTACTTATACTGCCGCCTTCTCTATTAATAATATTTTCACTAGATTTGATACTAGCGGTGCCGTTTAGTGCTAATATCTCTCCTTCGTTATCTACGTCACCAACTGCAATGAGTGTAAGATTTTTACCAGAGCCGATATTGGCATCCTTACTATTGACGAATTTTCCTAGTGTTCCAAGCCTCGTATCTCTAGAGGCAAGTATTGAACCAGAATTATTTATATTTTTTGATCCAATAGAAGTAATATCCTGATGTGCGATAATTGAACCAGAGTTTTCTACATCATTATTGGTAGTTAGTGTTACTGAGTCTGTTTTACTTTCAATCTTCCCTTGATTGTTAAATCCAGCTGATTTTGAGGTTATTTCTTGAGAACCTATTGATTTGATTACTCCGGAAACTGAATTAACAATAGTTTGCACGCTTGATAAAACAATATCACTATCAGAATAGATGCTACCCGAATTATCTAGAGTGCTATCAGTATCTGCAGAAACTGATTTTTTGGCTTCAATATGTCCTTTATTTTCTATTTTTCCACTGGCTTTCAGTGACATACCTTTTTTAGAAATTATCCCTCCTTCACCATCATTTAACAGATTTCCACCAGTACTTAATGCCAAATTTTTAGTTGTAAATAACAGACCTCTCTCGTTAGAAAAATTATCCGCAAGGCATATAGTTGCTTTTCCTAAGGATTTAATAGTTCCTGAATTCGATAATCCACCATGAGCCGAAATTATGTCTAGCAAACTAGTAAGTATAGTATCGCTATTTTCTATATCTCCTCTGGTAGCAATACTCATTTTAGGGGCAGAAATTTTTCCAGAATTTATTAGTCTCTGTGTTTTAGAAGTGACTTGCAGTGGAGCAGTTATTGTCGCTATGTTTCCAGTATTAGTAAAATCTAGATACGCGTCAAATGATCCACCTTTTGCTGAAACTATAGTCCCATAGTTTACTATTTTCCCAGATTTAGATAATACTTCCAATCCACTAGAATAGATGCTACCTGCATTGGCAAAATTATTATCTAAGGACAGTAATACTTTTTCTCGAGCATGTATCTCTGCTCCTAAGGTATTTTCAAATTCATCTCCACTAAAATTAACGCTTTTTGATTTAATTAGTCCAGAGTTTACTAATTTTCCTGACTCCGAGACAATTCCAAAATTTTCTGTGGTTATGCTTCCAGTATTGGTAAAATTCCCTGATAAATATACAAAAGATACATCTTGAGTATAGATTTCAGCATTTTTAGTGTTTTCAAATCTATCTCCTCTATGTGAAGCGGTTTTGGAAGTAATTTTTCCTGTATTACGAAAACCATTTTGGAATCTGGTTGTAAGAGCTAAATCTGTTTTTATTATACCATTATTGTCTATAGTATCCTTTGAGCTAATTGATACAGTACCTAGAGTTCCTGGATCAGTAAGGACAATACCACTATTTTGTACGCCAACTGCATCTATAGATATGCCTTTTTTGCCTTGGGATGCAATTATTCCTTGATTTTTTACTACTCCATCTGAAGACTCTAATTGTACAGATCCTTGAGACGCAATTGCCGCTCCACTTTGGAGCTCAATACCTTTTTTAGCTATATATTGTGTATCACCTTGAGCAATAGATTTTTTGCCAGATGAGGCGATAATTTTATCATTATTTGATACAACTTTAATCTTATTTGCCGATGAAATGTTTTTATGGGTTATCTTACCGTCTGCTGAAATTTCAACATCTCCAGTAGTGGATTGGATGTCTGGAAAATTGACGCCAACGCCTGATTCAGAGCTAACCAATCTAATTTTACCTGCATATAAACCACCAAGTTTTGAAGTATCAATAGCAAATGAAGGTACATCAGAACTAGTATGTTTTTGTGTGAGTTCTTTGCTTTTTACATTATATTCGCCAGTTCCTGCAACGATGCTTAATTCGGTGTCTTGACTATCTACTAGCCCTTTATCTCTTTTAGCATAAATAGCTGTGTTTAATTTTACTGATCTTGCAATAATCTCAAAATAATCAAGGTTTGATAAATCTATGTCTATTCCATCAATTTCAACATCGCCTTTTTCGATTAGAAATTTTTCCAGTTTCCCATTTGAATCTAACAGAGCTTTACCGGTTGTATAAATTGCGCTCTGAGTGTTAATAAACTCGCCCCCATTTACGGAAATTCCATTAGGATTAGCCAGTATATAATCAGCGGATTTGCCCAAAATTTCTTGTGGTCCATGGATTTGAGATCTACTTGTTCCAGTTACTTCATTTATAATAGTATTTGCAGAGTGCGTTAAGTTTGCATTTCCCGCGACTACGCCACCAATTTTAGATACTGCGTTTACAGAACTATTGTTAATGATGGCGCCTCTTGTGCCCACGTTAAAATCTGTAAAGTGATTATGGGAAACGCCAGCTACGTTTGGATCGTTGATATTAACCACAGGTATACTATTCGCTGATTTATCCATATAGACATTGTTGCCAGAAATATTACTATCTGGAACAATAGTTGTAGCTAGCGCATAAGAGGTGAAGCAATTAGAAAGAGTCAGCATCACCGCTAGAAAATGTGCTAAGACTTTACTAGTAAGATGCTTGATATTGCACCCTAACCTGAACATTATCTCCTCTGGGTATGTAAGAATAGTTACTTTTATGTAAAACTACTCAGATTAAATATCTATAAAATAAGTTAACTTATTATTAGTTATAAATCAACCTATAGTTGCGAAACATGTATTTTTTAATATGAAGACAGAATTATTGTTGGCAATGTTTGATTATTTTTAGACTAAATTTATCTTCCATTGTAAGTACACCAATTCATTGACGGCGTGAGTTTGATAACCTAAATTACTTATAACTTATATTTTATAGAACATATTTTAGCTATGCTAGATTTAGATCCAGTCCTACTTGCACGTATCCAGTTTGCTTTTACTATTAGCTTTCATATTGTATTTCCTGCTTTTACGATTGGTCTTGCCAGTTGGCTGGCCGTACTTGAATGGAGATGGCTTAAAACTGGTTATCAAATATACCAAGAATTATACAAAATGTGGATTAAGATTTTTGCTGTATGTTTTGGTATGGGTGTTGTATCCGGCGTTGTAATGTCATATCAATTTGGCACGAATTGGTCGGTATTTTCTGATAGGGTAGGTAATGTTATTGGGCCACTTCTTGGTTATGAAGTTCTAACAGCATTCTTTCTAGAAGCCTCTTTTTTAGGGATTATGCTTTTTGGCTGGGGGAGAGTTAGTAAAAAAATGCATTTTACTTCAACGTGCATTGTAGCAATTGGAACTTTTATATCTGCATTTTGGATAATATCAGCAAATAGTTGGATGCAAACTCCTCAAGGATTTGAAGTAGGTAGCGATGGATTATTATACCCAACAAGTTGGCTTGAGATAATATTTAATCCATCATTTCCATATCGCCTTGTACATATGCTTCTTGCGGCATACTTAACTACTGCTTTTACAGTTGGTGGTATTAGTGCGTATTATCTATGGCGTAATATACATGTTAAGCATGCTAAAATAATGTTTGCAATGGCAATGTTAATGGCAGTTTTTGTTGCTCCAATACAGCTATTTGTTGGTGATGCGCATGGGCTGAATACTCTAGAACATCAGCCAGCTAAAATCGCAGCAATGGAAGGTGTGTGGGAAACGGAACGCGGTGCTGGGTTAAGGCTTTTTGCTATTCCAGACCAAGAAGGCGAAACTAATCATTATGAGATAATAATTCCAAAATTAGCAAGCATAATATTAACCCATAGTTTGGATGGGGAGATAAAAGGTCTTAAAGAATGGAATCCAGATGAAAGGCCGCCTGTGGCAATTACTTTTTGGTCATTTAGAATTATGGTTGCAATTGGTTTTGCAATGATATTTACAGGTATAGTTGCGGTGATCTTGTTCTTTCGCAAAAAACTATTTGAAACGAGGTGGTTCCAGTATTGGTGCATGGCTATGACGCCATCAGGTTTTATTGCGCTGCTTGCTGGTTGGTTTGTTACTGAAGTGGGCAGGCAGCCATATGTTGCATACGGTATTATACGTACAAGTGAAGGTGTATCGCCAGTTATTAGCGAGCAGATAGCTATTACTTTGCTGCTATTTATTATCACTTATATATTTGTTTTTGGAGCAGGTAGCTTTTATATCATCAAATTAATTCGCAAAGGTCCACAAATTGCCAATGATGATGAAGAGTTTTATAGTCATTCTATAGAAGCATCAATTACAAAAAAATTAACTACTAGAGGTGTGGGGAAATAGGAATGTTAGATTTTTCAGCTTATATTGATCTTCCTTTTATTTGGGGCTTTATAATTGCGACAGCAGTCTTTCTTTATGCTGCTCTTGACGGGTTTGATCTTGGTTGTGGTATTATATTTCCATTTGCCCCTTCTGATAAATGCCGTGATTCTATCATGAACTCTATTGCACCATTTTGGGATGGGAATGAAACTTGGCTAGTACTTGGCGGCGGCGGATTATTTGCTTCGTTCCCATTAGCATATTCAATCCTTATGCCAGCTTTTTATATACCGATAATGTTAATGCTTCTTGGTTTAATATTTCGTGGTGTTGCTTTTGAATTTCGTTTTAAAGCAAGCAAAGATCATAGAAAAATATGGGATGTAGCATTTCATGGTGGATCCCTCATGGCCGCCTTTATGCAAGGAATTATTCTAGGAAATTTTGTACAAGGCGTTGAAGTTGAAGGAAGAAATTTTGCAGGAGGTGCGCTTGATTGGGCAAATGGTTTTAGTGTTATTGCGGGACTTGGAGTAGTATTTGCATATGCACTACTTGGATCAACATGGATAATCATGAAAACAAATGGTATTACTCAAGAATGGGCTAGGAAAGTCGCTTCATATGTTTTAGTTTATGTAGCAATATCAATGGGTACTATAAGCATCTCAATGCCATTTGTAGAAGAGAGAATAATAAAATTATGGTTTAGCATGCCAAATTTCTTTTATTTATTACCTATTCCACTATTAACACTAGTTGGTTTTATAAGATTATGGCTTGATTTAAGATCAAAGAGAGAGACCAGACCTTTTGTTACAACTTTAATTTTATTTTTTCTCGGGTATTTAGGCCTTGGAATAAGCCTATATCCTTGGATAGTTCCGTTTAAGTTTACAATTTGGCAGGCTGCAGCAAGCTCTACATCTCAATCTATATTACTAATAGGAACAGCTATATTCTTACCAATTATTTTATGCTATACAGCATATAGCTACTATATATTCAGAGGAAAAACTAGCTCTGACCCGATGTATTAAATGGGTGATAATTATGAGTAAATTACTTAAAAATAAGCTTAGTAAAAAGCAAACCCAATGGCTATGGTTTATTGCACTCTGGCTTGGTGGTTTTACTACGGTCTATATAATTGCTTATATGATAAAGCTAGCAATGGGAATAGCTTAACTCTCAAGTCATAATCTACTCGACTAAAACTAAATCTAGGCTTGATTCTCCTCCCATTTTAACTTCATCATTCTCAGGAACATATGAGCTTAAATCTATATTCCGATGATAAAAACCATCACTATTTTCCCAATTGTGATCTACAGATACTACTATTGAATCTTCAAATTTTGATCCAATAATTTTACAAACAGAACCAAACGTGCCTCTATCTAGGTTAGCTAAGGTTTCATCAATAGCAAATAACACTGGTGAGTTTAGATAATGCTTATATATTATTGCCGCAATTAATATAGTGATCTTTCCTTGGCCAGTGCTACCTTTAAACTCTTTACTGGATAAAGTTTTTTCAGTAAAACTATTTTGACCAAACATTTCAAATAGATTCAGAATTTCATCGTTAAGAGAAGAAGCATTTCTATCAACATATTTTTGAGGTAGTCTGTAAGTAAGCCTTTGAAATAAAGTTGTGTCTGGAGGACTAAAAGGTTCAGTCCCACAAAATATCATTGGAATTTTTTCGCCATCAATGGTTGGGTAGTATATTGTTCCAGAGCTTTCAAATACCCCACTATTTAAGCTATTAGCAATATCAGATAGAAAGGTGGTTTTTCCCGTTCCTATTTTTCCAGAAATTGCATATACATAACCTGGTTTAAGAGTTAAATCCTTTATGTATAGCATATCTTGTGATACAGACGTATTTTTCAGATTATAACCTTTTATTCTTAGAGTAAACCCTTCTTCTAAACCTCTAGATGCAATTCCTTCTTGCTTTGGATTAGTTAGGGCTTTATAAGTTTTCTCACATCTTGATAAAGTATCGATATCATTGCCACCAAATGACATAGTAAAATTTCCATTTAAAGTAGATGGTTGAATTACTGAATTGAGCCTTTGAAGTAAAATTCCAACTTTTTGTATGTCTTCGGGTGAAGTAAGATTTAAACTTGGTAATAATGTAAAAAACATTGCGTCATTGAAAAATGTTCTAACATATTCAAATAACGACAGAACAAAGTTTGAATCAAAATTATTAGTAGAGTTTTGTCCATAAATATATTTTTGAACTTGGCTAAGCATAAACCTATTTCCTCCAAATCTTGCAATATCTTGAAGATTTTGATAAGCATATTGTTCAGCAGTAACCTGCATACGGATAGTTTGTCCTCCGGTGCCAGTTGCTAGAGTTGTATAACCTACTCCTGGACCAGGTGTTGTTTCTTTTGAGGAGTCTCCGACTAAATACTGATAAAGTGCTCGGATATTATCTTGAGATAATACTGAGCTCATTACATTCTCAAATAATATCAAATTTGGATATAATCGTATAATTGAAGACAAATTGTCTGATGAAGGAGTATTGTTTGCATAAATATATGGAACAATTAATTTTTGTGATAGGTCAGTAATTCCTGAACTTACAGTTTGATTAGCTGACTTCATATCATTTGCAAAATTATTTACATCACTTCCTAGTTTCATGACAACAGAAGTAGCTTCTTCTTTTAAAACTATTTCAGAAACTTTTGTCGAAACCTCTTTCTCTATGTTGAGTTTTTTTGTAACAAAGATGCTTGCTCCACTATCAATAACGAATTTAAGGGCTGATAGTACAAGATTCTTAAAAACTTTTTGAAATCCATCTTTTTCCTTTGAAGCATAGTAAATAGAGAGTTTTGAATTTGAAACTAAACCACTGAGAAATTTCTCTAGAACTATTAATTTAACTATATTTACCCCTTGTTTGATAAACAAGTTAAGTAAGAACTTATTTGATAATAACATCTTAAAGTTTTTTGCTATTTCTCTTAATCCGCCGAATGTACTTTTGTTAAAAGCTTGCTCAACCTTCGTGACTTCTTGTTGATCGCTTTCAAATAATTTTGCTGATACGGAAGCTGATCTTAACATTTTACTGAAATTTTGGCCTTCCGAAGCTAAGAAATCATTTCCTTTCCACACCATGCCAATAGCAGAAAGTGCAAAGAATAGTTTCATAGGCATTTTGTATTTAGAAGATACATATTCAGAAGCATCCAAATTAGATATAGCTTTATAAGATATATATCCCCAGAATCCTGAAAGCCCAGCATAGTGACGCGTTGTACCAAAATATTTTGCCATCGCTCCATCTATCAAAGAAGTAGATGCTGTAATAGGTAATGATTCTTTCCCAAAGTAGTTATAAGAACTATATAGGGTCATTAGTTGGTCAAAGGATGGTATTGGTAAATGATTTGCGACTTGTTTCATGCTTATGTTACCTCCGGTGGTAACTCTTTGTGTTAAAAAGCAGTAAAGCTATATTAATATTTGTATAGCGTCAAGATCTATTACTTATTTTTTCTAAATAATAGTAACATGAATCCAAAGGATATTAGGGCTATGGATAGCCATATGAAGCTAATCAGTGGCTGATAATGAATTTTTGCATGAACTATTTTCTTTTTATCAATCTGGCTAAGAACAGCATAGATGTCATGAAATAAATATGAATAGATATCGACTTCTTGAGAGAGAGTGTTTTCAATTTTATATAGCCTGTTTTCTGGTTTTAAAATTGTTATTTTATTATCTGAAGATTCAATAGAAAATTCAGCAATCTGACGAAAATATGTTTCATTATCAGCAAATTTAATATTCTCTAGTTTGATTACTAATCCTTGATCTTCAATTTTTTTTCCAGTCCTGCCTATAAATTCAACTTCTCTTGATAAGGAGGCATTTAATGTGATGCTAAGAGCTAGCAACCCAAATCCAAAATGCCCGAAAAATAACGCGTAGGATTTAGCTTGTAAAGAGTGAGAAAAATAGTGTGATTCTTGAATTAAATAATCGCAACTATGGATAAGGAGATAGATGGAAGCAAAGCAGAATATTTGAGCAATAATAGGCAAATTTAACCATGCCATTAGTCCATAGGATGCGGTTAGAGAAATGCCAAAAATCAGTGCTTTTCTACCATAATTTCTTTTTAATAACGATGGAGTGATGGCCGCTAGGATTAATATAGGGATGTGGATTGGAATATATACTTTTTTAAAATATTCAGGATCAATAACAACGTCTATTCCATTGATAAGTGAACAATAGATTGGATATATGAGTGAGATGACAAGAGATATTAGTGCTGTAAGCCATAATATATTTCCAACTAAAATTGCATAAGATTTTATACTATATTTTGTTGGCATTACTGGGATGGATGATTTCTGCCAGAAAAACGCTCCAAGACTTAAAATTGTTAGAACACTGCAAATGGAGAAAATATACAATCCTCTCTCCGGAGAAAAGGCAAATGCATGAATTGAAGAAATAATTCCACTTCTAACTATGAATGTCCCATAAATGGTTAAAAGAAAGCAAAGTAGTGATAGAAATATAGTCCAGGATATATATTGGTCCTTTCGCATAGATAACAAAATAAAATGATGTAGTGCAATTGCTGATAGCCATGGCAGCAGAGAGATATTTTCAACTGGATCAAAAAACCAATAACCTCCCCAGCCTAGTTCTCTATAGGCCCACCAAGCTCCAAGCCCGATACCAGCCGTCAGCGCCATTAGCGCAAAGCTAGAGAATGTTTTATTAATTTGCAGAATCTCCTTTTTCTCAAGAGGTTTGTACAGTAAAAGAAATCCCCCAGCAAAAAGTCCTATATAGCTAACTAGTCCTGTATATAATAGAGGTGGGTGAATAGCTAGAGCAATATCTTGCAGCATTGGGTTTAAGCCTAGCCCTTCTTCTGGCGCAAAGGATAAAGGATCAAAAGGGCTTGATGTAAAAATTATAAAACTGCAAAATAGTATCTGAACAAAAGAAAGTATCATAGCGCCTGATTCTTTTGCATTTGTTGAGAATTTTGCAAAATATATGTACACAAAGCTTGCAATACACAACAAACTATACCAAAGAAGAATAGATCCTTCATGACTCGCCCAGCAGGCGGAAATTTTATAGATATCAGGTAGTAACGTGCTGGAATTAAAAAAGACGTTTTTCAGGCTAAAGTCAGAGATAATAAAAGCATAAATAAGCAAAAATAGAGCGAAACTTGGCAGTAATGATGCGATATAAAAGCAGATTAATTTGCTTCTTCCTCGCAAGATTACAGCTAGCAATGCGAATATTAGAGAACAAAAAAGTAGCAAATTCCCAGTAAGACTAATCACCTTTTTTTTCCGTGGTTTTTTGAATGAATACTTGGATAGTTTTTATACGATTTTCTGATTTCTTTTTAACAATCATTTTGAGATTTTTTTCGATCAAGAATTCTCCTTGATTAGGCAATCTTTCCATTTTAGTTATTATAAAACCTGCAAGTGTAGTTGCTTCATTTTCTGGGATTTGCCAGTTAAACTCTCTATTCAAATCTCGAACAGGAACTGATCCATCTATAATAAATTCGTTTTCTGATTTTGACTTAATTTTACTTTTTCCTGTATCGTGCTCATCGTATATTTGTCCAACTATTTCTTCTAGAATATCCTCAAGGGTAATAATTCCTTGCAAGTCACCATATTCATCGACAACACATGCAAGGTGAGTTTGTCCTTCTCGAAACATTTGTAGCTGTTGTGTAACTAGTGAATTATCAGGAACAAAGACGGTATCACTAAGCAGCAAGCGCACATCTATTTCAGTGGTTTTAGATTTCGTGTCATATATTTCGCTCAAAAGATCTCTTACATGCAAAATTCCAATAATATTATCATGATTATCTTCCCAAAAAGGAATTCTTGTATGGTTAGAAGATAAAACAGTTTTAATAATTTTATCAGTAGGTGTGTCTATATTAATTGCAACAATATTGCTTCTATGAATCATGATATCTGCAATAACAAGATTTCGTATATCAAGAATCCCTCCTAGCATGTCACGATCATCTTTAAATACATTTCCTTCGCTTAAGTGATGCTCAATAACACCGCGCACTTCATCTGCAGCTGAAACTTTTTGTTTTAAATCTATTCTAAAAATAAAGCAGAACCCCTTTGTAATATAGATAAGAGCAATGTTAATTGGTTCCAATATTTTAAGAAACACAAGAAGCACGGGAGTAGCCATTAATGCAACTTTCTCAGATTTTGCAACAGCAATTGCTTTTGGTATTACTTCTGAAAAAACAATAATAGTAAATGACATTACAATTGAAGATATTAATGTACCCATATCATCACCAAATGTTTCAATAAAAACACCAGTAGCGATAGTAGTACATAAAGTATTCGCAATACTGTTTCCAATTAAAAGAGTGCTAATTACTTTTTCTTTGATTTTAAGAAGTCCAAGCAGAAGCTCTGCCTTTTTGTTACCCTCCGACTTGAGTTTTTGAATTAACCCTGGAGATGTAGCGGTTATTGCAGTCTCGGTTGCAGAGATTAGTGCTGCCAGCCCAAGAAGCACAGCGATGAAAGATACAACAAAAAAAAGCATTAATTTATTTTTTTAAAAAAATCAGTTTCTGGATTCTAATTTAATTGATATTATCTGCTTTTGACAAGAATTTTCGTATATAGCTTGAACGAAATAATTTTGATTTTAGATGATATCATTTACTTCTTAAATGTTAACCCATTTAAGAAGTAAATGATATCAAAATAAAATTAAAAAAATGAGATAGAAACGTATCAAAATTATTTGGTTCAAGCTATATATTACCAATATATAAACAAATATAGCATAAGTAGAGGAAAGATTTTATGACTAATGACAGTGAGTTAAAAGAGCTATTAGAAACAAAAAATACTACAAAAAGGGTTGTTGCTCCTGCTCTTGAGGAGATGCTTTATAAGCCAATTCCTGTTTTAGATCATGGTTTTATCAGAGTTGTTGATTATATGGGAGATGATAGTTCTATAGTTCAAGCAGCTAGAGTGTCATATGGACGCGGGACAAAAAAGAGCCTGCAGGATAAAGGGCTCATCAACTATTTGATGCGTCATCGCCATACAACGCCGTTTGAAATGTGTGATATAAAATTTCATATTAAACTGCCTATTTTTATTGCAAGACAATGGATTCGCCACAGAACCGCTAGCGTGAATGAATATTCTGCTAGATATTCTATCTTAAGCAATGAATTTTATGTTCCAGAAAGAGTTAATTTAAGTGCTCAATCGACAATAAATAAGCAAGGGCGTAGTGACGATGAATTACCAGATGATGTAGCTGATAAAGTATTAGCACTTATTAAAGACGACTCCGAGAAATGCTATAGACATTATGTTGAGATGATGAATGAAGATGATAAAGGAAACATCATTGATGAAAATACAGTAGGTATTACCAGAGAGCTTGCTAGAATGAACTTAACTCTAAATCATTATACGGAATGGTATTGGAAAATTAATTTACATAACTTGCTACACTTTTTGGCTCTACGTGCAGATTCTCATGCGCAATATGAAATTAGAGTTTATGCACAAGCAATGTTAGATGTAGTAAAAGCTTGGGTACCTTATGCATATGAGGCATTTGTTGAACATAGTATGAATGGAACAAATATTTCTAGAAAAGGAATGGACGTGATTCGTCAGATGATTGAAGGCAAAGAAGTAAACCAAGAATCAAGTGGAATGAGTAAGAGAGAATGGTTTGAGCTAATGGCTCTGATCGAAAGTTCAAAGTAATACTTTTTCTTGTTATCTATTTGATGAATATTTGTCATTTGACAGTCAATAGGTAATTACTTACTGCATATGCAAAATTAGATATGAACAAGGCAATAATTATTTGTGGTCCGACAGCTAGTGGTAAAACTAATTTTGCACATAAGCTAGCTCTTAAAAATAATGGTGAAATTGTAAATGCTGATTCAATGCAGCTCTACAAGCAATTACCAATTATTACTGCATCACCTGAGCAAAAGCTAAAAGATGAACTACCATATCACTTGTATAATTTTCAGGAGATAGATAAAGAGTTATCTGCTACAAAATATGTGGATATGGCTAGAGATGTTATTCAAAAAATATCTTTAAAAGGTAAATTGCCAATAATTGTGGGCGGGAGTGGTATGTATATTAGTATGCTTGCCAATGGTTATAGTTTGATGCCTGATATTGATGAGAATATTCGACTAAATGCTAGATTATTGCATAAGGAACTTGGATGTGAATTATTCTTTGAAGAGCTTAAGAAACTAGATCCAAAAATTGTAGAAAACCTATATGCTTCCGATACACAAAGAACAATACGAGCTTACGAAGTAATTAAACAAACAGGTAAGTCAATTTTAGATTTTCAAAAAGAGGAAAACTATAAGCCACTTCCTCATTTTGAGTTTAAGATTATATTTCTTCTTCCTGAGCGTAGTTTTTTATATGAAGCATGTAATGAGCGTTTAAAAATACTATTTGATTCAGGTGGAATTGATGAAGTAAAGTTAGCTTATGAAACTTTTGGAGATATTCAAACTACTGGAATGAAGGCTCTAGGCGTGCAAGAAATTATTCAGTATATAAAAGGAGATATTCCTCTAGATGAGGCAATAGACCTAGCTAGTGCGAAAACAAGACAATACGCTAAAAGACAAACTACATGGTTTAAAAATCAGATAATAGTAGATCAGGTTATTGAGTTTAGCACTGCTAAGCAATACAGTGAAATTATGGAAGATTTAGCTCGAATAACTATATAATTTAAAATTTGAATTAGTATGATCTAATTCAAATTTAGAAAGTAATTCGAATTTTTAATTTCAAGTAATCCTTTGGGTAGTTTCTGTTTTAGCTTATAAATATGAGTTTCAACAGTGGTGGACTCAGTATCACGATGGTGTCCCCAAACTGTCTGCTGCAAACTCTCTTTGTCAGTGGTAAATTCTCTGCTAACTAATAGAGCTTTGAATAAATCATTCTCTTTATTAGTGAGCACTATTTCGCTACTTTTTGACAGTAGTACGCTTGCACGTTCATTATAAATCCAGCTATTATTAATTACGCAGAATAAGCTTGTATCATCAGCATTTTTGGAAATTATCCGAACAATATCTTGTAGAAAAAAAGGTTTTTGGATTGCTATTTCTCTCTTAAGAATTTTTTCTTTTGTTAGATTAATAACAATATTAGCCCGAAACAGAGAAATAATCTCTAAATCGTCTGTTGCATCAATAATTAGTATATCAGCTTTTTCTATAGAATTTATGGAATTATAATTAGTAAATACGTAGTCAGTATTATCAGAAAGCGCGTTTAGCAATATATCATTCTTGCTTGCTATAAAGTAATTTTTTTTTGTTAAATCTGACGGGTTCATCTATTTACTATTACTAACTCCTTTTGCCGTTTGGCCCTTTTCTACCCAAAATCCTTCTGAAGGTGATAATTCAGATGAGACAGCTCCTCTATCATCAAATACAAAACATTCTCCTTTCCAGATATTGTTTGTATTTTTTGTATCCTCTAGATACTGAAGAATGCCGCCTTTTAAGTGAAATACTTCTTTAATCCCCATATCTTTAAGAAGAGCAGTAGATTTTTCGCAACGAATGCCACCTGTGCAAAACATGGCGACTTTCTTGTTTTTTAGCATGTCTAGATTTTGTTTGGTCCATTCTGGAAATTCTCTGAACGTTTCCGTCTTAGGGTCGATAGAACCTTCAAATGTACCAACTTTGACTTCATAATCATTTCGAGTATCAATGGTGATGACATCATCTCTTTTGATGAAATCATCCCAGTCTTTGGTTTCTATATATTCACCCTTTAGATTTTCTACATCAAGATCGTTATATTTTAATGCTACTATTTCTTTCTTAAGCTTTACTTTTACTTTTGTGAAAGGTTGTTTATCGCAATAATTAACTTTGATGCTAATTTCTTTTGCACCTGTTAATTTGCGCATTTCTTCGATAAGATAGTGCAGATCTTCTTCTTTGCCTGATATAGAACCATTTAGTCCTTCCGGAGCAACTAGAACCGTTCCATAAATAAATTTTTTCTTTGCACGTAATAAAATTTGAGGCTGTAAGATTGCAGGATCATTAATATTTGTAAAGCTATAAAAACTTAAGATAGCAATTTTGTTCTCATGATTGGCCATAATATTATATTTCTTTCTTATCGGTTATTTTTATTTCAATGGGATAGCAACAAACATTGTATAATCACCTCTTTTTACTAGGAGTACAACATTATTTTTCTCAGAATTAGATAGTTGTTCTTTATAAATTTTATTAAATTGTTCGATGCTTTCTATATTCTTCTGATCAATCGCAAGTATTAGATCTCCAATTCTAAGATCAAGAACCATACCTTGTTCATTTATACCTACAACAACAATACCAGTGCTACTTTCATCCAGATCTAGCTTATCGCGCAAGTTTGGTGAAATATTGCTAAATGTAATACCAGATGTTTGTATAGTATCTTCCTTTTCAATTACTGGTGGCGCTTTTTGAGGTTCAGCAGGTTCTGTAATTTTTGCAGTTAAAATTACTGTCTTACTATTTCTTATAATAGTAAGTTTTACTTTATCTCCAATGTGACTATCAGCAACAAATAACTGTAGTTTTCTAGAGTTTAGTATAGTCTGGCCATTAAATTTTGTAATTAAGTCCCCTTGTTTTAATCCAGCTTTATCTCCTGTACCGTCTGGTCTTACATTTACTACTAATACACCACTTGCTTCTTTTAAAGACAGTGCGTCCGCTAGTTCTTGAGTTACTTCTTGTATACCAATATCTAGGCGCCCACGGCTGATTTTCCCTTTTTCCTTTAATTGCTTCATGATGTCTGTGACAGTATTGGAAGGTATCGCAAAACCTATACCAATATTTGTTCCGCCATTAATATCTGGTACAGATGTATTAATGCCAACTACTTTACCGTGTATATCATATAGAGGGCCACCAGAGTTTCCTGTGTTGATTGCAGCGTCAGTTTGTAAGAAATCATCAACAAGCTCATCTTGATTTAATCCAAGATCTCGACCTTTTGACGAGATGATACCAGTAGTAACTGTTCCACCAAAACCAAGTGGATTTCCTATTGCTATTACTATATCGCCAACGCGCACTTTGCTTGAATCTGCAAAGCTTACGGCGGGCAATTTTTGTTCAATATTAATTTTAAGTAAAGCAAGGTCTGTTTTTGGATCAGTTCCAATAATTCTTGCTGGTACTTCGAGATTATCTAAAAGCTTAATATATATTTCATCCGAGCCAGATACGACGTGGTCATTTGTAATTATATATCCATCTGGATCAACGATAAATCCAGATCCTAAAGAAAGAGTGCTTGGATTTGCTGATATGTCGTCAAACGAGAATGGCATGTTAAATTGTTCAAAAAAGCTATTGAATTTATCGAGAGGCAATATTTCTGGTAGGGATGCAACTTTTGGGTTTACTTGTCTACTATATTTTACTGTGTAAATATTTACTACACTAGGCATTAATGGTTCAATAATGTCTGCAAAGCTTGTAATATGAGCTGGCGCAGCTGCATTTACAGAGCTTATGCGAGCCAAAACAATTATATAAACCAGTAATTTGCCTAATGTTCTCATGATATTATTTTCCTACTTTCAAATATTTGAAAAATTCAGATTTTGGTGATAATACAAATTGAGTATTGTCTTTAGCCAATGATTTTTTATAAGCAATTAATGATCTATAGAATTTATAAAATTCAGGATCTTTCGAATATGCTTGATTATATAGTCTGGCAGATTCAGCATCACCTATACCTTTTATTTTTTGAGCATCCATAAAAGCAGTAGCTAAAATAATTTGACTTTCTTTATTAGCGCGTGACTTGATTCTGGCGGCTTCTTCTTCACCTTCAGCCCTGATTTGCTTTGCTTCTTTATGGCGTTCAGTCTGCATTCTAGAGTAAATAGCATTACTATTTTCTTGTGGTAAGTCAGATTTTAGGATTCTAACATCAATGATTTTAATTCCAAAAGTTCCTGCTTCTTTGTGTACTAGATCACGAATTTGTAACATTAGATCTGATCTTTGGTCTGATAGTAGGGCATTTAATGGCACTCTACCAATAATAGTTCTCATCGAAGATTCAAGGATTTTATTAAGACGCAAGTTTGCTCCAGAATAGTTGTTTACTGTTTTAATAAATTTAACAGGGCTGGTTATTTGGTATTTTGCAAAAGCATCAACAAGTACTCTTTTTTCGTCTAAGGCTGTTAACTCTTTCTCTTCAGCTGTAACATTTAAAATTCTTTTATCCAAAAATTGTATGTTTTGAATAAGTGGAATCTTAATGTTAAGACCAGGTTCTTGTATGATTCTTACAGCTTCGCCAAACTGAAATATAACACCAGTGTAACGTTGATCTACGGTAAATAATGATGCAGATAGTAATAAGAAGGTGGTAAAAACCGCGATTATTGTTATATATAATTTATTCATCTTTTAGCTCTTCCTATTTATTTTCAAATAAGTTTTTTTGATTTACAGACATGTGAGGAAGCATTCCTTCACCACCCATAATAATTTTATCAGACTCTTCAAGTATGGACTCTATTGTTTCTAAATATAGCCTGTTTCTTGTAACGTCCTTGCTTGCGGCATACTGTCTATAAATTGCATTAAATCTAGAAGCATTACCTTTTGCTTTAGAAATCACCTCTGCTTTATAACCCTCAGCTTCTTGTATAATTCTTGCAGATTCACCCCGAGCTTTTGGTAGGATATCATTCATATAAGCTTCGGATTCGTTAATAACCTTTTCTTTATCGGCCTTTGCTGTTTGCACATCGCGATATGCGGCTATTACTGATTCAGGTGGTTGAGCTTCCAGAAGTTTTACTTGTTGAATCTCAACACCAGATTCGTATTGATCAAGTATTTGTTGTATCAACTCTTCAATTTTAACAGCTACTGTTTCCTTCTTATTCGAAAGTACAGAAGTAATAGGAGTATTGCCAATTACTTCACGAATTGCACTCTCGGCTGCAGCTTTTACAGTTTCTTCCGGATTGTCAACATTAAAAATATAATTTGAAAGACCTTTAATATGCCACATAACATCAACATTCAGTTGTATAATATTTTCATCACCTGTTAGCATTAAGCTTTCGGATGATACATCTCTTGCTGTAGTGGCGCCACCAATTCTTGTATATCCAGTCGATCGGTAGCCTATTTCAGTTCTTCTTGATTTAGCAACTTGTTCGATAATTTTTTTCTCTATAGGCCAAGGAAGATGGTAATTCAAACCGGATGTAGCATCTCTTTGAAATTTACCAAATCTCATGACGATTGCTTTTTCACCTTCTTTGTCATTTACTTCAAAAAATCCAGATGACATCCACAATAGGAACAGAGCTGTTAAGATAAGAAAAATTGTCTTTCCACTAAAGTTAAAATTAAAGTCATTTAAGTTAAATTGATCTTTTCGTTTTTTTGTGAAAATATTATCTTCATTCTCTCCTTCAAAATCGTCCCAGGGCGATTTTTTAAATATTTGCATATATAGTTTATTAATCATTAAATAGAACCACGGATTTGTGTTGTTATAAAGTATAGCCTGAACACTAAAATTATATTGTTTAGACTATAGCGTCTGATATAATATATAAAAATTATCAAATATTGCAAGCATGACAAGTTCAAACGCTGAGAGAATTAAGACGCTAACTGATAAATTATTATTTTCTGATGGTTCCTCTGTTGGTTCCAGGTCATCTGATATTGTAATTAATAAGAATAATCTTGGGTTCTCTATTGATATTAGTGGAATAGAGCTAAAAGAAGCAGAAACAGTCCGCCAGCTCGCGATAGCGGAGATTGAAAAGTATGAAAACTTTGACAAGGTTAGTATTGTATTAACTAGCACGCGCGTTGGTAAGAAAGATGAGCATCCTAAGCTGCACGTGGATGGAGTAAAAGAAATCATAGTGGTTGCTGCTGGAAAGGGTGGCGTTGGTAAATCAACAGTTGCAGTATTATTAGCGCATAAGCTAGCAAGTGAAGGTAAGAAGGTTGGTATTATTGATGCTGATATTTATGGGCCGTCAATTCCACATATGCTAGATCTTAGTGGTAAGCCACATGTTGAGGATAAGAAAATGATTCCTCTAGAAAATTATGGAATAAGCGTTAATTCTATTGGTTTTCTGACAGAGCCCGGAGCATCTGTTAGCTGGCGTGGCCCAATGACAAGTAAGGCACTATATCAACTTCTTTCTTTAACAAAATGGGGTGATTTGGATTACCTTATAATTGATACTCCTCCAGGTACTGGTGATATTCATTTGAGTTTGCTACAAAATTACATTGTTGATAAGGTAATTATGGTTGTAACGCCGCAGAAAATCGCCGAACTTGATGTAAGCAGAGCTATAAGCTTGTATAGAAAATTTGATATATCAGTTTTTGGAATTGTCGAAAATATGACTCACTATATTGACCAAGATTCAGGAAAGGAAATTAGGCTTTTTACAGGCAATAGCAGTGGAAACATCTCGCAAGAAAACGATATTCCAGTACTTACAAAACTTCCAATTACCCCAGAACTATCTGCTGCATGTGATGCTGGGATAGATTTGAAAAAATTCACTCATCTTTTGGATTTTAATCTTTAATATTTGTTAATGATTATTTGACGTAGTTTAGAAATAATGCTATAATTATATTACTATATTAATCTTATAGTAATATAATTATAATCTACATGGAGAATAGGTAAATATGGCAAAGGCGAGAGGTATACCGGGTGTAGCTGAAGAGAGAGTGTTAGATAGTAGCGAAATGCGAGAATTAGCTATGGTTAACAGTATAACGGATTTATTAATAGAAAGAGAGGAATTTGATACGTTAATAGGATGCATCATTGCTGACCAAGGTCGAGATCATAGTAATGAAAATATTGTAGGCAAACTTGCTAGGCAACATATAAATAACTTAGTTGGACAAACCAATCGAAAAGTTGCAAAAGAAGTTGATGAATGGCTAGGTGAGAATATAGTACCTGATTTGAGTGGATTAATTGCAGATTATGTTATATCTGTACCTGTTGTGCATGCAGAAGATGATGCTCACATTATTGGAGACAATGAATAGGAAAAGGTGCAGATTTTGATCCAGCTGATGGTTAAGAAAATTATGTAAAATTTGCAAATACCTAGATTTTTATACATCTTAGACAAGAGCGGTTAGTTCTGCTATAAATATAACATCTATCAAAATTATAAAGAGGATTTTTATGTCTACAGAATGGATGATTTTTCTGGTTATTGGGGGTGCATTATTTTTACTAATTATATTTTATAACCGATTAGTAAAGCTTCGCCAGAATCGTAAAAATGCATTTTCTGATATTGACGTCCAGCTCAAGCAAAGATTAGATCTTGTTCCTCAGCTAGTCAGTACTGTGAAGGGTTATGCTGAGCATGAATCCAAAATTTTTGAAGAAGTTACAAAAATGCGTGCGCAAGTGAATCCTAGCGCAGGCGTTGCTGAAAGAGCAAAGGCTGAAGCATCTTTAAGTGGATCATTAATGAATCTTTTCGCGGTAGCTGAAAACTATCCTGACTTAAAAGCTGATGGTAATTTTAAGCATTTGCAGACAGAGCTTTCAGATATAGAGAATAAGATTGCAGCAGCAAGAAGATACTTTAATAATTCTACAAATGAGTATAATACGGCTTGTGAGCAATTTCCTTCAAACGTTATAGCAAGTATGATGTCTTTTAAGCAAGAAGAATTTTTTGATGTTCCAGATTCGCAGAGAGAGACAATAGAAAAAGCTCCTGAAATTAAGTTTTAAAGGCTTGTTTTATGAGGAATAGTGATATTCATAAAGTTGGGATACAAACTAGTATTTGGAATAATAATTTAAAATCAGCGTTTTTGTTGATTAGCTTCCCTTTTGTAATTGCGATGATGTTTTGGGTAATGATATTTGCATTTCAATTAGTTGCAATTAGCCAAGACGGAATATTCTGGGGAGATGCTACGCGTATTGCCAATTCTGTGTTATTACAATATTGGTGGCTTGTGTTCTCGTGCGTTGGTATATGGTTTGCAATTGCGTGGTTTTCGCATCAAAGTTTGATTAATAAGGATACAAAAGCAAAGCCAGCGGTACGCTCAGAAACTCCTGAAATATATAATATTCTGGAAAATTTATGTATTAGCCGTGGGCTAACTATGCCAAAGCTATTTATTATTGATTCCCCGGTATTGAATGCTTATGCGAGCGGTATTAACCAAAAAACATATGCTATTACGCTTACAACCGGCCTTATAGAAAAGCTAGAAAAAGACGAGCTAAAGACAGTTATAGCGCATGAACTTACTCACATTATGAATCGTGATGTTCGTCTTTTGATAATTTCTGTGATTTTTGTAGGTATTATCAGCTTATTATCTGAAATGATGGTCAGAGGTGTGATGCGAAGCACATTATACGCTCATAGTAGCGGTAGTAGTAGAAGGAGAGGGGGTAAAGGATCTGGCGGTGCTATTATAGTGGCTGTTATAATAATAATTCTTGTTGCAGCTATTGGTTATTTTCTTTCAATCTTAATTCGTTTTACTCTTTCGAGAAAAAGGGAGTATTTAGCAGATGCTGGAGCAGTAGAGCTGACTAAAAATAGTCCAGCCTTAATTCGCGCGCTGCAGAAAATATCAGGTAACTCACATCTCGAAGATGTTGATAGTGACGTTCAGCAGATGATGTTTGACAATCAAAAGTCATTTCTTGGTTTGTTTGCGACTCATCCCCCAATTGAATCAAGAATAGATGTATTGAAGAATTTCTAATTTGCTCTATAAGTGAACTTTCTCTACTTTCCTGAATTTAGAAATTCTTTCATAGAAACTTCGAGTGAGTTTGCTACATTATTAATATCACTATTAATACATCCTTATTGTGTATACCGGATTTTACATTAACTCTAGGTCTACTACAAAAATATTTTTAAATTCTTGAAATTTTATATAAAATTTGTTAATTAAATGACTTAGTGAATTTAGAAATAAAATTAAATTATATAAATGAAAAGAAGAAAAAGACAAAAAAACTCTGCTGAAGATGTAGAGAATCCTATACAAAGAGCAAGTAAAAAAATAAAACTTGATAGCACGCAAGCGCAAAGAATTTTACAAAATGCCTTCAAGGAAGAAAACAGCGAAGTGATTGAGTGGTTGAAAAAAGAAGGGTTAGTTAATTTAAGTGATAGTAATCTTAGTATAAAGTCAATTGAATTGATGATTTTATTGGGCTTTGATATAAATGCAAAAGATAAAAAAAATGGCGACACCCCATTGATAAAAGCCGTTAAAGAAGGTGGCTTTTGCAAGGTTAAATCTTTAGTTGATTATGGAGCAGATACATCTATATCTAACAAACAGTATCTTAGTGCTTTATGGTATGCAATTAAGTTAGACCATTCGAATATAGCTAATATTTTGCTGGATAAAGGAGAAAATGGTTCTAAAGAATTTATACATGCAGCTAGAGAACAAGACTATCAGTCAATGGAACTCTTGATAAGTCTTTTCGCAAATAGAGGTTTAGATATAGAAGCTATTATTCTTTCTAAAGCTGTTGATGAAAAAGATTACAAAACAATTGATCTTTTACAAGAAAACGGTTTAGACGTGATTAATCTTTTGGATAACGCTCGAGAAGGCTTTGTAAACAAAGGTCTTCTTCAAACTTTGTTGATCAAGGGTTTTATAGATAAAGAAGAAGCGCAATATTATTCTGATTCTCAGATGCTTGGTGAATTAGGAGAGGAGGCAGATGGCTTTCTTGTATAAGTTGTAAAACTATACAATTGATCTGATAGCTCGTGACTTATCTTACAAATGTGTATTTTCAGATAAGTCTACACTATCAGTAATATTAAAAATATAGCAACAACTAATGCCAATTTCCATAGCTTGTAATTACTCATAAAATCCTTTATTGTTTCTCTGGAACTTTTTATGTAAAAACTTAAACGTCACCAGCGAGCGAATTTCTGTAATTAATTTACAGTGATATCAATTTTGGCTCATTAGTAGATGTCTATGCTTTAGGTGTTTCGGTGATGTTTTTTTGATTATGGATAAAATATTATATGTTAGAACAAATATTAGAATCAGCCAGAGAGAAGATTAAGTTAATAACCAATTCTCGTAGTTTGCAGGATGCTAAAGTTGAGTATCTGGGCAAATCAAGTCAGATTAATCAAGAAATGAAAAAGCTTGGCAAGGCTACTCCTGAGGAGCGCAAAACACTTGGTCAGAAGATCAACAAAGTTAAGCAGGAAATTCAGGCAATTCTTGATGAGCAAGCGCTGGCAGTTGAAAAAGCAGAACTTGCAGAGCGTTTTAAAAATGAAAGGTTGGATTTAACAATACCTGCTCGTCCAAGATCAAAGGGCAGTATTCATCCGATAACTCAATGTTTAGAGGAGTTGATTCAAGTGTTTTCTAGATATGGTTTTGATATTAAAGATGGACCAAGTATTGAAGATGATTGGTATAATTTTACCGCACTTAATATTGACGAAAATCATCCTGCACGCCAGATGCATGATACATTCTATTTAAATAAAACAGATGAAAGTACTAAGCTGCTTCGGACTCACACATCGCCAATTCAGATTCGGACAATGCAAAATGAAGAGCCGCCATATAGATTTATAGCACCAGGTAGAACATATCGTTCTGATTCTGATTTAACCCATACACCAATGTTTCATCAAATTGAAGGGATGGTAGTTGATAAGAATATCCATATGGGACATTTAAAGCATGTGATTATTGATTTTATTCGTACATTTTTTGAACAATCAAATATAGAAGTTCAGTTTCGTCCTAGCTTCTTTCCTTTTACGGAACCATCAGCAGAAGTAGATATTAAAATGAGCAAGGATGATAAGTGGCTTGAGGTGCTTGGTTGCGGTATGGTGCATCCAAATGTGCTTCGAAATGTTGGAATTGATCCGGAAGAATATCAGGGATTTGCGTTTGGGCTTGGCGTTGAGCGTTTTGCTATGCTGAAATATGGTATTCGTGACCTGCGACAATTCTTTGAAGGTGATATGCGCTGGCTGAACCATTATAATTTTTCAACACTTGATATTCCAACATTAGCAGGAGGTTTGACGCGATGAGATTTACATTATCATGGCTTAAGCAATTTTTAGATACGGATGCAACGCTTGAGAAAATAGCTCATACCTTAACAATGACTGGCTTAGAGATAGAAGATATTGACGACAAGTCAGAAGATCTTAAGGATTTTGAAGTAGCCGAAATTATTGAAGCAAAACAACATCCTGATGCAGATAAGCTAAAGGTCTGCATGGTGAAAACAAAATCCGGCACGCTGCAAATTGTATGCGGGGCACCTAATGCACGAGCTGGCATTAAGGTTGTGCTTGCAAATGTTGGCACTGTAATACCTAATGGCAATTTCAAAATCAAGAAGTCAAAAATTCGCGGTGTTGAAAGCGTTGGAATGATGTGTTCTGCAGATGAAATAGGTATTTCAGGCGATTCGGATGGTATAATTGAGCTAAAAGATGAAGCTGTTATTGGAGATAATGTTACGAAATATTTGGGGATTGATGACCCAGTTTTACACATTAATATTACTCCAAATAGGGCAGATGCACTAGGTGTTTATGGCGTTGCCCGAGACCTTGCTGCATCGGATATTGGAACTTTAAGAAAGTTAGAAATTCCAACTATTGATGAGCCTTTTGATAGTAGCGTTAGTCTGACTAATAATGATGAAATAGCCTGCCCATTTTTTGCTATTCGTGAACTTAAGGGGCTTGATAATAAAGAGTCTCCAGAATGGCTGAAGAATTATCTTGATAATATCGGCGTTGGTTCAATTTCGCCATTAGTTGATGTGACTAATTATATTGCTTATACATTTGGGCAGCCAATGCATGCTTATGATGCAGATAAAATATCCGGCGGATTAATTGTTGAAACGCTATCGGAAAATGCGGATTTTAAGGCGCTTAATGATAAAGAATATGTGCTGGAGTCTGGTAATATCATTATTCGTGATGAGAAAGAAATTCATTGTGTTGCCGGAATTATTGGAGGAGTTAATAGCTCGTGTTCGGAAGGTACAACGAGAGTAATTTTAGAAGCTGCTAGTTTTAATTCAGAATATACTGCCAAAGCTGGGCGTAAGCTGCAGATTGATACAGATTCAAGATATCGTTTTGAGAGGAACGTGAATAGTGAATTTACACTTAGTGCATTAGATGTAGCCACGGATTTAATATTATCTATTTGTGGTGGTTCGGCATCAAAAGTGATATCAACAGGTAATGCAAAGCTGCCAGTTAGAACACTTGATTTTTCTGCAGATTTCCTTAAATCTAGAGCAAATGTTGATTTAGATGAAAAAGAGATCAGCGATATTCTGACTAAACTTGGTTTTGAATGTAAAATTACCGATAAAATTATAAATATTACAATTCCAAGCTGGCGATATGATGTATCGATTAGAGAAGATATTGTAGAAGAAATAGTAAGAATTCATGGCTATGATAATTTGCCAGAAACGCCACTACCGGCTGCAGATATCTCTCGCATTATTCCAAAAGATCAAAAACGTGTCTCTGATATAAAAAGACTACTAGCATGTTCAGGCTATACAGAAATAGTGACATGGTCATTTATGGATAGCGGGAAAGCAAAATTATTTTCGGATATAAAAGAAGAGCTGAGATTACAAAACCCGATTAGTTCTGATCTAGATTACATGCGTCCATCGATTTTGCCTAATTTATTAAAAGTAGCAAATAATAATCTGAATAGGTCTTTCCATGATTTATCTTTGTTTGAAGTGGGGCCAATTTTTGAAAATGCTGGCGATCAAGTAATAAATCATGCGTGCGCAGTTAGAACGGGAGCGAATTCCAGTAAAAACAGCCATGGAGACTCTAGAAAGTTTGATGTCTTTGATATGAAAGCTGATATTGCTATATTGCTTGAATCAGTGGGGCTTGATATTAATAAGTGCCAAATCAAAAATAATGCGCCAGAATATTATCATCCAACAAGATCAGCTAGCTTGTCTTTGGGTAAGAATATTCTTGGATATTTTGGGCAAGTACATCCATCAATTTTAAAGGAATTCGAAGTAGATGTTGATGTGATGGCATTTGAGCTTAATATTTCGAATTTGCCATATGGTAAGGATAAGTTTGGGAAAAGGCCGAATTATATTGTTTCCGATTACCAGAAGATAACTCGAGATTATGCGTTCATTGTTGATGCTGACCAGCCAGTAGGAGAAATGTTGAATTTAATTCGAAATGCTGATAAAAAATTAGTAAGAGCTGTAGAAATTTTTGATATTTACTCAGGTGCTAATATTGAAGATGGTAAAAAGTCAGTAGCATTATCAGTAAGTATTCAGGATGACAATAAAACTCTAGAAGAAGCTGATATTGAAAAAATCAATAAAGCGATTATTGATGGTATTGTTCAGAAATTTGGTGCGGTGCTTAGAGATAGTTAAAAATACTTGTTTAAGATGAAGAAAGTTGCAAAAGAAATTATTGACCAGATCAATGCAGGAGAAAGAGAGTCCTCAAATTTGATGGAATTTCTATCAGCAGATTTTCAAAAAATACTGCAAAAAACTGTTCCAGAATTCGAATTTCCAAAACAAGCTTTGGATGTTGGCATAACAAAAAAACATAAAATAATTGCTGAAAACTTAAATACTCAATTTGGGTTTAAGATTTTTGATAAGTTGGAAGGGCACAAATCAGATATTTTGCGTGGCTTAGCTAGCTATTTGATTGGTGAGCAGGATATTTCTTTTAAAGAAAAACTAACTCTATCAGAAACGCTTGCAAATGATAGTAATTCTGGCGTTCGTGAATGGGCATGGATTGCGATTCGTGATGATTTTTCGTCTAACTTAGAAGAAAACATAAGGCTAGTTATTCCTTGGACTGCATCAGATAAGGAAAATATCAGAAGATTTGCATCAGAAATGAGTCGCCCAAGAGGTGTTTGGTGCTCACATATCACTAAATTGCGCGAAAATCCAAAAATAGGGCTAAAGATATTAGAACCTCTAAAATCCGATCCAGCCAAATATGTTCAGCTATCAGTGGGTAACTGGCTAAATGACGCCGGAAAAGATCATCCAGATTGGGTGATTAGTTTATGCACAAAGTGGAAAAAAGAGTCAGCTACAAAAGAAACAGAGAAAATCTGCAAGCGTGCATTGAGAAATCTAAAATAATAAAAAAGCCAGGCTCAAAAGAGCCCAGCTAAATATATTATAATATTTATTCTATAACTAGCTTAGTAGTTAGGCAGCTTCACCCACAACCAATATACCAACGCCTGAAGGGTCCATATCATTGTTATATTCAGTCCCAAAATGATCCAGATTGCCAATTTCCTACAAATTCAAAAACTATTTCTGATAGATTATCGTCATATATGTCAGAGTCAGATATATTACCAGATAGGAGAGATTCAAAATTTACTACTGAGTCTTGTGACTGATCATTTTTCAATTTAAACCCTAAGCTCTTACTTATCATTCCATTATCATAATAAATAGAGCCATCCTTATCAATATTGGTAATTTTTGGAGGGGTGCTGTTAGGATAGTTTTGCGAATAAATTGCACATCGCTTATCTATATCTGCTATTTCGTCTTTAGTAAGCATATTGCCTCTTTTTTCAATTATAGACATAATAAATAAAATTTATTGTTTTTGTCAATTAATTATTAATTCAACTTAGCTATTTCATAAAATTAAATTTTAGAATAACTTGCAGCTAAATATTCAATGCTTATTGAAAGGAATTTGCTATCTTAAGTAATTGATTTGTGGACGAAGCTAAAAAAGGAGCAGATACAAAAGAAACTGAGAAAATCTATATTCGAGTGCTGAAAAATTTGCAGTAATGGTTTAATTACTGCAAATTTAATTCAAATTTTGATTTAGCAGCAGGCAGCGTCAACTAGAGAAAGACTCTCATCTCCCATTACCATCATGCCAACACCACTTGGATCATGATCGTCATCATTGTGATCATCAAATAGATCATCAATTCTGCATGAGTTGTTTATTGAAGTAGAGTGTCTATATGTAATCGTTTCATCACCAGCTGTAAATGACAGTCCATATACGTTTAAAGTCGCACCTGGTTCTATTACTATTTCCGCCCCTTCACTAAGTCCAAAATTTCCATTAATAGTTACTGATGCACCATTGGTAATTACTAATCTAGTTATATTATTTTGTGGGTTATCACCAAAGTTAATTCCGTCAGCATCAGCACCTGCGCCACCGCCTATGCCTGCACCACCACCAGGATTAAGACTTATGGTGGAAGCATTACCATTTATAGATATTCCATCAACAGCATTGCCAGTACCAATTGTTCCATTAACTTTTGCATCTCCAGTTGAAGTTATTGCCATATTATTTACCTTTTAATTTGTTATTGTACGAAACTTATAAAATACTTTAATGGAATTGTCAATTTAGTAATTAGGTTTTTTTTATAAAATTGTAATAAATTTTTTTAACTCACTATAGATTTAAAAATTATCTACAGCTTATCCCATATATCATCAATTTTCTTAATCACATCCTCATCCATATCGATTTTTTCTCCCCAATTGCGTTTGGTTTCTGGGGGGAACTTGTTTGTTGCATCAATTCCGAGTTTGCTTCCTAAGCCCGATTCGGTTGAAGCAAAGTCCAGATAATCAATTGGTGAGTTTTCGATGAAAGTGCTATCGCGTTTTGGGTCTGTTCTGGTTGATATTGCCCAGACCACTTCTTTCCAATCATGAACATCAATATCATCATCAACAATGATTACATATTTTGTATACATAAATTGTTGTAGGAACGACCACACACCCATCATCACGCGTTTTGCTTGGCCCGGATAAGTTTTTCTGATTGAGACAATAGCAAATCTATAAGAGCAACCTTCTGGTGGTAGATAAAAATCAACAATTTCAGGAAATTGCTGCTGGATTAGGGGTACAAAGACTTGATTAAGTGCTTCTCCTAATATTGAAGGTTCATCAGGAGGTTTTCCAGTGTAGGTGCTCAAATATATCGGATTTTTTTTTCTGGTTATGGCAGTAACAGTGAAAATCGGGAATTCTTCAACATCATTATAGTAGCCAGTGTGATCACCAAATGGTCCCTCTGGATACGATTCTGTTAAGCTTATTTCGCCTTCAATTATTATCTCTGCGTTTGCCGGAACTTTTAGATCTATAGTTTTACATTGTACAAGTTCAATAGATTTCTTTTGCAATAGACCAGCAAAATTGTATTCAGACATAGTATTTGGGATCGGCATGACTGCTGCAAGAGTTAGTGCTGGGTTTGTTCCAATAACAGCAGCAGCTGGCATTGATTTTTTTCCTAGCTTTTGCCATTTTTTGTGATGTTGTGCTCCGCCGCGCATTTTCAGCCAGCGCATAATTAGCTTGTCTTTGCCAATTGGCTGCATTCTATATATGCCCAAATTATAATTATCAGTTTTCTCTTTTCCTGTACCTTTAGTTACAATTAATGGCCAAGTAATTAATGGACCTATGTCACCTGGCCAACATGTTTGTATGGGTAAATCAGTTAGGTCAGGATTAGTGATAACTATTTCTTGAGAAGCTCCTTTAGATATATTTTTTGGCGGCATTGCCATTATTCTCTTAGCAAGTGGCAACATTGAGAAAGTTTCCTTTAATGAAGATGGCGGTTCTGGATTTTTCATAAATGCAAGCAACTCGCCAAAAGCTCGAAGTTCGCTAGAGTCTTTCATGCTAAGTCCCATAGCAATTCTTTCTTTGCTGGCAAAGAGATTTGTTAGAACCGGATATTTTGATGGCTTTCCATTGTCCTTAACCACGTTTTCAAATAGTAGGGCTGGGCCATCAATTGCTAAATATCTTCGGCTGATTTCAGTAATCTCTAAATTCGTTGATACCTGTTTTGTGATTCTTTTTAGATGATTGTTTTTTTCTAAAAATTTTAAAAAAGCAGGAAGATCTTTGTAGCTCATAGGGATTTTTTAGTATTTAACCATATACTCAGGATGATACAAATAAATACGTTGGCATAACAGAGAAAAATATAATTGAGGTCTTTATATGCAATCTTTTGCAAAGTGAAGTGAAAATATGATGCTATTAGAATAGGAATAAAGGTTAGAATATATTGTTTAATATGTGATTTTCTATTATGAGGCTGCCTTAAAAAGATGCTTAATGCTAGAAAAACAAAAGCAAAATTGAATAATGGCCAGATAATTCGTACGTGTCCATCGGTTATGAGCCTATTTTGTTTTTCAACAGGTAGGTTGCTATCAGGCCAGAGCATTTCATTTAAATATAGTTCAAGACTAGTTTTGCTGCGAGACTTTTCGTCTGTAGTTGCGCTTGTTATAGCAACAGACAGAGTATCAAAATAGAGTTTTGTTAGCTTGCCGTTTCTATCATATGAATGCCTGGTACCGTCTATTAGTTCAAATTGAGTATTTTCAGGGTTTGTCGTAATAATTTTTCCATGCTTTGCAAAAAAGATAGTTCTATTTTCTGGCATTTTATTATCAAAAAAGATTACGCCATCCATTGAACCATCAGAATTCTTACTATCAATATAAATGGTGGAAGTTCTGGATATTTGATTGAATGTTCTTGCATCAATTATGCTTGAGACATAACCTTTTTGAAAACTGCTCGTTTCATGCTTTAACGTGCTGTATGAACTAGGCATTAAATATGCGGATATATAGCAAGCAAAAATAGTAATGAGTATTGTAATATAAAGAGCGGGTTTTGCGAGGCTAAAATTATTAAGTCCAGCACTTTGAAATATGATTAATTGGCGTTCTTCCTGCAGGCGATTATATACAACAATCACAGATATAACTGTAATTACTGGCAATATCATAAAAAGTAATGAAGGAATTAAAAGCATTACTATTTTAATAAAGCTTTTAAATGCAATTCCTTTATCAATAAGATGAACTAGCCGCAGAGTTTGAGTTATCCATACTAGGCTAGTTAATACTGCGCTTAGTACTAGAAAGGTAGGCAAAATTGTTTTAAAAATATATTTTTTATATGTATTCATGATCAAAATAAATACCTTTCATTGCAAGCTCTAAGCAGCACAATTTAGCTTTTTTTAGAATTTCGTTGCCGTATGTATAACTGCTTTCCTATCCAAAGCTGACTATTTAGAATTACTATTTTACGTCAATTCCCCATTGATCGCATAGTGATTTATGTTTCTTTTCATACTTCGAAATTTTTACATTAATTTTTGTAGAGTATAGCTTTACAATAAGCAAAGGCATCGAAGCATAAAGTAGCTGACCAATAAAAGCAGCTCCATAAATAATCATCCATGTTCCAACATCAGCCAAAATCTGTTTTGCAACATAATCAACAGATGAACTCTCCCACATACGTATTAAATATGGCATTACACCAATTAAGTTGAAGCTACATATGGTCGCTGATAAACATCTATGTGAGTTTTTATCAAAAAATATTGCAAAAATTGTTGGAAGCATGGCTGCTGTAAAAAAGATGAATGCATATCTAGAAATTACTAGCACCATTAAAGAGATCACAAAAGCGATGACTTTAATTAGTGAAGATGCGAATTTAAAACTTTTATCAGTGGCTTCTTGAGACATAATAAATCCTATATAATAACAGTTACTGTAACTATGAAACATAGTACATATGATAGTAAAACAGTTGTCTTCTGCCCAAGCAATAAAGCTCCGTTGAAGATATTATCCTGATTGTTTAATGATTTTATTTTTTGTTCTATTATTTTAGCTTGTCTACAGGCTTCATAATATCCATTATAATCATTGATAAATTGCTGCTGATCAGAAAGCATCTGAATTATTTGGTCGAGGCTGCCTTCTTTTGAAATTTCTTCAATTTTACTAATAGTTTGTTTTTTAAACTCAACATTATGTAGATGTTCTTCAAACATGTTCTTTAAGTCTGATGAAATCACTTTGCATATATTCGGTATTTCAACAGAAGGTTCGTGTTGTTGTAGCAGATTAAGAATGCTTAAGCCTCGAATTACCGGATGTTCAGAAAATTTCGGAAAATTCGGTAGAATTGCAGCCTTAATATCTTCTTTTAGGTCTAGTTTAGCAGCAATAAAAGCAATAATATGTCTGTCTATAGTAAAATTTTTAGGGTGCTTTTCTGCATAACTATCCAATCCGACAAGCAATTCTTGTATAGAAGTAACATATTTTCCTTTTAATAATTTACTTTGGCAGACAAGAGTTGGATTTAATGAATATGCAAGTCTCTCTATACCTCTCGCAATTGAACCAGATTGAATATTATTTGTCTGGGCTATGAAATTATCAGAATCTGCTCTGTTTAAATGACCTGATGCATTAATTTTGCTGCTGTATAGACCCCAGTCTTCATCTTTCATAATTTTAATTACTTTCTCGATAACATCTTTATTATTATCAATTACTAGATTATAGATGAAAAATGGTATTGAACTCGCTGATAATGCTAGGCCTTCTTGTCTGATAGGACCATTGTGATCTATAAGAGACAGTAGTTTTGATAGCTTGATGTGAGAACTTGATGTATTAGTTACCACAAAAGGTGATTCGGATTTTTTATCAACTATTGCTTGGATTGCTTCAAGTGAATCAGCACTGATCTGCTCGCGGCTTGCCCATTTAAAAAGCTTAGTATCTTTAATAAACTTCATACCGTCTGTCCAGTTATTATACAGAGCATAAGCAAGTGACTTTAATGTAGAATAATTATTATCCTTAAAACCAATAATATTTTTAGTATCTGCAAGAGATTCATGCGTGGATTTGCTGTTTTTTCCTTCAACCCACTCCTTGATTTTAGAAGTTTTCCATCGTATGGATGCATCATCATGCATAGTCCATTTTAAGAAAGTTCTAAGCCTTTCAGGAGCTTTTACTCTTCCAAGTAAATATTTATTTGTAGAATTTTCAAATCTTGCATGATTATAATCTTGCATGGTAGGGTGATCATGCCAATGCGGCTTGTTTGTATAAGCTTCAAACATAGAAATACCAAGAGCATAAATATCACTTATTGGATTTTTAATATATCTAGCTGCTTTATGGCATTCTATCAGCTCAGGTGCTAAATATTGTTCTTCTTGATAAAAATTCGGATATGTATCAATAAATTCTCTAAGTCCATGAAATTTACCATCTTTCATTAAAATATTTGAAGGGTTAATATTACAACAGAAGATTTTTTTGTCTTTCAGGTTTATCAAAATATTATTTATTGATCCGACAATATTTTCGATCTCTTGAAGCTTTATGGTTTGTCCATGCTGAAGTTGGGATGCAAGTGTTGAGCTTGTATCATAGGAATTTACTATTGCTACTAAATGTTCTTCTTTTGTCGTTGAGAGGCGAACAATAGAGTATGTAAGCACATTATTTAAACCAGCAATTGGAGTGTTTGATAGAAACTCTAGAACATTAATGCGCGGTATGAAGTTATTTTCAAAAACTATAGCAAAAAATTCATCCTGCTCACTATCATCTGTAGCATAGTAATATTTACAAAATTCATTGCTGAGTTCAACAACTTCTTCGTTTAAGTGGATTCTGAAAATATTATCGACAGTATCATCAGTATTACTCTTCGGTAACTGAATATTTGTAGCCTGTTCCTTTTTATTTTCCATATTCTTAAAATTTAGTTTTTTCCTTATCAAGTAGTTTCTATGAGTTAGACTCTATGACTACATATTCAATTTTATTAAATTGCTCGACTGGTTCAATAAATGCCGTGTTGCCGGCTATTTTCACAATTGTAGCGACAGGTATCCCTCTTGGAAAAATTTTTCCATCACCCGAAGTATATACGGTTTCTCCAACGGAGATATCATGATCTTCTTCTAAATAAATTATTTTTAAATTATCATCTTGTCTTGCAATTATACCTATGACTTTTGATTTGCCTATTACAACTGGGATTCTTGAATTATGGTCATTGATCAAAATTGCAGTTGAATAATTGTCGCTTACTTCACTTATTCTGCCAATTAAACCTGATGACCCTCTTACAATATCATTCACTTTTATATTATTCTTACTTCCCGATTGTAAGGTAGCTGAGCTAGCAAAAGGTGTATTAGAGATGCCAATTACCTTAGCCGTTACAAAGTCTCTAGTTACATCATTTGTAACATTCAGTATTTGCTTTAATGCTCTGTTTTCTGCTTGAAGATCTGAGGTGATTTGGATGGTTTTTTGTAAATGAGCTACTTTTAATTTGAGTTTTAAATTTGTTGTTTCTAGGTCTTTAAAATATGATAGTCTGCTATTTACCCACCTAAATGAATTAATAGTTTCGTTGTAAATTAATGAACCTGCTGACAGTGTTCTTCCTGTTGTTTCAAGGATAATATTTGAAATTGGTTTAGGAATAGAGAAATATAGTAGATAGCAAGAGCTAGCTAGTAGGATAATAGTAAAAAATCTGCCTACTGAGTAAACAATGAATTTACTCAGTTCAAGTAGATTATTCCTAATTTTTATTCTATTTGCTAATATCGCCACTTGACACTATTCCTGCTTAAACAGAACATGCTTTAATTTTGGAAAATCTTCTAGCACCCTTCCTATTCCAAGTGCAACACATGCAAGAGCATTATCTGCAACAAAAACCGGTAATTTTGTTGCGTCTCTTAAAACATATCCTAAATTATCTAATAGCGCCCCTCCACCAGTAAGAACAATTCCTTTATCAACTATATCTGATGATAATTCCGGCGGTGTGCATTCAAGAGCAGTTTTAACAGCTTCAACAATTTGACTGATTGGCTCAGTTAGGCTTTCAGCAATTTGTTTTTCATTTAAAACCATCTCTTTAGGGATACCATTAATTAAATCACGTCCTTTAATTTCCATTTCTCTAAGTGGTGAGTCAGAAGAGACAAAAGCTGTACCAATTTTCTGTTTGATAGTCTCAGCCGTTGATTCTCCAACCAGTAGGTTAAAATGTCTTCTTATATAAGAGATAATTGCTTCATCCATCTTATCACCACCCACTCTTACAGATCTCGCATAAACTATGCCACCAAGTGATAAAACTGCAACTTCTGTTGTTCCTCCACCAATATCAACAATCATAGATCCAGTTGGTTCTGTTACAGGTAGACCTGCACCAATTGCAGCTGCCATTGGTTCTTCAACAAGGTAGACCTCGCGAGCTCCAGCTATTTCTGCTGCTTCTTGGATGGCTCTTCTTTCAACAGGTGTCGAACCAGAAGGTACGCAAACTAGGATCATTGGCCCCGTGAAAGATCTCCGGTCTCTTACAGATCTTATAAAATGCTTGATCATTTCCTCTGCGCCTTTAAAGTCTGCAATTACACCATCTTGCAAAGGGCGTTTTGCAACAATATCTGTTGGCGTGCGTCCTAACATCATTTTCGCTTCATGGCCGAAAGCATAGGGCTTTAAGGTTCCGTTTTCGTTAATTAATGCCACAACTGAGGGTGCATCTAGGACTATGCCTTTGTTTTTTTCGTAAACTAGAGTATTAGCAGTGCCAAGATCTATTGCTATATCAGATGAGAATCTGTCAAAAAGATTCAGTAATTTCATTATATTTATTCTCCCAAGTATATTGGTATTATTTTAATACCCATTATTAGTATGTATTATTGATTAGTATGTATTATTGTCGAAAAACTGAAGTATATCAAGCTTCTTGAAAATGTAAAATAACAAAGTTACTCAATAAAATTATAAATAATATGGGTAATAATGCTGCAAGCACTGGATGTATACCACTATATGCCAAAATTCGTAACGTCATTTCAAGGAAGAAATATGTGCAAATCCCCAAAATTAATCCGATGACAATAGTTTTCGCTCCTGAGTTATCTCTAACATTTAGACTGATGAACCAGCACGCTATAAATGCCATTGCTACCATTGAAATTGGTTTGAATAGTTGTTTGTAATAGTGGATTTGATATTTCGTTATCGCCAAACCTGATTTAGCAAATTTTTCAATAGAGTTTTTTAAACTCCAAATGGGAATCATTTCTGGTGCAGTGAAGGTTTGCATTAAATTGTCGATGGATAGATTAGTCGGTAAATTTACTTTTTCCTTATTTTTGGTAGAGTCCTTTAGTGTAATAGTGGAATCCTCTAGAACAAATGATCCGGGGGCGATAAGTGCTGTAGGTGCATCAATTCTTTTAGTTAGATTATTCTGCGAATCTACCATCAAAATAGTTACATCTGATAATGTTTTTTCCTTCGAGTTTATTGATTTTGCCTGAATAATTCTGTTATTCCCTGCAAATTTTTCGAAGAAGAATATTCCAGATTGTGAAATAACAAAATTTAAGTGTGGAGCATTTGTGACGTTTGCTTCTATTTTTTCATATTCCTTTAATCCGTATGTACCAATAGGACTTATTGTTGTAAGAATTATAATGCCAAAGATAAAAGTTACTGATATTGGAATAATAAAAATTCGCCATATTGGTATTCCATTGCTTAGCACGATAATTAATTCATTTTGTTTGGTAATGTTTCTTAAAAACAAGATTGTTGCTATAAAACAGCACAATGAACTGACTTCGCAAAATAAGTAGGGTACTTTGAATAGAATTAACTGCCAAAAATGTCTTGGCGTCAATTCAACTGATTTAAATTTTTGTAAAGTATCAAATGCGTTCGTAATAAATAAAATACAAATAATGATTCCAGCGGTTACAATGAGTTGCCAAACATAAACTCTTGCAAGATATTTTGTAATTGTTTGATAGTTGATCATTGAATTTTAGTTATTACAGAATTTTTAATGACTAAAGTTTATTATTTCTAGTTAATAAAAGAAAGAAGTAATTTTGTTCTTTGATGATAGCGTCATAATATTTTACTATAAATGATGGCATATTCATGTTAACCTTAATGTTATAATTCAACTAAATATCTTAAAATTTTATAAGATGAAACTCTTTTTTTCAATATTTTTACATTTATGTATAATCGCTACAGATGTGTGTGCAGAGGAACTAAGGAGTGGCTTTGTTTATCTGAGTGATGTTGATCCGTCGATTTTAATTAATCTTAAATATCATCGTAGTGAAAATTTTACTGGAAAGCCTGTTAGAGGTTGCTCAAGGAGTCGTGCGGTTATTACACAAGAAGCTGCTGAAGCTCTTAGGAATGTTCAAGAAGATTTGGTTATGTACGGCTATTCTTTGGTAGTTTACGATGCGTATCATCCAAAGAAATCTTATGATGAATTTAATAATTGGTTGCAAAGTAAGGATTCTAAAGAAATCAAGAGTTCCCATTATCCTAACCTTAAAAAAGTGGATATTAAAAATAGAGGTTATATAAAAGCAAAATACGCACATGTGCGCGGTAGTACGGTTGATGTGACTATTATATCGTTAAAGGAAAAGTTAAAAAGTCCAGGTAAAAAGAAAAAAAGATCATATAAAGGGCAAAAAGACATAATTTCTGTGTATGATGGTTCGCTTGATATGGGGACTTCGCATGATGTATTTGATCCCCTATCAGAATTTGATAATGAGAATATTCCGGAAATTGCAAGGGATAATAGAAAAATGCTCAAGGATGCTATGCAAAATCATGGGTTTACTCCAAACAACAAATTTTGGTGGCAATTTACATTGATCCGTGAGCCATATGTGGATAGTAAATTTGATTTTGATGTATAAAATCCATTAATATATTGCCCCGCTCTGCCTTGTCTATTTTAGATGTTATATTCATCGTATCTTGCCGTGCGATCTTATTTAAATCGACCTCCTATATCAAAAGATTGTAAAATTTTATTTCACAAATGGTTTTTGTCCATTATAATCCCTCCATATTTTATTATTGGAAATCATAGATGAGTAAACGTAGGTCTATTTTTTTATCAGCCATTTCGGGTAATATACTTGAATATTATGATTTTACTGTTTACGCCGTCTTTTCATTGGCAATTGCTGATGCATTCTTTCCAGGTGGTTCGCAATATACCAAGGTCCTTTTAAGCTTATCAGTATTTGCAGTTGGTTTTGTTACAAGGCCAATTGGTGGGATTTTGTTTGGTTATATTGCTGATAAGCACGGTAGAAGAGTATCGCTCATTATCTCTATGCTTGGCATGACATTGCCTACTTTCATTATTGGCTTTATCCCTTCATTTCATGAAATTGGTTATTTTGCACCGGCTACTTTAGTGTTGATGAGATTGCTACAAGGTCTGTGTATTAGTGGTGAAGGTGCTGGGGCTGCAATATTTTTACTGGAGCACTATCAGAATTTACGACCTGGTTTTACTGCGGGAATTGTGCATGCTTCAAATATTGCTGGAACTCTTCTTGCTACACTAATTGGCATTGTTTTGGACTATTTTTTCCATGGTTTGGACTTTGCATGGAGATTTGCTTTTATCCTTGGCGGTATAATGGGGTTGGTAGGTTTTTACCTTAGATTAAGAGTGTCTGAAACGCCGATATTTGTTTTGCTTGCCGAGAAAAAGAAGACTTTAAAAGTACCATTCATACATGTTTTAAAAACCGCAAAGGTTTCAATGGTAGTAACAGTTGTTTTAGGGGCGTGTGCAAGTAGCGTTGTTTATTTAGTTAAAACTTATATAAACATATATCATTGTGAAGTTTTAAAATATGACGGTACAACTGCAAAGCTTTATCTAGCATATACCTCGATAATTATGATGATTTGTATGCCAATTTCTGGTCATTTTGCTGATTCAATAGGTAGGTTTAAGATGATTAGACTTGCTGCGCTTGCGGTATTTATTTTTGCACTACCTTGTTTTTCTCTTCTATCTTGTGAAGGAATGTGGCAGCAGGTAGCTGCTCTTACTATGCTGGCAATTTTGGGTGGTAGTATTGCCGGAACTGCATATATATTTATTATTTCACTATTTACTCCTGAACAAAGATTCTCTGGCGTGGCGTTTAGTTATAACTTGGGTATTGCTATGTGTGGAGGAACTTCTGCAGCAATTGCTAGATGGCTCCTAGAAATTACTGGTCAATATTATGCTCCTGCATATTACATTATGTTTACATCTAGTGTTTTCTTATTAGTAACTTATTTAATGCGTCATAAAATTAGAGCATTGCTTGATACAAATTTAAAAAACTAATGAATAGTTTTAAATTAGGAGTTTTTGCTGAATATATTATATTATTCCTATATAAAATTTGCTTTTACCGAATATTGCATCGCAGATATAAAACCTATGTTGGAGAGGTCGATCTAATTGTAGCTAGAGGTAGAACTTTGGTGTTTATTGAAGTAAAGGCTAGAAAATATGGGCTTTATGATGGAATAGTTTCTAGTGATCAGATCGATAGGATAAGAAGTGCTGCAGAACTATTTTTGAGCAAGAATCCAGAATATAGCAAATATAATGTTCGGTTCGATTTTGCATTGGTAAAACCATATAGATTTCCTATAATTATTAAAAATGCATGGTAGGCTATAGAATGGATAAAAGAAAAATCACATCAGAATGGTTTGAGAATTTACGCAATCAATTATGCGAAGCGTTTGAATTGATAGAAACTGACTACGCAAAGGAAAAGGGCTTAACACCTGGTCAATTTAAGCGCAAATCTTGGGACCGAGAAGGCGGCGGCGGTGGTACTATGTCTATCATGAATGGTAATGTGTTTGAAAAGGTGGGAGTAAATATTTCAACTGTTCAGGGTGAATTTTCTGAAGAGTTTAGAAAGCAAATACCTGGTGCTGCAGGTGATCCAAGATTTTTTGCTACTGGTGTTTCGCTGGTTGCTCATATGTGTTCACCACTTGTCCCTGCAATGCATTTTAATACACGTTACATTGAAACACAAGATGGATGGTTTGGAGGTGGTGGAGATCTAACTCCTATGTATTCTGATGATTCTGAGACTACCGAGTTTCATAGCGCATTTAAGCAAGCTTGCGATAAGCATGATGATACATATTATCCTAAATTTAAAAAGCAATGTGATGAGTATTTTTATTTAAAGCACCGCAATGAGTCTCGAGGAGTTGGTGGAATATTTTATGATTATATGAAGGGTAATTTTTCTAAAGACTTTGCTTTCACTCAGGATGTTGGTAAGGCAATTTTAGGCGTTTATCCAGAAATTGTCCGCAAAAAAATGTATAAAGAATGGAGCAAGGAACAAAGGGAGTTCCAGCTTATTAAACGCGGCAGATATGTTGAGTTTAATCTTCTTTATGATCGTGGAACAACTTTTGGTTTATCTACTGGCGGGAATGTTGAAGCAATTCTTATGTCCATGCCTCCGGAAGTGAAGTGGCCATAGTGTTAGACTTGGAATATTTTGGTCAGATTGCGTATTTGATAGTTTATATAAGCATAGTTTACACAAGTTTGTTTATATCTATTCCTGGATTGCCGCGTCACTTCGTTCCTCGCAATGACAATCTGATTTATATTAAAACTTAGTCATTGCGAGGAACGAAGTGACGCGGCAATCCATAAAATTACAATTATAAATCACTTATCCTTAATTATCGGTGCAGTATCAAGAAGAGACTCGATAAACTTAAATCTTTTGGTTTCTTTACCATCTAGTTCTATAGTTTCATTGAACATTTTAAAAGGTCGTACCCACATTCTGTAATCTCCATATAAAGCTTTATAAACTACAAGTTCTTCAAGAGTTTCTGAATGTCTGCAAACTCCTATTACTTCATATTTTAATCCTTTATAATGCTCGTATAGTCCTGGTTTTATCATAGTTTTACTTTGTGTGTTTTTTTAAGATATACAGGTTTTAGCATATTATAAAACCTGTTCACACTTCTTTTTTTATACCGTGTGGTGTTTTATTCCATTTGAAAGGTGATTTAATAGTCTCCCAAAATGCTCTATAACATGCGATTGTATGTAAGATAAAGTAAGCTGGCCATATGCTGAGAGTAAACCAGTCTTTTATAGTTAATTTACACATAGGCGGCTTACTATTTTTTATGACAAGATATGCAATAGCATACATATAAGAAAATGAGAATAGGCTATTTATCATCCATAGATAGTAAATATTACGATTGATATCTAGCATAAAAATTATAAACAGCCAAGGTAGGCAAAAGAAACTGTATGTTGAGAGGCCAACGAAAACATAAACGCTAGCGATTTTTAGAAATCCAAATCGTTTATAGTCTTTTTTTGTTTTGATGAAGACAAAAAATGTTTGTATAAAACCCTTAATCCATCTAGATCTTTGAGCAATCCAAGTGAATACATCATTTGGTGCTTCTTCCATAGTAGTAGAGTTTATTAAATGTACTTTATATCCTTTCATATACAGCCTGATACCAAGATCAGCATCTTCAGTAACATTATAAGGATCCCAATATAGAGCTTCAGCAAGTTTATTTACTTTAAAATGATTACTTGTTCCTCCAAGTGTAACTGGAAGATCAAGCAAACTTAGTCCTCGGAGTAAATATTCAAACCAAACGCTATATTCAATACTGAAGAATTTGGTGAGTAAATTTTCGTTTTTATTATAAAAGTTTAGCTTAGCTTGAATGCATGCATAATTTTCTGGAAGCGAGCGAAAAGCATAAACTGCCTTCAATAATTGGTTTGGATCTGGAATATCTTCAGCGTCATAAATAGTCACATATTCTCCTTTTAAAAAAGCGATAGAATAGTTCAAAGCTTTAGGTTTTGTTCTAGGTAGAGAGAAAGGAACTTTAATGACTTGAACATAGTCAGGTATGTTATTAACGGCAATTGTTCTTTTGGTTAGAATATCATCATTTTCAATAATTAGTTTTACATCCAGCTTGTTTTTTGGATAATTCAACTTATCCATTGCTTGTAATATTGCTTTTACCTTAAATTCTTCTCGATAAAGTGGGATTAGTATTGAGTATACCGGCAAATCGTCCGATAGTTTAGCAAGTGGGGATTCTTCTCTTTGCACAAGGCTCCGATTAAATAGTAAAGTCTTTAGCAGATTTTGAGTTAAGTATGCAATATTATTTAGTACGTTAAATAAGTTGATAAATAAAACTAAAAATGCTGTGAATATTATAGAAAATCCTGCCATGGCTTTTATGTAAGAAACATTCTTTGCAGAAGCTTTTGGAGATTGGTTGCTTAAATAGTTAATTGCCCAATTAGTATTTTCCTCAGCAAAATCACGTTCAAGAATTTCTATAAAATCTTCTTGTTTTATGCGGAAAATTTTTTCTTTATCAAATGTAAGACAGCAATCTTCAGTTGCTGCAATGGCAGTATTTCCTTTGCTATCAATAAATTTGAAATATTTTTTCTGATAATATTCATTTAAATTTTGATAGTTTGTTGCTTTGATATCCTTTGTGTTTATATCAATATAATCAATTTTCATACGTTTAACCACACTGATAAGATTGGTCCAGATACTACAAATGTTTTGTCAATTAAACTACTTTTCCAGAAGTACCCTATTTGAGCAGTAAAATCATTTTTTATCAATTTATTCAGCTTAAATTCTCTAGCTATCGAGAGTTGTTCATATATAGTGTGGCTATAAATGAGATTTTTTAGCTTTGACCTTTCATATTGAGTAAAATTTGTCAGCATTATACCATTTTTAAATTTTATACCATCCATCATAGAAGCGGAATATCCCGTTTTGCTAGCTATAGAGTTTTTAAAATATTTTCTAAAGCCAAAGCCAAACTCATGAAAAAGACTTGTACCATTTTTTTTCTGTTTTGAGTAGCCAGCAAAAATGGCAATGTCAGCAAATTTACAGGAATTTTTGTTGTCGTAGGAAGAAAATTGTATTGTAGGCTTGATGCTTATTGCCCATTTTTTATTTTTAAATATTTGATTTTTATAAAAAAGATCAGCTTCTTTGCCAATGAATTGTTTATTATGGTCAGGATCATTATATCCAGCGAATTTATCAAGGACATATCCGAGTTTTACACCAAAGCTTTGTTTTTTGCTTGCTCCATATTCTACTGAAAGCTGAGCAAAATGCTCGTCTCTAAAAGCGGATAGCATATTAGATGCTTCATCGAGATCTTTAATTTCTCTTTCGATTGTCTCAATCTGTCTTATCTCAGAATTTCTTAAGTTCCTCTTTTCTTTTGATGCTTTATCGTAGATGGCATATCTTATAGAGTATAAGGCGTCAACCTCATCTCTAATTTTTATAAAAGCTTTTGCTCTTCTGTTTTTTTTACTTTTTGATCTTTTATCAATTGTAGAAAAAGTAGAAGAAAATTGGTATGTGTCTTCATCAGGTAACCAAGCATCACCAGTAGAATTAGTGTGATATCCAAGAATATGTAGAACTAAAATAAATAGTAATCTACATTTTATATATTTTCTCTTAACCATAAAAATGTTCTTTTAAACAACCCTGCATCTTCGTCTATGCCATGTCTAAAGGAATTTTTTTGATATTTCAAGGATTTTGCTTTAACCATACCTATTACAGCTGAATACATATATGGATTATAGCTTTCAGCAAAGCCTGGAATGATTTCTGGCTTTGCTGTTCTAACTTGTTTTTGAAATAGATTAGTTGCCAAGCTCGTAAGTCCAGGTAGGGAGGCGCCACCGCCAGTGATTATCATTCTTTTTGCGAGTAAATGATCCATAGAGATGCGATCGCATTCTTCTTTTATTTTAATAAAAATTTCTTGTGTTTTTGTTTCGATAATTTTAGCTAGATCAATCGCTGTAATTGATAGTTCAGAATTATAATTATTGTCTGGATCAAACTCATCAAGCCGGATGGTGCTATTTTTTACCAGTTTAGGGTTTGCATTGCCATATAAAATTTTGAGCTTATCAGCTGCTGCAATGCTTATAGAAAATGCTTTTGCAATATCACGTGTAATATCTCTGCTGCCAATTGGAACAAAGCCTGTATAAACTAGTTGATCATCTAGAAATATTCCAAAGCTGGAAGTATTACTACCCATATCTATTATGATTGATCCCAGTTCTTTTTCATCTTTTGTAAGGCAAGATATGCCAGACGAGTAAATTGATAAAAATACATCACTAACTTCAACATGACATTTTGCCAGGCATTTAGTCAAATTCATGAGCATTAAACTATCTGCAGATACGATATGTAGTTGGCAAGATAATTGGCGAGCGTACATACCTATGGGATCATCTACATTTTGGTTGTCATCTATAACAAATTCCAGTGGAAAATAGTGGATTATTTCCTGATCTTTAACTTTGAATTCTGCAAGTGCCTTACTGATAAGTTTTTTAATATCTTGTTTTGTAATAGGTTGATTGCCAAGTTTCGTTTTATGATTTACATAATATGATTTAACTCCAGCACCTGAAAGTGATATAGCTATTTCTTTTATACTTTTATCGCTTTCTTGTTCTAATGCATAAATTGCTGCAACTACGCTGTTTTCAGCAAGTTCCATACTTGTTATAGAGCCAGATTTAAACCCTTCGGAATATTGTAAAATTTGCGAATTAATTTTTGCTTGCCCATTTTTGCTAATATTTGCAGCAATAGCTGCAATCTTGCTGCTTCCAATGTCAAAAGCAATAAAATTAGAGGATTTTCCCTTCATAAGTATTTAAGTGTTAGTAATATCAATTATCGGTTTATTATAACTTGAGTTATAGACTAAATATACAACATAATTGAAGGATATTAAATTTTTTATCTTGAAACTCGTGAAATAATCTGGTATCAAACTAGGCAGAGCGGGACAGGTGTCCGAGTGGTTTAAGGAACTGGTCTTGAAAACCAGCGTGCGTTCACGCGTACCGTGGGTTCGAATCCCACCCTGTCCGCCATGTTTTTTAGGTATTAGAGTTTGTAATACTTGAGATTAAAAATGTTCTTTGAACAGTTGGAATATGACTAGTAATATAGTTCATTTATAAATTGTTTTCAGAATCTCTATCAAAAAAATCATCTACTTAACTAGCAACATGGATTTTTATTCCAGGTAAAGATATTGCCGCATCATGTACATTTATTAGTAATTCTGACGTTGATTGCAGCTTTAGTGAAAAGAGAGTTTTATTAATTATCTTATTAGTCGTAGAACCATTATAATCCGGAATCTAATATATCTATTGATCCCAACATACTAGTTTCTTCTTGTGTAGCACCTGCTAAATAACCCATTATAAGTCCATCAATTTCTGCTGGATACTCTGTATCATAATTGGTTGTTGAATAATCTTGTAATTGATCATACGTCGCACGAAAATGCTGCCTTACTATAGATTGATATTCTTCAGCTAATTCTACTTGACCAAGTGCATTAGCAGCAATACCTGCTTGGACGTATGCATCTACGAATTCTGGATTCAACTTAATTACTTCTTTATAATGGTTTAATGCATCATTATAAAGAGGATAAAGCAAATAAAAGTTACCTGCTTCATAACAAGCTTTGGCTTTAAAACCATAAATGTTATCAGGATCTAATTTTATAATCTTTTCTATATTAGATGCATCATCTATCGACGAGTATAATTCTAGTGCTTTTTTTATATTATGATCTTTATTAATTTGTGTTAGCTTAGTACACTCAACTAATACAACTAATAAACCTGCTAGCAGATTTTTTGCACATTTAATGGCTTTGACTTCATTATTATTTTCTATAATATTATCACAAATTGGCATCAGAAAATTTGTTATTATATCTGTGTCATGTTCATCATTACCATTTAGAAACTGTTGGTAAAAAAATGATGGTGTACCTAAATTTATTGATATTTTAAAAAGCTCAGTTGCTTTTTTATAGTTTCCTAGTTTGAGGTATGCCAATGCCGCATGTTCGTGATAACGAGTATTAGTTGGATCAAGCTTTGTACTCTGATCAAGGAACGCAGCAGCCTCTGTAAAATTTCCTAGCCTGAGGTGACTATCCCCTGCATCATAGTTATATTTAGCATTAGTTTGATTAATCTTTGCGGCTTGCACAAGGAAACGGTGTGCCTTTATTGGATTTCCTAGCTTGAGGTAACCATCCCCTGCATATTCGTTATATACAGCATTATTTGGTTGAAGTATTGCAGCTTTCTCGAAGAGCTCTGTTGCCACTCCGCGTTTTTCGTAAATGAATTGAAACTGTATCATTGCGTGGTATCCTTGCCTGAAGTACTGTTCCGCCATATTTGCATAAAATGTGGCATCATTTGTCTCAGGTGTTTCTGTTTTCTCATAGGGCTCAGTTCTTGTCGTATATCTAGTACTATCAATATTATTGTCTACTCTATGCTTTTTATTGTTGCCATACGGCTCAGTTAAACTACGTTTTTTCACTATCTTAATCTGTTTTATTGAATAATTTGTTAACTATATTTATATCAGACTTCTCAATTACATCAAATTAAAACTAAAAAATATTAATTTATGTGGCAAGGTTATCTTTGTATATAATAACTCTTCGATTAATTTTTTATCTATTCTATAAAATTTCATTAACTGACGAAGTAATTTTTAGTTCAAGTTGTTGATGGTTTTTTGTAAGCTAGACATAAGTAAAATCACATTTAATAAATTTCTTTGTCTTTTTACGAGATAATTTTATTTTTATTGGTCGATATCTGATTATACTAGAGTAATTAATAGTTTATTTATAGGAGTACTGATGTCATCAAAGGAAGTTGTAAAGCATTTAAATATAGTTTTAGCGGAAACATATGCGTTATACCTCAAAACGCAAAATTGTCATTGGAATGTGACTGGGTCTAATTTTTATAGTTTGCATAGCATGTTTGAAGAGCAATACAAGGAACTGGCTGAAGCTGTTGATGAAATAGCAGAAAGAATACGTGCACTTGGAGAAAAAGTAGAAGCTAGTTTTTCGCATTTTGATAAGGCTAAATCTATTAGTGATGCTAAGTCAGCAAATTCTTCAGAATCTATGCTTAAAGATTTGGTGCAAAGTCAAGAAATTGTAATAAGTAAAATAGTTGAGTTATCGGATGTTGCTTCAGATCAAGGTGATAAAGCATCTGAAGATATGGCGGTGCAAAGACTTCATGCCCATGAGAAACAAAAATGGATGCTGAGTAGTAGCTTATAGATCTACATTTCTACATGACATTTAAACAAAATTGGGAAAAAACTGAAAGCCAACATAAAATATCTGACGATACTATAAGGGGTATGATTCGTACTTCGATGGAGGATGATATTGAGTCATATGAGATAGTTTCTGGTGGTTGTGCAAACCTTAATATTAAAATTAAGCAGAAAAATAAAGAGACTCCAGTATTGTTGCGTATTTATTTGCGAGATAAGGAAGCTGCGCATCGTGAGTTGAAAATTAGCGAAATGCTACAGGATAAAATTCCTGTGCCTAAAATATATTTAGTTGATGATTTTCAAGAGTATAAATTTGCTATATGTGAGTTTGTAGAGGGGATAACTCTCAGAGATCTCTTGCTTAGTAATAAGAAACTTTCTATGCATTCGATAATGTCTCGTTGTGGTGAAATACTTTCTGTGTTAGCTAAAATAAAATTTCCTAAAGCTGGACTTTTTAATAAAAATATTGATGTAGTGATAGAATTTACTAGTAATGAGTTTATTATTTACATGCAAAATTGTTTAAAACAGGAGATTGTTGGAAAGCAGTTAGGTTCAAAACTTATATTAGAAATAGAGAGTTTATTTGTAGAGAGAAAGAGATCTTTACCAAAAAGAGATGAGAAGCACCTTGTACATGCAGATTTTGATCCTTCGAATATTTTAGTTAGAAAAATAGATGATTCTTGGCAAATTGTTTCAGTGTTAGATTGGGAGTTTGCATTTTCAGGCTCTACTCTGCATGATGTTGCGAATATGCTGCGTTATGCTCACCATATGCCGGCTGTATTTGAAGATTCATTTGTACAAAGCTTAAAAGATAATGGCATTTTGCTTCCAGATGATTGGAAGGTAACGATTAATCTTCTGAATTTAGGTTCATTGATTGATTGCTTAGCTAGATCAGATTCTAAAAAAAGACCTAATCAATGTCAGGATATTAAAGTGCTAGTAGCGAGAATTGTTGATAATTTTGCCAGCAGCACCTAATACCACAGTCCTTTGTCATTGCAAGCGTAGCGTGGCAATCTAGGATTTACTACACATATAGTCTGTTAAGGGGTTTAATAGATGGTCATGTCGCTTTTTATCTCCACGTGAGTTACAATAACTGTAAATACTTATGAATTGCCACGCCGTCCATGACTCCTTACGAGTGACTGGATAGCCGCGCTTCGCTCGCTATGACGTAGGTTTCCTCATAAAAACTAGTTTTGTTTTGGTCAAACAGCTTTTTTTCATAGAAGATAAATTAATTTTCGTTGAAAACTTCCTGGAATCCTAACTTTGCCAGCGGTCCCTAATTGCTAATTTGTGCTTTTGAAAATAAATTGAAAAAATTATTAGTGGTCTGTTCTGCAACTTCTTCTACATCAAGTCCTTTCAATTGAGCCACAAATTCGGCAACATATTTTGTATATGAAGGTTCGTTAGTTTTACCTCTTTTTGGAACTGGGGCTAGATACGGCGAATCGGTTTCAACTAGCATTCTATCCAGTGGAATAAACTTAGCTGCTTCTTGAAGGTCAATTGCATTTTTAAATGTTACTATTCCAGAAATCGAAATATACATTCCAAGGTCTAGCATTTTGGTGGCAAATTCTTTAGATGCTGTAAAACAATGAATAAGTCCAGGGAAGTCTTGAATTTTTTTGCATTCTTTGATGATATTTAGTGTATCGTCCTCTGCATCGCGTGTATGTACGATAATCGGTAGGTTGTTCTCTTGTGAAGCAATTATATGTTGTTCAAAAGATTCACGTTGTATTTCTTGATGTTCTGCATCTTTGTTGTAGAAATAATCTAGCCCAGTTTCGCCAAGACCAATGACTTTTTCATGATTGGCGAGTTCTACAAGTTTTTTGGCTGGTGTTACTTCTTTAACTTCACTTGGATGAACGCCAACTGAAGCAAAAACATTGTTATATTTTTTTGCAATAGAGAGGATGTTTTTAAAATTATCTAGTCTTGTACAGATAGTCTGCAGGTACTGAACATCAGCCTCTTTTGCTCTGGTAACAATATTATCAGTGCTATCGTAATCTTTTAGCATATCTAAATGGCAATGCGAATCTACTATAATCATAATTGTATCCTCGGAAAAATTGGCTTTGGTTCTTGTAAGCTTGCTCCTGGCTTTAATGCAAATTCCTTGGTTAAGTTAGCAAATTTTCTTTGGCCATTATTTATTCCCAGTTGGTCGAGCATTTTGCTTGCAGCATCTGGTATGAATGCTTGTAGTGCTATTCCCAGGTATCTTGAAACTTCGAGCAAACTATATAAAACTTGCTGCATTTTTTCTGGGTCGCTTTTGCGTAGAGACCAAGGTGCTTCTGTATCAATGTATGCATTAGCTTGGTCTGCTATGTGAATGATATTATCAAGTACTTTATTGATATTAAATGCTTCCATGTGAGAATTATTTTCCTTTATTAAAGAAAGCATCTCCTTAAATAATTCGGAATCATAGATTGTATCAATATAAGAAGTATCGATGAGGGGTATTTTCTGCTGGCAATGCTTATAGGCAAATGAACTTGTTCTTTGTAATAAATTACCAATTTTATTAGCTAGTTCACTATTGTTACGTGTGATTAAATTCTCTTTGGAAAAATTCCCATCATTGCCAAAAGTTACTTCTCTCATTAAAAAATATCTAACAGGATCTAATCCAAATTCTTCGATTAATTCAAATGGATTAATAACATTGCCGAGTGATTTTGAGATTTTTTTACCTTCGTTAGTCCACCAACCGTGCGCGACTATTGATTTTGGAAGTTCAATGCCAGCTGCCATTAAGAATGCAGGCCAATATACGGCATGAAAACGTAAAATATCTTTGCCAACAACATGAGCAGATGCTGGCCAGAAATTGCTTAGCTCATCAGTTTGTTCTGGATAGCCTAATGCTGAGATATAGTTGGTCAAGGCATCAAGCCAAACATATATTACGTGTTCTTCATTTCCAGGTACCTCAACACCCCATTTAAAGCTAGTTCTTGAGATGGAAAGATCAATTAACCCATTTTTGACAAAGCTAATGACTTCATTGCGCCTGGATTTCGGCCATATAAAATCTGGGTTATTTTCGTAATATTCAAGAAGCTTATCTTGCCATTTAGAAAGCTCAAAGAAATAGCTCGGCTCCTCAACCCATTCAACAGGTGCTCCTGTTGGAGCTAGGCCATCTTCAGTGAGTTCATCCTTGGAGTAATATGCTTCATCTCGAACAGAGTACCACCCTGAATAGCTTCCTTGGTAAATATTCCCACTATCGTCTAGTTTTTTCCAAAAGTTTTGAACGGCATTTTTATGTCTCTTCTCGGTAGTTCTGATAAAATCATCGTGAGATAGGTTTAAATTTTCGGCCATTTGACGAAATGCTTCAGAGGTTTTATCAGCAAAATCCTGTGAGGAGATTTTTGCTTTTTCAGCTGATTTTTCAACTTTTTGCCCGTGTTCATCTGTGCCTGTAAGAAATTTTACATTTTTGCCAGATAATCGCATATGTCTGGAGATCACGTCGCATGCAATGCTTGTATATGCATGACCTATGTGTGGTACGTCATTTACGTAGAAAATAGGAGTGGTGATATAATAATTATCTGACATGAAGCTTTAAATTTGTGTTAGTAAGCTCAAGATAATACGATTAAAACATAATATTTTCAAGATTCTAAGATAATTTTATTTGTATTTGGTCTGAATGTAGCAGAATATCTGAACTTGCCATGGTTTAAGAATCATTTGTTGTTGTAAACAAGTATGATTATTCACTGAGGTTTTTCATCATAGCGAGTGAAGGTGTACTATCCCTGATATTTATTACTATGTAATAAATATCAGTCAATGTTTAAAAATATGGATTGCCGCATTCACATTATTCCTTCGCTGGTGACAAAACTAATAACGTATTATATGTACTGAAGATTGAGAAATAGATTGTTGCATTGTTTTAGTTTGAAAGTGACAAATAAAAGACATCTCTATATCATGGATCTTGACTCTTGGTCAAATATGGGTTAAAATCCACTTGATTGTAATTTACAGAAATTCATTATAAATGACATCATTACTAAACATGGCAAAGAACTTTTTCCTATTCGGGTTCGCACGATTTATGGGCTTTAGCTCATATTATCAATTCACCATGTTTTTTTATGGCAACCCAGCGTATGCCTATCATTTATCAGGAAATAAATTAAATCAATCGAATAGGAAAATAAAATGCAACCAACTAAATCAAATACAAACACTTTACTAGAACTTTCAAGCACAATTATAATGAAATTGAGCTTATCGTTTGTATTCGTTTTCTTCAGTTTATTATTTTATACGAACAACAGCCTAGCAGATGATGCGAAGACTATAGCAATTACTGAGATTGTTGAGCATCCGTCTTTATCGCAGGCCAAACAAGGGATAATTGATGAGCTTCGCGACAGTGGCTATGAAGAAGGTAAGAATTTAACAATCATCGATAAAAATGCACAAGGAGCAATTGCAAATGCAATGCTTATTGCTAAGAAATTTGTGCAGTTAAAGCCTGATGCGATTATACCGATTTCCACTCCATCAGCACAAAGTACGATAAAAGCTGTTGCTGGTACGGATATTCCAGTTGTTTTTTCTTCCGTAACTGATCCTGTTGCTGCTGGTCTTGTTCCAGATATGGAAAAGGCCAAGAAGAATATTACAGGAGCTATTGATTATCCATTAATTAAAGAAGAAATAGATTTAATAAAGCACTATATTCCAAATATAAAGACAATAGGCTTTTTATATAGTACGGGTGAAGCAAACTCGGTTAAAACTATTGGCCTTATGAAGGAAGAAATAGAAGGTAAAATTGATTATGTTGATTCACAAGTCGCAAGTTCGCATCAAGTGAGCCAAGCTATAGAGTCTCTTATCGGAAAGGTTGATGCGATCTATATACCATCTGACAATGTTATATTTTCTGCAATGCCAAAATTGGTGCAGATGTCGCGTAAATATAAACTTCCTGTGTTTTCAAGTGATCCAGACTCTGTAAAATCAGGTGTACTTGCATGTATTGGCTATACCCAGTATGAAGTTGGTAGAACAGCGGGTAAACTGCTTGTGAGAGTATTTAAAGGAGAAAGAACTTTGAAAGTTAAAAAACCAGCTAAAGCACAGATTTTTATAAATGCAAAAACAGCAAAAATTATGGGTCTTGAAACGCCAGAAAAAATCATGGGTATAAAAACAGATATTGTAGGTTTAAAGTGATGAGTAATTTAGTAAAATTTATCTTTATATTTTTGAGCTTTATTAGTTCAAGTTTGGCAAATGACAAAATACTAATCACGGTAAATCAGTATGTGAACCATATCGCACTTGATGCTGCATATGATGGTTTGATGGAATCTTTAAAAACTAGAAAAATTATACCAAATAGAGCTGAATTGGTTACTAGTAATGCTCAGGGAAATATTTCAAATTCTGTGCAGATTTCGAAGCATCACGCGTCGTTGTCTCCGGATTTTATGATTGCAATTGCAACTCCAGCTGCGCAAACAAATCTAAAAGCTAAGAACAAAAATTCAAAATTAGCTTTTGTCGCAGTAACGGATCCATCTGCAGCTAACTTAGTTGGTGTTGATAATGTAATTGGAGTGAGCGATAACCCGCCAATAGCTGAACTAGTTGATGTTGTTCGGAAGATTTTTCCTGATTTAAAGACAGTTGGTATTATCTCAAATTCTGGTGAAATAAATTCAGTAAAAATGTCTGAAAAACTTGAAACAATACTAGCTAGTTTTGATATTAAAGTAAAAAAAGCATCGATAGCTAATTCTAGTGATGTAAAAACTGCGATGAATAAGCTGGTATCTTCAGTAGATTTAATATATCTTCCCCAAGATAACTCTGTTGTATCTGCTCTAGATAATATTGCAAGTATTGCTAAAGCAAATAAAATTCCGCTTATTGCCAATGATCCAACATTAGTGCAAAGAGGTGTGTTTGTAGCTCTTGGTTCAAATTACTTTAAAAGCGGTAAGCAGCTTGGGAATATGATTGCAGATTTGATTGAGGGTGTTGATATAAAAGAGAATATTCAAAGTACGAAAATAAGAGAATTAAAAATAAATGAGAACTTAGCAAAAGAGTTCTCAATTAAGATACCTGATAATTTAGGAGAGAGAAAATGAATCAGTTACAACTTCTTGGAGCAGTAGAGATCGGACTGATCTACTCACTTGTTGCCATTGGAGTATACATAACATTTAAAGTAATTGATTTTCCTGATCTTACGGTTGATGGAAGTTTCACTCTTGGTGCTGCAGTAAGTTCTGCAATGATATTTGCTGGTTACAACCCATATGTAGCAACAGTTGTTTCAATATTATCAGGAGCATGCGCTGGCTTCGTTACTGGATACTTAAATGTTCGGTGGAATATACTTGGTTTGCTTGCCGGTATTTTGACAATGACCGCTCTATATTCAATCAATTTAAGGATTATGGGAAGACCCAATATCGCAATTATTGATGAGAGTACAGTATTTGGTAGTTGGTCGATAATTTTAGTAATATTGTTTGTAACTATAGTAACAATTCTTAAGCTAACTCGCTTCTTTGCGTCTGAATTTGGTTTAGCTATTCGGGCAGTTGGCATAAACCCTAAGGTAAGTAGTGCATACGGTATTAGGGTTGGAGTGATGAAGATCGTGGCGCTTGCTATTAGCAACGGAATTGTTGCGCTTGCAGGATCTTTATTTGCTCAGTCTCAAGGGTTTGCAGATATTTCAATGGGGACAGGGACAATAATTGTTGGTCTTGCGTCTGTGATTATCGGCGAAGCTTTAGTTCATCCAGAAAGAATTTTGGTTGGTCTAGTTACTTGTGCGATTGGTTCAATTTTATATCGTATTGCAATTGCGTTTGCATTGAATGCTCACGATATTGGGCTTGAAGCATCTGATTTAAATTTAATTACGGCTCTACTTGTTGCTCTTACTATGATTGCGACAAGATTTAGAAAGAAAAGCGGGGCTAGATCAATATGATAGAATTACAAGATTTGCATGTTATTTTTAACAAAGGGACGAAGATTGAAAATCACGTTTTAAAAGGTTTAGATTTAAAGGTACTAGATGGTCAGTTTGTTACCATTATTGGCGGCAATGGCGCAGGGAAATCAACGTTGATGAATGTGCTTTCTGGTAATATAAAACCAAGTAGTGGAAAAGTGATTATTGATAGTCTCAATGTAACTAAGATGTCACCAGAGAATCGTTCTTCCATGGTTTCTAGAGTTTTTCAGGATCCAATGATTGGTACTTTTGCTGACCTTACTATTGAAGAAAATATGAGCCTAGCGATGAAGCGTGGTGAGTCAAGAGGATTTGCTCTTGGCCTGAATTCTACTGCTCGCAATAAGTTTAGAGAAGCTTTATCTGATATTGGTATTGGTTTAGAAAATCGTCTTACTGATAAAGTTGCATCTCTATCTGGAGGTCAAAGGCAGGCGCTGAGTTTGATTATGGCAACTTTGCTTGGGTCAAAAATTTTGCTTTTAGATGAGCATACAGCGGCGCTTGATCCAAAAATTGCTAAAAAAATGATGCAGCTTACAGATAAGATTGTAAAAAGGCATAATTTAACTGCACTTATGATTACTCATAGTATGTCTCAAGCTCTAGAGTTTGGAGATCGTACAATCATGATGTATCACGGAGAAATTGTTCGTGATATGTTTGGGGATGAGCGTAAGAAACTATCATCAGCAGATTTAGTGAAATATTTTGATTTATAGATGAGTTTGCCTTATAACGTGAATTAGCAACAGTGTCTAAGAATACATTTATATAAGGAGTATCTATGTCATCTAAAGTTGAAAACTACTTAAAATTAGAGAAAAAACTCGAAGAACTTACTCATCTTGGAAATATAGCTAATATTGCTCATTGGGATTCTGCAACAATGTTAGGCAGTGGTTCTGCGGCAAGCCGCCAAAAAGAAATGGCTACATTTTCTTCAGTAATACATGAAATGTCTACAAGCAATGAGATGGGTGATCTGATCAACGATTCTCTTACGGAATTTGATCACTTAGATGACTGGCAGCGTTCAAACTTAGCGAGTGCAAAAAAATCATATGATAGTCAGACATGTATTACAGCAGATATACAGCACGAGCATTCAATAGCATCAAGTGAGTGTGAATTTACCTGGAGAACAGCAAGAAAAGAAAATGATTTTAAAAAGTTAGAGCCTTATCTAGATAGAGTTTTTGATTCTGTTAGAAGAGTTGCAGGTTTAAAGGCGGAGAAATTAAAAAAATCTCCATTAGATGTTCTAGTTGATACTTTCGATCCAGACAGAACAAGCGCAGAAGTTAAGATGGTATTTGATTCACTAAAAGCTGAACTTCCTGATTTGATTAATAAAGTGATGGATAAGCAAAAAAGTGAAAAAGTTATCTCACTGTCAAAAAAGATAAATGAAGATACGCAAAAAGCTATTGGTCTTAAATTGATGAAGCAAATGGACTTTAATTTTGACCGTGGGCGGCTTGATAAATCTGTTCACCCGTTTTGTATTGGTTCGAATGATGATGTGAGAATTACAACTAGATATGATGAAAATTATTTTCTATCTAGTCTATTTGGTGTAGTTCATGAAACTGGTCATGCATTATATCAACAAAATTTGCCGGCAAAGTATCGTAATCAACCTGTTGGTGGGCCTAAAGGGATGTCGTTCCATGAGAGTCAATCATTGATTATGGAAAACCAAGTTGGTACATCACGTCCATTTATGGAATATTTAGCCAAAATGCTAAAAGATGAATTCTCATTTTCTGGTCCGGAATATTCTGCAGATAATTTGTATAAATTAGTTACGCGCGTAAAGCCAAGCTTTATAAGAGTTAATGCAGATGAGGCTACATATCCGTTGCATGTTATATTGCGTTTTGAAATAGAAGAAGCGATCATAGAAGGGAACTTGCGAGCATTTGAATTACCGGAACTTTGGAATAGCAAAATGCAAGAATATCTTGGTATAGTTCCTGATAGCGATGCTGATGGTTGTATGCAAGATCTACATTGGCCATCGGGTTATTTAGGATATTTTCCTTCGTATACTAATGGAGCTATAATAGCTAGTATGCTTATGAAAAAGGCAAAAGAAGCAAACTCTACGATTGATACAGAAATTGCTAAAGGGAATTTTCAAAGTTTGAATCAATATTTGACTAAAAATCTGCGTGGACATGGTTATTCCAAGAATTCAGCAGACTTATTAGAAGCATCTACAGGGCACAATATAATCCAACCATCTATCTTTACAGATTATTTAAAGGCAAAATATTTATAAATATATACAAGGCTTCTTGACAAAAGATTGATGTATGCTATTCTCTTTATCTTAAGAAGTCTTTGACAGATTCTGGGACCTAGCGACAATTTTCAGTTTTTGGCCAAAATTTTTCCTTATATTACTAAACTAATAAATCTTATGATCTAAAAGCAGTTATGCTTTTACTTAATCTTTAGAGATTCCGAATATTTACTTTCAATTTATATTTTAATTTATCAAATGACTAAACAACGCAAAGAAATTCAAAAAAAATCCGATAAACCTAATCAAAATAGAAAAACTAATACTAATAAAAAGAACAAAGACACTGAAGCAGTACCTGAAAAACAGGTGAAAGACAGTGGTGTTAAAGCAAGTTTGGGAGAATTAAAGAAAAAATCTCCAGAAGAATTACAAAAGCAAGCTGAATCTTTAGGTATTGAAAATGTTAGTTCTCTGTTAAAACAAGAGCTAATTTTTTCAATCTTGAAGAAAATTGTTGAGCAAGGTGGACAAATTTCTGGTGAAGGTGTATTGGAAGTTCTTCCAGATGGTTTTGGGTTTCTTAGGTCTCCAGATGCAAACTATTTAGCGGGTCCTGATGATATTTATGTCTCACCTAGTCAAATTCGACGTTTTGGTCTGAAGAAAGGAGATTCGGTTGAAGGGCAGATCAGAGCGCCAAAATCTGGAGAGAGATATTTTGCGCTATTGAAGGTTAATAAGGTCAATTTTGAGGATAATGATAATGCATATCATAGGGTTCATTTTGATAACTTAACTCCTTTATATCCTGAAGAAAAACTATCTTTGGAGATTGATACTGAAACTAAAGATTTTAGTACTAGAACCATCGAAATGGTGGCTCCAATGGGTAAGGGACAAAGGGCACTTATAGTGGCGCCTCCTAGAACTGGTAAGACTGTGTTACTACAAAATATTGCTCATGCAATTACTACAAACAACCCTGAAGTTTATCTAATAGTTTTACTTATTGATGAGAGGCCAGAAGAAGTAACTGATATGCAAAGATCAGTTCGCGGTGAAGTGGTAAGTTCAACATTCGATGAACCAGCTGCTCGGCACGTTCAACTCGCTGAAATGGTGATAGAGAAGGCAAAACGTTTGGTTGAACATAAGAAGGATGTTGTGATATTATTAGATTCTATAACTAGGCTTGCAAGGGCATATAATACGGTTGTTCCATCTTCCGGTAAAGTTCTTACTGGTGGTGTTGATGCGAATGCATTGCAAAGACCAAAGAGATTCTTTGGTGCTGCGCGTAACATTGAAAACGGTGGATCACTTACGATTATTTCAACTGCTCTGATTGATACTGGTTCTAGAATGGATGAAGTTATTTTTGAAGAATTTAAGGGAACTGGTAATTCTGAGATTGTACTTGATCGTAAGATTGCGGATAAGAGAATCTATCCAGCAATTGATATTACAAAATCTGGGACTAGAAAAGAAGAGTTGCTGGTTGATCGTGCTACATTGTCGAAGATGTGGGTTTTACGCCGTATAATAAATCCTATGGGAACCATAGATGCTATGGAGTTCTTGCTTTCTAAGTTTAAGGAAACAAAAACAAATGCTGAGTTCTTTAATAATATGAACTCATAAAAGCAATTTAAATTAGGAGAGTATATTATGCAAAAAAGACCAAAAATTGCCCTTATTGGTGGTGGAAATATTGGTGGTACACTAACTCATATTGCAGCAAAAGAGGCGCTAGGTGATATTATATTATTCGATCTAACTGCTGGTAAGGCAAAGGGAAAAGCATTAGATATTGCCCAAACGGCAACAATAGAAAATTCTGATGTTTCAGTTTCTGGAACAAATGAATATAAAGATATTGCAGGTGCTGATGTAATAATTATAACAGCTGGGGTTGCTAGAAAGCCTGGCATGAGTCGTGATGACTTAGTTGCAACTAATGCAAATGTTATGAAAACTGTTGGTGCAGGGATTAAAGAATATGCTCCTGATGCGTTTGTAATTGTTATTACAAATCCTCTTGATGCTATGGTTTATGTATTGCAGCAAGCAAGCGGCCTTCCAACGGAAAAAGTTGTTGGTATGGCTGGTGTTCTTGATTCAGCGAGATTTAATTGTTTCTTAGCTGAAGAGTTTGGAGTTTCAGTCGAAAACGTAAACAGTTTTGTTTTAGGTGGACACGGTGATACGATGGTACCACTTGCTCGTTACTCAACTATCGGAGGAGTTCCAGTGCCTGATATGGTGAAGATGGGTTGGAGTACTCAAGAAAAAATCGATGCTATTGTGCAGCGTACTCGCTCAGGTGGTGGTGAGATTGTTTCTTTGCTTGAGACAGGTTCTGCATTCTATGCACCCGCAACATCTGCGATCGATATGGCAAAAAGCTATTTGTACGATAAGCGCAAAATTATGCCATGTGCAGCTTACTTAAACGGTGAGTACGGCGAAAAAGGGATATATGTTGGTGTCCCTGTTGTTATTGGAAAAAATGGCGTTGAGAAAATCGTTGAGATCGAATTCAATTCTGAAGAAAAAGCCGCTTTTGAAAAATCTGTTGATAGCGTTAAGGGTCTGATTGACTCAATTAAGATGTAAATAAATTACAATTCTATTGGTCATTCCTGCTTTGGTAGGAATGACTCTGTCTTTTTATTATTCATTAGTGCTTATAAAATAATAGTGTATAAACTTGTCGATTTTGATTTTGTTCTGCCACCTGAACTGATCGCTCAAAAACCAGCTGAAAAAAGAGATGAATCTAGCCTTTTGCTACCCAGTGAAGAAGGTAATAAAATAGTCAAATTTAATCAAATTATTGATCAGCTGCTTCCTGGAGATTTGTTAGTATTTAATGATAGTAGAGTAGTTAATGCTCAATTAAAATTACAAAAAAGTTCAAAAGCTATAAATGTAAATTTGAACAAGCCTGTTTCTGAAAATGTTTGGCTGGGTTTTGCAAAACCTGGAAAAAAGTTAAAAATAGGTGATGAGTTTGAGTTTGATGGCCATAAAATTCGTATCAATAATAAGCTAGAATCTGGTGATGTAGAGTTTGAATTTATATTAAAGGATATTGGTGTATTTGATTTTCTAGATATTTATGGTCAAGTTCCACTTCCTCAATATATAAAGCGTGAAGGTCAGTCTGCAGATGATTTAGAGCGCTACCAAACTGTTTACAGCAAGGAGAAAGGTTCAGTTGCAGCAGCAACAGCTGGATTGCATTTTACACAAGAATTGATTGAAAAAATTAAGCAAAAAGGAGTAGAGACTGCTTTTGTTACGCTTCATGTTGGAGCAGGAACGTTTTTACCGGTCAAGACTGAAGATATATCCAAACATAAGATGCACTCTGAATGGTGTCAGATTTCAGAAGAAGTAGCGGATAAAATTAATAACGCTAAGAAGGAAGGTCGTAGGGTTATTGTAGTTGGAACTACTGCGATGCGAACAATTGAATCTTGTGCATCAGACGGAGTTGTAATGCCAAAAGTAATGGAAACAAATATATTCATAACTCCTGGATATAAGTTCCAAATAGCTGATATGCTACTGACTAATTTTCATCTTCCAAAATCTACACTATTTATGTTAGTATGTGCGTTTGCAGGTTATGCAGAAATGCATGCTTTGTATGAGTTTGCTATTAATAAAAGAATGCGTTTTTTTAGCTATGGTGATGCGATGCTGCTAAATAAAAAGAGTTAGGTGATTATGAAAGATAACGATAGTTTTTTGCAAGCAGAGAAGAATTTGTTTTCAAAATTTACTTATATGCCAGAAATTTTGGGTCATAAGATAAAAGAAGATAATTCAGTGAGAATTATTGATTGCCAGTTAAAGACTTCGATGTTCAATATTACTTGTGATACTAAGTTTTCTGCACATGATTTAGACGATAAGATCAGGTATGTGATTGACCAATATAATGGAAGTCCGTTTGCTTGGTGGGCAGGACCGACAGATTCACCAAATAATTTACAGGATAGGATATTAAAAGCTGGTTTAGAAAAGGAAACAGACGAATATGCTATGTTTTGTGATTTATCTGATTTTCAAGAGTTTGAATTAGATGAAAATATATCGGTTAAGCATGTGAAAACTCGTCAGGAATTGCTGGATTTTATTGAAACTATTAGTCTTTACGATAAGCACGTTAGTGAATTTTTGGATAATGAGCTAATAATTTCCGATCAAGTTAGAACTAAAAACCCAATGTTTGTTTCCTATATTGATGGGAAACCTGTGGGGATTGGAGCGCTGCATTTTAATAACGAAATTGCTGGAATATATGATATTATTACGCCTGAAAATCTAAGAGGCAAAGGGATTGGAACTAATATTATGAAATTTCTAATGAATTATGCGTACAAGCAAAATATTAGAAACTTATGCTTATCTGCGTCTAGTGATTCAGGTTTTCGTATATATGAAAGATTAGGTTTTAGAGTTGTTGGTACGTTTGGTTGTTATGAGTGGGTGGGATAAATAAAGATGAAATTTAAATTTAATATTGCAAACACTCATAAAAGAGCAAGGACAGGTACGATTGAAACTGCTCATGGACCAATTAAAACACCTGCTTTTATGCCAGTTGGTACAAGAGCAACGGTGAAAGCTATGATGCCGTCATCCGTTGAATCAACAGGAAGTGATGTTGTTCTGGGTAATACTTACCATTTGATGCTAAAACCCGGTGCAGATCGAATTGAAAAGCTTGGAGGTTTGCGTAAATTCATGAATTGGTCTGGCCCAGTTTTGACAGATTCAGGCGGCTTTCAAGTTATGTCTTTATCTGATTTACGCAAAATTACAGAAAAAGGAGTGCAATTTAGTTCACATATTGATGGTAGTAAGCACATGCTTACGCCAGAATCTTCCACTGAAATTCAGTATAAGCTTGATAGTACGATTACGATGGCTTTTGATGAATGTACCCCGTATCCTGCAACCTTTGAAGAAGCTAAATCTTCTATGGAATTAACATCAAGATGGGGACAAAGATCAAGAGACACATTTGTACGCCGTGATGGATATGCTCAGTTTGGTATTATTCAAGGTGGGGTATATAAAGAACTTCGTGAGCAATCTGCTAAAGATTTGGTTGCAATGGATTTTGAAGGTTATGCTATAGGTGGGCTTGCTGTTGGAGAAGGGCAACAAGAAATGTTCTCTGTACTTGAATATGCTCCAACATTTTTGCCAGAAGATAAACCTAGATACTTGATGGGAGTTGGTAAACCGGATGACATTATTGGCGCTGTAAAGCGTGGTGTTGATATGTTCGATTGTGTGATTCCAACTAGATCAGGACGAAATGGGCAAGCATTTACGAAAAATGGAACGATAAATATCAGAAATAGTAAATTTGCGGATGATCCAGAGCCTTTAGAAGCTGATTGCCCATGCCCTGCATGTACAAATTATTCCAAAGCTTATTTACATCATACAGTAAAAGTAGGTGAAATTATCGGTGCAATGTTAATGACTTGGCATAATGTTCAATATTTTCAAGATTTAATGAAGAGAATTAGAGATTACATTGAGCAAGGCAAAGATTTTGATTTTGATTGTTAGCTTTGTAACGTGAATTTAGTTTAAGCAAGCTAATAATTCTATAAATATTAAATATAGTATTAGTTAGTCACATTCAACTTCTCCATACGTCATCCTCGCGCAAGACTGGGATCCATTAGGCGTTACAGTTAAAAACAAAATTAAGATCATTTTGATTAAATCCGAGTTTGTATAGTAGGAGGTTTGCTGTTTAGCATATTATTCTTGAGTTATAGGTTTCTACCCTAAAATTATACGTCATAGCGAGCGCAAGCGCGGCTATCCAGCATTGTAGAAATCATAAATAAAGCATTATACTATTCATTGATTTTCATTAATTCACCACTTTCGAGCCATAGGATCATCGTAATTACTTTCTTATCGGGATATATTTTTTGTACAGTATCTTTATAAAAATCTAATTGCTTCTTATAAGTTTTGGGCACTTTGTTACGATCTTTGGGTGGATTAATGTCTGATTTATAATCAATAATGATGGTTTCAGAATTTTTTATGATCATAAGATCAATTCTACCGATTTTGGTTAAATCATTATCTTCAGTGCCTATTGCTATTTCAGTGTACAAATCTTCTTTTATAAGTTCACAAAATTTTTGATTATTTATAATCTTATCTATAGATTTTAGCATTCGCGTTTTAGATTCCGCATTTATTGTCTGAATTAAAGGGTGGGTTTTCATTATATTCAGATCTGGTACTACTAGTGAATCTTCTAGTATTTTATGGAAAATCAAACCATAGCTCATAGGGTCTTTTTTTGCTAGAGGTGATGGATGTACATAGCTTGAAATAGGTCTTGGCTTAATTTTTACTGTTTCAGAGGTGAATTTACTAGAAAAGAATTCTATTTCATTTTGCTGATTTTTTTCAGATAATGTAACGCAAATATCTTGAGATTCATTACCAAATATGAGATTACCGCTCTTATTAAGGGCCGATTTTTCTGACAGACTTGATCTAATCAGTTCATACCAACAATTTTCTGAGATTGTTTTCTTTCCTTGATAACCACAGATAATTAAATGGTCTTCTGCTCGAGTCATTCCCACATATAATAATCTTAAATATTCGGCATAAGTTTTACTTTGTTCTTGTTTTTTTAAGTCCTTAAAAAACTCTGGAGTTAAACTTGAATTTTTTGCCGATAAAGGAGTATTTTCATTGCTCCACTGAAATTTATTAGTTTGAGCTGGGATACTTGCTGTATCACATAAGATTACGAAAGGTGATTGCAGGCCTTTCGAAGCATGCAAAGTCATGATTTTCACTTTACCTGAATCAGAACTTGTTCTTTTGATAGAAGCGGCATGTTCTTCAATCCAAAAAATAAAATGTTGTATAGAGGTATTATTTTGCTTATAGAAATTATTGCATGCATAAAGTAGTTCATCTATTGCCTCATCACTGTCTGGTCCGCAATTATAATTCAGCTGGCTTCTATAATCCAATATGTCCACAATATACTGAAAGAAATTACCTATATGTGAGATTTGATATAGCTCTATAAAATTTTGCAACTTCTTGTTTAATCTAGAATATGCTTCATTTGACTGTAGTATTTTCCATACGGAATCTTTGTATCGATTAACAGATATTTCGTGAATTTCTTTTTCCGATAATCTGAATATGGATGATTTTAGAAGTGAACATAGGTTTAAATCATCATCTGGATTTAAGGTAAATTTTGCAATAGAAATAAGATCCATAACAGCTAAGCTATCACATAATGAAATTCTGTCTAGACCAGTTACATCGATATTATCTTTCTTAAGAGCATGTATTACTTCATTTGTTAATTCATCTCTTGTACGAAATAGAATCATGAAATCATTTGGTGCAATTTCCCTGCCAGTTGCTGGCAAGATACGCTTGCTATCTAGCTGTTCTTTTATGAATGAACTTATTTTCTCTGCTAAAACTATCTGTGGAGTTTTGGTTTCTGTGCTATCAGAGATAGGCCAGAAATCATTTGAAGTTTCATCGCTTGTACAGAGTGGCCAGATCTCAATGCTACCAGAGTGCATATTTCGATGAGCAGATAATTGTTTTATATTTTCATTAAATATCCCAGGCATTTTTTTACATATATTATCAAAAACAATATGCACACCATCTAATATTTCTTTTGCAGATCTATATGAGATTTCCAGCTGAAGGTCCCGAAAATTTTTACCTCCATACTGCATCCTGTTTTTTAAAGTAGAATTCATTTTTGCAAATGAACTTACATCTGCACCTTGAAAGCTAAAAATAGATTGCTTTTCATCGCCAACAACAAAAACAGTTCTTTCTTGCGAGGTTTCTTTTGAATCACCAGAATAAAATTCTTCTATTAGAGCTTCAATAATTTGCCATTGATTAAAGCTTGTATCTTGGGCTTCATCAACTAATAAATGATCTATTCCTCCATCAAGTTTGTATAATACCCACTCTTTTGCATCACTTGCTTTGAGTAGTTTACTCGAATAAATAATCAGATCATCATAATCTAACAAACATTTTTTTGTTTTATACTCTTCATATTCAGTTAAAATTGCACCTCCAAGTATTGAAAGTAATTTTGAATGTAGCTCTAGCTGTTTAGTTTTTTCTTTTTGATCAAGGATAAATACTTTATCTTGAATTAGCTCAAGCTCGGAATAAAGGTTTGAACCTTCTTTTGCTATCTTTTGTGGGACAATCCTCTTACGCTTTTGTCCAGAATCGGTTAGGAATAATTTTTTAATTTGTTTAGGAGTTTGATTTAATCCAACAATATTTTGAATAATTGAAGTTGATGCAATGATTTTCCAGTCTGAAGAAGTAAAATTGTTTAGAGAGGCTATTACTTCTTCTGATTCAGATTTAATGCACTCATATTTATGATTTGAGTTAAAGAATTTGGTTTTATTCTGGACAATTTCACTAATTATTTCGTCGATCGTTACTTCATGAAAATTAGCGTTAAGATAGTCGTTAATTGGTAATAATTCATTTTTACTCAGTAATTCATTTTTAACTTGTTTGAGTATTTGGCAAGACTTTGTTTCATCAATGATAGTAAAGCTAGGTGATATACCAGCTTCAAGTGGAAATTTTTTAAGTAATTTTTGGCAAAATGAATGAATCGTTTGTACGTTTATTTTTTCATCAGAATTTAAATATTTACTATATAGGGATTGTGCTTGATCTAATTCTTTCGTAGTACAACTCCTGCCAAGAGTTGAGTGTAATTTTTCTTTAAGATCTTCTGAAGTTACATTTGCCCAGTCTGACAGAGCAGAAGCAATACGCTCTTTCATTTCTCCAGCTGCAGCATTTGTAAAGGTAAGACAAAGTATTTTACTAAACTCAGCATTTTGTAGTAGCAGACGTAATACCCTATCGGTGAGTATTTTAGTTTTACCCGTACCAGCTGATGCTGATACCCATGTGGAAAAACTTGGATCTGATGCTTGTACTTGAAGAAGGTTCATAGAGTCTAATTTTTTACAAAAATATATTATAATATATCCTAGTTTGAGTACTAAATGAAGCTAGTTTATTTTTATGACTAGAAAGCTGCATCAACGTCTTCATTACAGAATTATATATTATAATATTTGCATTATATTGGTGCTTTTGAATATTATAAATTGAATATTAGACCTTTAAAGTAATTTTATGTTAAAAAAATCAATCTTAAAGCAAGTGGGGCTTTTTGCTACAACTTGCTTGTTTGGTATGAGTGTTGTGTCTGCGACTGAAAGAGTAACAACAGGTTCACCAGCTGAATTTAGTAGTAATAATGGATTATTTCCTTTTACGAGTGGTGCTGACTACGTTAGGCTTGGAGGTAATCATACTTTAGTTACTGTAGCTGCAATTGCTATAGATCACGATATAAGGGGGATTGATCTTGATAGTAATACTGGAATATTTCAGGCTTTTCGTAATACAACTATCGGCTCGGTTGTAAATCCTGGTGCAAATGGTGGTCTTGGTATAGAGTTTAAAGGTGCAAATACAAATGTAACTTTGTCTGGTCTTAGTGGGAATATACCAGCAATTCCAGCAAATGATTATTCAGGGCTTAAGAGTATTGATTTTGGTAATTTTGATAATAAACTTATTATTCAATCTTCTGGTGTGAATTTTTCAAATAGCTTCAAGAGTACTGGTGGTGATAATGGGACTATTAGTGTTGAAAATTCAGGGGCTACATTTTCTGGTAGTTTTGATGCAAATGCAGGTAGTAGGGTTAAGAATATTTTTATCAATAATGATGTTGGAACAACTACATTTGATACAAATCTGAATTTATCAGGTGATTTGACAGTAAATCAAGGGTCAGGTGTGACTTTCAAAACGGGTAAGACAATCAATGCTGCTCACTTATATTTTGATGTTGTCGTACAAGCTGCATTTACAACTGTTCCAGAAATGATTTTTGAGGATAATACAAGTGTAAATGCTCCTATTGAGAGAGCTCCAGGTAGTTTTGCAGGGAATATAGAATTTCAAGGTAGAACTAGCATTAATGGAGTGATTGGTAGTGAATTAACTAGAATCAGTAAAGTTGATTTTACATCAACAAATCCTAATCATAGATCATCATTGAATAATAATATTTATTCAAACAAAATTAGTGCGAAAAACTCGACTCTTGGTATTGACACTGGAACGGTGCAGTTTGTAGGGGAATCTAGCTTTAATGGTACTATTTTTGATTTAGGTGGAAATTCAGCAAAATTTTCTGGCAGTAAAGCAACTTTTATTGGTGCACCAATCTTTAACACTACATATGACGGAACAAGTGGTGGCCACTTAATTGCTGAAGGTATTGCAATTGATATGTCTGGTGTTGATGCAATAACAATAAATTTAACTGATACTTCTCCTATTCCAGATCCTGACGGAAGAAAGTTTACACTTTTTGCTGAACTCCTCAATGTTGAAGTAGATGGTGAAGGTGGGCAAGAAGTTAGAGAAGGAACAATTACATTAACTGATAATGAGAATGTTACTTTAAACGTTGCAGACAGACCTTTAGTACAATGGACGCATGATAATGGAGTTTTATGTCAGACGCTCGTAAATAATCCGGAGCAAGTTGTTATAAATAATGTAACTGATACTGAAAATGCTGAGATGATTTTAGCATCACCTGCTGCAAGCGATTTATTAAATGCTGTAAATAATGGAACTGGTGATACAGTATTGAACGCTTTGCAGCCTGTGATTGCTCTTGGCGCAGAAGCAGCAGCTGCAGCATTAGAAACAGCATCACAGATGGTTTCAGGTGATGTTAAGACATTAACTGGTAAAGTTAGCGCTAGAATTCAGCAAGTGCAGGCGATTGGTGTTTCATCAGGTGATGATAATAAATTGTATGGAGCTTGGTTTGCGCCGGTTTATGGGATAGCTAAGCAAGGTAAAAGATCATCAAATCCAGGATATTTTTCACGATATTATGGTGGTATGGTGGGTGTTGATACGCTAATTGATGATGATACCACTATTGGTTTTGCAGCTTCGTATATGCATCATATTATCAGGCATAAGCATGAAAATCAGGGTGATAAGACCAATATGGATACTGCTTCATTATTACTTTATGGTTCAAGGAATTTATCAGACAATTTATTTATTCAAGGTGTAACATCTGTAGGGTCAACATATATTGATAATAAAGAATTAAGGCAAACATTTCCAAATTCTTCGATTGCTTGTGCAAAGTATAATGCTCGTAGCTTTACAGCAGAAATCATGGGAGGATATACGCACAAGATATCCGAGATTGCAACAATAACACCTCTTCTTGGTTTTGAGTTTACCAGCTTAGGAAAAGTCGAGTACGATGAAGATGGAGCTGGTAATCAGGATTTATCAGTGAAGAGAAAGATGTATAGTAAAGGAGAAGTTATTGGGGGCGTAAAAATAAATCAATCCATTGAATGTTCAGACTTTACGTTTATTCCTGAAGCTCATGGGTTTGTTCGTCATGATCTTTTAAATAATAAATTTAAAGTGGATATAAGATTTAAGAATGATAGATCGTCATCACTTGTGCCAAGAACTGCAAAACAAAATCGTACAACATACTTGATTGGTGGTGGAGCTGATATCAAAAAAGCAAACTTTGAATATGGCGTTGCATATGATTTCAGATTTGCTAAAAAATATAGAGCACATCAAGGTGTTCTTACCTTCAGAACAGAATTTTAATTGATTGCAAAGAACCTTGCTTTTTAGTATTATCAAAAAATTATCCCCTCAAGGGATATTTTGTAATGTAGTCTCTTACTTGAATAGTAATAATACATCTGAACTCTTAACTGTTTAGGGCTTATCTTCCTAGTACGCTGGTAATTATAGGACTACTAATAATCTATGTGGTAATTGAGATGAGTTATAAGGTTGTACAATTTTTAATGCTTATGTTGATAGGCATATTTAGCCAATTTGCGGCTGACATTTATGCACCAAGCATACCCGCTATCTCACAGGATCTTAGTACTTCTATTGATAATGTTCAATGGACAATGTCTATATATATGTTTGGCATTGCTGTTATGCAGTTTTTTTACGGTGCAGTCTCGGAAGCTCTTGGTCGAAAAGCTCCAATGATTTTTGGAGTTGCAATCATGTTTATAGGAAGCATTATATGTATATATGCAAGTGATATTGAAACTTTGATAACGGGGCGTTTGGTACAAGGTATAGGTATTAGCGCTTGTGCTTGTTTGTGGAGAAGTATATTTAGAGATACATTTTCGGGTGATGAGTTAGCACAATATGCTTCATATGCGACTATGGTGGTAATGTTTGTTATTCCTGGTGCGCCTTTGCTAGGTGGGTTTATTCAGGACTATTTTGGATGGCAAGCAACTTTCGTATTTATTGCAGGATATGCTGTACTTTCGTTTATTTTGTTAGTATTCGGCATGCAGGAAACAAGCAAACATCATACAATATCAAATATAAAAATTCAGGTTATTGTTAAGAAGTATCTGATTCTACTTAAAAGTCCTCTATTTATGGGAACAATTTTTGCTGTCTTTTTGAGCTTTGGAGCTTTCTTTTCTTGGTTTGTAATTGGTCCAGTGCTATTAATTGATCGAATTGGTATTACACCGTCTGAATTTGGTATTATTTCTTGTATTTGTGGAATTATTGGTTTTGGAATTGGGGGTTTTACAAACGGTAAATTTGTAAAAAAATATGGTATTCCAACTATGCTTAGATTTGGTTGGTCATTGATGGTTGCAGGGGGAGTTCTGCTATTTCTAGGACATTTTATTTTTGGTCTTGAAATTTGGTCAATTGTAATTCCTGTGGCTATATTTTTCTATGGTTCTGCTTTTATTTGGCCAAATGCATTTGCAACTGCATTTTCACCATTTGGACATATGGCAGGATACGCTGGGGCATTATATGGGACTACACAAGTTGGGGGAGGTGCTGTTCTTGCCTCGATATTTTCATATTTGCCAGATGATAATCAGCTGATTTTCTCAATCATTATAACAATTGCAGCAACATCAGCATGGCTTTTATATGAGTTTTTTGTTTTTCCAAATATAGAAAGGCAAATAGAAGAGTAATGTATAATATAACTATGAATCTGTATTTATCTCAATATTTATAGTAGGTTCTGCTTTTTCTCCTGTAATAGCAACTTTATTATTTGCATCAGTATTATCAGCACCAGAAAATATTAAATCTTCTACTGAAGAAAATGAAGTTGTACTTTTTCCAATTTTTGATATAGCTGGCTCAAGTGATTTACAAAATCTGAAAATCCCACCAAAAATATTGATAGCAAAATCAATTACTGGCTCTATACGTTGTTCAATGGTTTTAAGTGTTTTTTCATTTTTAGTATTAAACATGAATGATTCTCATGGATAGTTAAATTATGGTGGTTACCGTTATAAATAAATAGTTCGCATTTTAGTAATGAAAAATACGAACTATTTATTTCTACTATTTAAGATGCTGCGCCATCTGCGGATGGTGAGCCTCCAAGCATTTCTACAACTGTATCACCAGCGCTATCTACAACACTTGCTAGGATTTGTCCTCCTATACCAGAAACTTGTGCGCCTACTAAATCTTCAAGTGCATCTTTGCCTTCTTCAACTATTGGCACAAGAATTTCTTCTCCTAGATCTTCTAAATGTTCTTGAATATCTTCTTGGATATCTTTACCAAAACAAGTGAATTTTGATGTAAGCCATTTTGTGAATTTAGACCATAGACTTGGTTTTTTTCCTCCGTCAACCACGGCGTTTTTACGTGCTTTAGACATAATAATTTCCCCCAGATTAATTATGTTTTAAATAGTATTTAGTAGTTAATTTTAGCTTAATAAAATCTCCTACTAACTTATAGTATGAAATCTAAATGGTTAAAGATTAGTTAAAAAAAATGAAATTATATTTATAAGGAATTTATGGTGTTATCAATCATTTGAATTGATTTAAGGTGAGAAAGGTAATTTGTGAAATATAAATAGTTCACCTTTTTAGGATTAAAAAGATGAACTATTTACACCTTACTTAAGCAATATCCAGTTCTACTTCTGAGTTCCCTACAAGCCCTGATAAATCAGGAGTTTCAGGGTCAGGGTGCACTATCAAACTTGATGTTATTTTAGCAATACTTATATCAAAGTTCTTTTTGTTTTCAGGTTGCTTTGAATCGCCAATCTCTAGATCAGCTTTTCGTCTGATTACTATGTTTTCAGCTTTACCTATTGTTTCTATAGTTACATTAGTAGCATCACTGATAATAGCATGAGCAGCATGTTCTATGACACCATTAAACTTTTCGTCAGAGATTTTTTTCAGATGCTCTGCTGCCTTTTTTGTTTGATCTTTTGCAAGATTACCTGCTTTTTTAATAAACAGGGCTGCAATGGTTCCTACTGCGTCAGCAACCGGCCCATCAAGAAACTTATCAATGTCATCTTGTTTTTTTTTGCTAAAGCAACAGCAGCAAGTTTTAACAACCCAATCCGTGAATTTATCCCAGCATCCTTTTGATGTAATTGTTAATTCGACGCTGATAGTACGATCTACGGCAGCAGGAGCGCTGCTAAAAGTTTTTTTGGCCATTATTTACCTCTCCATAATTTTGGTTTAAAAAAGTATTGATTAAATTCACTTAAGAACAAAGGTGAACCTCAATACTAGCCTTATTATGAATAGAGAAAGGTAAAGATATAGTTAAGAATCGGGGGGGTAATTCAATTTAATTAAACACTTGTCTTTGCAGAGCAAAGTAAGTTATTGATTTGGGGTAAATATTTCTAAAATATCACCTTTTTGAGTGAGGATTTTTTCCCAGCTATCAATATCATGAAAGTCAATAACGATTATTCGAGCAGTTGGCATTGATGTGGCTATTAGTTCATTATATTTATCTGAATTGCTATTAGATAAAGACATTGCTACATTATAAATTAAAGGGTTATGTCCAATTACTAGCAAATGTTTATTGCGGTCTTCTTGAGATGAAATTAGGTTAATAATAGCATCTTCGTCTCCTTCATATAGTTCACTGACCATTTCTGATTCTTCAGCAGGTGCTTTTTCGGCGATAATAGCAGAAGTTTGCATTGTTCTTTTGACGTATGATACTAGCATTTTATCAATTTGATGTTCATGAAGAAAGTCTGCAGCTTGATCTGCTTGTTCTTTGCCAATATCAGTTAACATCCTTTGGAAATCTTCTTTGCCTTGTCCGTCTTCAGTCTTGGCATGTCTCATTAACATTAATCGCATATCATTATTCCTAAAATTTAGACATCATTATAGCCGTTTAAAAAAGGATTTTCTTCAAAAGTTTCTCCTGTTACGAAAGTTTCCATAGTTCGATTATCATCTATTAATTCTACATTAACTTTTTCAAGAGTTTTTTCAATATAATAAAATATTGTACTTGTAACTATAACAGGTGTGAATTTGATAAAATCACCGTTTCTTGCAGATTCTTTAAGAGTTTTTAAAGGTTGTTTAAAAATTGATTTTAGTTTCATATAATCTCCCAGATAGATAAGTTTTTTGTATCCTACTCTACTTTAACAAATTAATTAAATCTTTTTAGATAGAAAGATAGCTGCTTTGCAAAATGTTTTTACTATTGCAGACATTGTATCATGCAGACGTGCATTTGCGCTATTATTTTCAATTGCGATATGTATATGATCTGTTTCGTCTTGCTTGAATTTTTTGATTTTAGTAAGTAGTTGATTCTTGTTCTTAACGCTATTTAGGTAGTCAATTTGTTCTTGATAGTGGTCAACTATTACTTCTTCAACGCTTTCGGTAACAAGCATGGCAGACTCAGTGCCAGCTTTTGCGCTTATTGCTCCAAGTGCGTAGCCAAATATATTCCATATAGGCGCAAGTGCTGTGGGTCTTGCATTTCCATTTTTAATTTGATTGTCAAAATATTCTAAATGCTCTGCTTCCTGATCAAGCATATGTTTTATCAGCTTTTTATCATTTGCATTTTTAGTATAAGCAATTTGTCCTTCGTAAATACGTTTAGCTCCAAATTCACCAGCATGGTCAACACGAATGATTTCCTGAATCTTTTTGTCATTAGAGAAATAAGGTCTTGGCATTTTAACTACTTTTATAATTTCTATATTTTATAAACATTGTAAGTAAGAATAGATTTAAAATCAAATTCCATTCAGTCATGGAGAAGCCAAATATTACCAGTGCTGGCTTGTTGCACTGGCCAAGTGGACCAGAGCTATAAAGCATTTTAGTAAAATCCGATACGGACATATTATCACTAATTTTGACAAGTGGCTTACAAAACCCAGACATTTCAAATATACCTCTTTCAACGCCTGTGTGATATGTTGCAAGGAAAATTGCAAATATTGCAGTGGCAATATAATATTTACTTAAGCCATTTTGCCCTGATATAGAAATGATTGATAATACTATCAAGATTAGATACGGAAATCTTTGATATATGCAAAGTGGGCAGGCTGGTAGTTTCATCATGTACTCTACTACATAAGCAAAGGCAAGTCCGAAGCTTGAGAGTAGTAATAGTAATATGTATGGATCTTTTAGTTTGATTGACATAATTTAATATTCATAATATTCTACTGATCTGGAAAAAGACCTACAAACTATCTTAAACATGCAATTATATTATGACAATAAATTTTGATGAAATATCTAATTCAAAAGCTTGGCCTTGTGTTGAAGCAAAGAGAATTTATGATGCAATTGGCGGTAAAACACCTGAGAAAGGTTACGTTTTATTTGAAACTGGATACGGTCCATCGGGATTGCCGCATATTGGTACATTTGCTGAAGTGACAAGAACTATCATGGTGCAAAAAGTATTTGAGAAGCTATGTGATATTCCAACAAAATTAATTTGTTTTTCAGATGATATGGATGGTCTTCGCAAGATTCCTGGAAATATTCCAAATCAAGAAATGGTTGCTGAGCATTTAGGCGAGCCCTTGAGTGCAATACCAGATCCTTACGGTGAAAAAGAAAGTTTTGGTCATTACATGAATGCAAAATTGCGTTCATTTCTTGATAGATTTGGCTTTGAATACGAATTTTATAGTGCAACAGAATGTTATAGTTCAGGAAAATTTGATCATATGATGATCAAAGCAATTGAGAAATATGATGATATAATGAACCTAATGCTACCAACATTTAGAGAAGAACGTAGGAAAACTTATTCACCTTTTATGCCTGTTTGCCCAGATACAGGAGTTGTTTTGCAGGTTCCAATTGAGAGTGTGAGTTTGGAAAACCAAAGCGTCTCTTATAAAAATGAATCAGGTGAGTTAGTTGAGGTTCCAGTTACTGGTGGTCATTGTAAATTACAATGGAAGCCTGATTTTGGTATGCGTTGGTCTGCCTTGGATGTTGATTATGAAATGTATGGGAAAGATCATAGACCTAATGCTGAGATTTACAGCAAGATATGTAAAATTCTAGAAGGCGTACCACCTGTGCAGTTCTTTTATGAATTGTTTTTAGATGAAGCGGGTAGCAAGATCTCTAAATCAAAAGGTAATAGCATTTCTGTAGATGAGTGGATGCATTATGCGCCAATTGAGAGCATGAGTCTATTTATGTTCCAATCTCCTACTAAAGCAAAGCGCTTGCACTTTGATGTGCTACCAAAAAGCGTAGATGAATATATTACTTTTAATAAAAAATATCATGCTGAAGAAGATCTGCAGAAAAAACTAGCAAATCCGGTATATCACATTCATCATGGTGATGTTCCTGTTGTTGAAACATATGGTATTAGCTTTAGTTTATTATTGAATCTTGCATCTGTGTGTAATCCGGAAGATAAATCTGTACTTTGGGGGTTTATTAGTCAATATGCACCTGAGGCAACTCCAGAAAATGCTGCATATCTCGATCATATGACAAGTTATGCTGTAAACTACTACAATGATTTTGTGAAGAGTAAAAAAGATTATTTAATTGCCGATGAGAAGCATAAAATGTTGCTAAAGCAAATTTCGGATATGCTAGGTAGCTTATCTGGTAGTGAAACGGGCGAAGAGATCCAGAATGAGATTTATGCAATCGGCAGAGAAGCTGGTTATGAGAATTTGCGTGATTTCTTTAAAGAAATATATCAAATACTTTTAGGACAAACGCAAGGCCCAAGACTTGGATCATTCTTTAAATTATATGGAATTGCTGATACTATCAAACTTATTGAAAGTAAAAATAGTTAGATGAAAAGATATCAATTCGATAAATTAATTCGTAGCAAAATACCGTTGCGTATGAAAGATGAAGGAGTGGTTGTTAACAGAAACTCCTTGTCAGAACCTGATTATTTGGCTGAACTTAAGAAGAAAATAATTGAAGAAGCGCGTGAAGTCCATGATGCTAGTTCTAAAGAAGATTTAACAACTGAACTTGCTGATGTTATGGAAGTTATTCATGCAATTGCTCAAGCTAATCAAATAAATCTAGAAGAAATTGAAGCAGCTCAAGCAAAAAAACGCGAGGTAAATGGGCATTTTATGCCTGAAAATTATATCAATTATATTGAGGTTGCTGAAGATAATCACAAAGTAATTGAGTATCTCGAAAATAAAAATAGACCTTATAAGTTTCAAGGGTAGGAAATTTAGTAATAATGTAATAAGTGTCATCGCGAACGAATGTGCGGCGGTCCATTGTTATAGACACATTGTACTTATTGAATATTAAGTAATAGATTGCCGCGTCGTTACACTCCTCGCAATGACGTAGTTAGCTATCATAGTGAAGCTATCCACTGCTTCACTATTCTACAAAAGTTGAGCTAATAGAATCAGTGCGGTGCTAAGTTCTTAGCAAAACCTACATTTTCTCAAAAAGGGAGTTCTGAGATAATCTGTTATTTAAGCACTCAAAATCAATAGAACCAGCATCAAAATCCTGACCAGTACAAGAAAATCTGTAGCCATTCTCATCATTTGTTTTCTGAATACATTGTCCACAGATTCCTTTCATCATACATTGCATTGGTGAGTTAATGCTATATGTGATTTCTATATTAGGAAATAATGAGTCTTTATGTTCTAGAACTGCTTCCATCATTATATTAGAGCCATTGCAATAGATATGATCAATGTTGTCTAGTAGACCATTTGTTTTAGCATCATTTAGTACATCAATAATTGTTTTTGGATTATTTGGATCTTGTTGAAAAGACCTAATGATATTATCTGATACTTCTTCAATTTTTTCTGCATATATTAGATCTGGGTGTTTTTTATAGCCAGAAATAAAAGTAATAGTACAGCCATTTTCTCGTAGTTTTTTTGCTATTGGAATAAGCAAAGCATTGCCAATTCCTCCACCAATTAAGAGAATATTTTCATTTGATACAATTTTAGTAGGCAGACCAGTTGGCCCCATTAGTACAATATTATCATTTTCCTTAAATTTGTGAGCTAAGTTGCTAGATTTGCCGACGTTTTGAATTATAAAAGTTAGAAGGTCTTTCGTGTGATCTACTCCCGTAGCAGTAATAGCAATTGGTTCCATAGTATCTTGAAGGTTCGTTGCTCGATTTTGTAATCTGAAAAATTGCCCAGGTCTAAAATTACTAGCGCATGTTTTTGAGTGAACAGTAATTTCAGTTATATCTTGTGCAAGCTGGGTGATTTTATTGATAATGCAGCTCGAGTCAAAAACAGGTGTTTTGGAAGATTTTGGAGCAGTTTTTTCAAGAGTATGTGATATTTTCTTATATCCATTTTTTGCGCTAGCAAGAGCTTTAACAACGCTTCCAGCATATTTTTGATTACAATCACCGAAATAGCTAATATTACCTGACTTATTTTTAAAAATATCAGATTCTAAATTGTCAAGACCATCTATATCTACAAATTTATTACTATTTGTTCCAATTGCTATTAGTATAGTTTTTGCAGTAATTTTCTTGTTATTTGAGAGGTTCAAAGAAGTAATTGATCCAAACTGATCAATATCAATTTTTTCAGGCGATACATTTTCAATAAATTTAACTCCATCTGCTATTGCATGTTCAATTTCTTCATGATTAAGCCTGTATGCTGGTGAGTCTTTAATATTTTTTCTATAGCAAATAGTGACTCCACCAAGTTTCTGTATTATTTCTAGTTTTTCTTTATCATCTTTTGCTTTTGCAAATAGATTTGCGTGTAATAGATATTCTTCGGCAGTTCTATATTCTTCATCATTGAGAGTAACATTACTACTTTCTTGTTCCCATTTTTCTGCAAATTTCTTTACTTGCTCAGGGTAGTAGTGAAGCAGTTCTACCGCGCTATCAATGGCAGTCAGGCCACAGCCGATAACAACAGCCGGCAAGCGAATTTGCATATTGCTGTTGCTATTTTTTAGGTGAGGTGCTCCTTGCTGAAGGTTCATTAAAAAGTCTGCGGCACTTTTTACTCCTTTAGCAAAATAGTCTGGATTGTTTATATAATGAGGTCTGCCTGCGCCAAGACATAGTGCTATATGATCAAAACCGGCTTGAAAAGCTTGGACTGTAGTGATATTGCTTCCTAACCTAATACCATCATGCATTTTGAATGTTTCTCTTCTTTCCAGAATAAGTCTGATTAATGTTAGGTTATTTTTGTCCCAGCGATTAGTTATGCCATATTCGGCTACTCCACCAAATCCTTGGGGCGCTTTCTCTGATAAAGGTATTTTGATTTTACTCCAATGTTTAATGGGTTGGAGTATATCAAAATGGAGAGGAGAAATTTTTAGCCCATCAATTGCTGTGACGTTATGCCCTTCGTTTATAAGATAGTGAGATAATGCAAATCCAGCTGGCCCAAGACCAGTCACTAGAACATTATAACCTGATTTTTCTTTTGGCAATGGAGAGTTTATATTTAAAGGGTTCCATTTTGTAAGCAGAAGATAGATCTCTACGCCCCAAGGTAGTTCCAGCACTTTTTCAAGTATATTTGTTTCGATTAATGGTACATTTACAGGTTCTTGTTTTTGATATATGCATGCTTTTATGCAATCATTACAGATTCTGTGCCCGGTTGATGCTACCATTGGATTATCGATCACAATAGCAGCAAGTGCTGCAATATTGAGCCCCATATCCTTTAAAAAGTTCATTTCTGAGATTTTTTGCTTTAATGGGCAACCATCCTTTTCTTTCTTTGGGTATTTTTCTGGATTAATATGATGAAAACCTTTTGAGCACGAGTCTTTTCCTTGCTTGTGGCAATATATGCAATATTTTGCGTGCATGGCTGCCTTGCTGTCAGCAACATGATCTCTATAGTCAAAGCCTATATAAGTCTTTCTAGATAGTTGTTTAATTCGGTGCTCTCTAATATGATTGGTTTCATCAACCGTTCTTGGTATATCAAATAGCTCAAGCGAGCTATTATTATAGTACATTATAGAGCAGTATTTGGCAGCTATATCCAATTCATGTTGATACTTATCGTGATCTAATTGCCAGGTTACAATGGAGTCTGCAAGCTTGTCTTGGGTGATATCACCAATTATTGATTTTAGCTTAAGAGTGATTCTCGCAAAATCTAATTTATCAATATCATCTTTAGTGTATTTCTTTACCACATATCGTTGGACAAATTTTCTTCGAGCTTCATATATTACATCAAATTTTTCATAATCCTTTTTTTGGGCTAGGTTCTCGGAGTTTATTTGAAATAAATCAGCAATAAAATCATCAAGTAATGGACCAAGTTCGGTAATGAATTTCGAGTGTGCAGATTCGCTTAATTTATGTGATCCTACATCTCTATAATAACCTACCTGTTCTTCTAATTTTGGATGGTAGATTGATAAATATCGTAAAAAACTCTCATCTAGTTTTTTAAGGCCAGATAGAGAGTTTAAGTCTGCAAATTTTACGTTTGTTTTGAGCATTTATAACTATTGTATATATTGCCTTGCTCGAAAAGCGAAAGAAATCAATTTTACTAAATAGATGAGTTAATCCATTCTTCAAGCTTGTTTTTAGGATGAGCACCAACTTTTGAGGAGACTTGCTTTCCATCTTTGAAAATCATCAGAGTAGGAATGCTGCGAACACCAAGCGTAGAAGGTATTTCAGGGTTTTCATCAATATTCATTTTAACGATCTTAACTTTGCCTTTCATTTCCTCAGAAAGCTGGTCAATAACAGGGGTAAGCATTTTGCATGGACCACACCATTCTGCCCAAAAATCAATTAATACTGGCTCTGATGAGCTAGTTACTTCTTTTTCAAAATCACCATCATTTATCTCTTGAGTCATAGTTTGTTCCTATAAATTATCGTTAAGTTACAAAGCTCTGTACTAAACTTCCGGCAAGTAGGTACCAGCCGTCAACTAGAACAAAGAATATTATTTTAAACGGTAATGCTACCATTACTGGAGGCATCATCATCATACCCATTGCCATCAATACTGATGCAACAACAATATCAATAATTAGAAATGGCAGAAAGATAAGGAAGCCTATTTCAAAACCGCGTTTTAATTCACTAATCATGAATGCAGGAATAATAACTCTTAATGGAAGATTTTCTATTTCCTTTGGTGCATCTACTTTGGCAATAGAGATGAATAAATCTAAATCTTTAGTACGAGTGTTTGAAACCATGAATTTTTTAAACGGTTGAGCGATAAGAGGAAAAGCTTCTTCTTCGGTCATGGATTCTTCAAGCATTGGTTTTAATCCTTTATCATATGATTCTTGTAGTGTTGGAGACATAATAAAAAATGTTAGAAATAAAGCCAAGCTAATCAGCACCTGATTTGGCGGTGATTGTTGCAAACCAAGAGCGGTTCTAACTATTGATAAGACTATTGAGATGCGAACAAATGAAGTCACCATAATCAATATTGAAGGAGCGAGTCCTAAAATAGTGATTAACATGAAAATTTGCATCAAGCGGCTAGTCATTGAGCTGCTGCCTAATAGATGTTCAATTTCATTTGCAAAAGATTCTCCTGCAAATGCAAGTTCAGGCAGCGCGATGATGCTAACGATTGCAATTAAATTAAAAAATTTCATTGATTTATTCATCTTTCTCTTTGTCGATTTTGTACTTATCTACTAAGAACGAATTATTTTTTCCAACAGCAATAACATAATTGGAGCCAGATTTATTGCTAATATTTACAACTTTAGTTCCCTCATCAATATACACGATATTTTCAATTTTTAAACCTGTTCCTTTAGAAGATTTTTTCGCGCCAGTACCAACATTGCTATATCGCTGCATGACCTTAAGAATTACATACATTGCAGCGAAAACTACACCAAGAGATAATAAGGCCTTGAAAATAATTTCTGATTCCATGGTTATTTATTCTTAATATGTGATGTTTTAATATACTGAGAAACATTTTTATGGCGGTTTAATGTTTCATTACTTTTTTCTGATAGAGCTTTTCTTGTTTCAGCAAATATTTCTCTTAGCTTCAACATTCTATCACGAATTTCTTGCAATTGTTCGGTTGTATAGCCGCCTTCATTGATTATTTTGCCAAAAACTTCAAAAAACTCAAGGAGTGATTTATCACCAGGATTTTTAGCAAATTTTTTCTCGAAACTATCGAATTTTTTAGTTACTTGGGCAAAAGTAAGTTTCTTGTTATTCATCTTGCGTTTAACCTATTTTGTTTCTTTTTTTCATTTTGTTCGTAAATGTAAGTGAAAATTTCAGCTACTACAGAATAAACTTCTAAAGGTATATATTCATCAATTTCTAGAACTGATAATACTTCCACTAGATCAGTATCTCTGTGGATAGGGACATTATTCTCACGAGCTATTTCAATAATTTTTTCCGCGATAATACCGTTACCTGAACCTAGCACTTTTGGAGCATGATCAACTTTTTCTTCAAATCCAAGCGCAACAGCCTTTTGATTTTTCTGAAAATTCTTATAATGATACATATAACATATTTCTAATTAATAAAATTTATTATAATGGATACACGAAAAAAGATAGCAGAATTTATTGCAACTGTTTGTTATATAGGCAAAATTAAGTTTGCTCCCGGCACATTTGGTTCTCTTCCAGCATTTCCATTATGCTATATAATAATGCATTTTACTCTAAATAACAAAATTGTTTTTCCTATTGATGGTTTTGATTTTCAAGAACAACAGATTATTGCATTATTTTCTCTAGAACTATTAGCCACTATAGCGTTGTTTTTTATTGGTACATATTGTACGAGTATTTATATAGAGGGTATGGAAGAAAAAGATCCTAAAGAAGTAGTCATTGATGAAGTTGTAGGTCAAATGCTAACTATAATTTTAGTTTCCTTTTCTGTTATTTTGACATATCACTCAACACTGCAGCTACACGTTGATGCAAAGATTATTGATATGGTTTTGCTAGGAATTGTGCCTTTTATACTGTTTCGTCTGTTTGATATAATAAAACCATGGCCGATAGACTGGCTTGATCAGAACATTAAGGGTGCATGGGGTGTGATGATTGATGACATAGCTGCAGCTATTTTTGCCGTTGTTGTGCAGTATGTATTGGTGTTTTTTATATTAGACTTTTTTCCAGTTATTAGGTGATAGATGTTAGATCAAAAACTAATTGAACTAGTTCAGCAGATTAAGTCTTTAACAAAGGGCAAATTTATATCAACTGCTGAGTCATGTACTGGTGGTCTAGTTGCATCATATCTGACTTCAATTTCAGGATCGTCAGACTATTTTGCTGCTGGAATTATCAGCTACTCAAATGCAGCTAAAATGAAGTTACTTAATGTTAATAGTAAAACATTAGATGAATTCGGTGCGGTTTCTGAAGAGGTGGCTAGAGAAATGGCTGTTGGTTCATTGAAAGTAGCTGATTCTGATATAGCGTTATCTGTAACTGGTGTTGCTGGGCCTGGGGGTGGAACAAAAAGCAAGCCAGTTGGAATGGTTTGTTTCGGCATTGCTACATCCAATGATGTTAGAGCAATAACGCACTATTTTTCTGGAACAAGATCCGAAATACGTCAGCAATCTTGTGGAGTGTGTTTGGGGCTTATCTTAGATTTATTGTAAATCTTAAATCACAGCTATTTTAGAGAATAATAGAGCGCTCTTTTGCCAACCTGTGGTTGCAATTTTTTTGAACTTTGTAGTATTTTACTGAGTAAGTTTTTAGTGAGGTTAAGTATGGCAAGAACAAAAATGTCTTATCAAAATCTACAGCAGTTTTTGATTGCAAATTTAAGATCAAGAGAAATTTATATTGTAGGTAAAGGCATAGATGATGAAGGAGCGGTATTTATATCAAAATTTGTGAACATAATAGCCCCAGCATTAGTAACTTTGGTTCTAAGTGAATGATATTGGAGATATTGGAGCAAGCGCTATTGGTGAAGCGATAGGAGAGAATCCAGTTTTAAGGAGTTTATCTCTTAGTTGTAATAAAATTAGCCTCAAAGGTGCCAAGGGGCTAGCGAATGGTTTAAAGACAAATACTAAATTGGAGTCAATAAACCTCTGCGATAATGATGTCGGAGATGAAGGCGCAATTTGTATGAGCCGAGTTTTAGAGGAAAGTAGAACTTTGGTATCTGTGTTTTTACAAAACAATTCTATTACACATAGAGGAAGCGCTGATCAAGCGATTTGTGATGTAATGAGAGATAATTACATTGTAACAGCTCTTTCTGTTACAGGGGGAGCCTATCCGGAAGTAACAGAGTATATAGAAAGAAACAAAGCTTTAGTTCAGAAAATAGCAGAGAAAATATATGTAAATGAAAGTGGTGAGTTTGAAATAAGTAATCTATCACTAAGTTCACTTAGTTATTTGAAATGTTGTAATAAAACTCTACTAGTAACAACATTAATTGGAAGACAGCTCTTTACAAGAGAAGATGAAATTTCTATTGATGAAAAATTTATTGATTTTTTGAATCGTTACTTAGATGAACAATTCTATAGAAGTAACTTTTTTGAACTAGCAGGTGTTTGTAAAAAGCTTGCTTATAGTGAAGAGGTAAATGAAGGATTTGCTGCTCCAACAGGAATTTATAGTTTGCCGAAACCTTTGCAGCTAATGTTTGTAGATTACATACCACTTACATATTATTTTCCGTTCAAAAAGGATGAAATGGATGTTGTTGGAGTAGACGGGACTTTAGATTCATAAATAATTACACAAAATTATGTGGGTCAATGTCGAATTTGATCTGGTAGCTTGAAGGGATTTTAGAATATTCTTTCCATAGCTTTAAGTATTTTTGCATGTTGAATTCTCGGCTTGCTAGCACTAGTATTTTATAGCGATATCTATTAGATAGTTTAAGCATCATAGCTTCAGCTGGACCCATAATTTTTGCATCGCTCTTAGGAGCGCGAGCTACAAAATTTTTTGCCATTTGTAGTGTTTTGTCCGGATTTTTTCCGGTAATGGTGATTGCTGCCATCTTGCTAAAAGGTGGCATTTCTGATTTTTGTCGTGAGAGTAATTCTTCATTGATAAAGATATCTTCTTTTTTTTCTGCTAGCGCCTCGATAACTTTATGTTCTGGATAATATGTTTGGATTAATACATTGCCACTTTTATCAGCTCTGCCAGCTCGTCCACCCACCTGATGTAATAGCTGAAATGTTTTTTCTGATGCTCGAAGGTCTCCACCTACAAAGCCAAGATCAGCATCAACTATTACTACTAGTGTGAGATCGGGAAAATGATATCCTTTTGTAACTATTTGAGTTCCTATGAGAATATCTATTTCCCCATTTTCCATTGACTCAAGTAATTTTTGCATTTCAGCTGGTTTTGAGCTCTGCTCCTTACTTACCATTGCTAAATTGATTTCAGGAAAGATCTTTTTTATTTCTTCGTAAATTCTTTCAATCCCTGGGCCACAGAAAATTAAGCTATCTGTTTCATCGCAATCCGGACATTTTGTATGAATTTTGGAAATAGCTCCGCAGTGATGGCATTCCATTTTGTTAAGTTTTTTATGTAAAACCATACTAGCAGAGCAGGATTTGCAATTAGCTCTATATCCGCATGCTTTGCAAAGCATGAGAGGGGCATATCCACGTCGGTTTAAGAATATCAAAGTTTGTTGTTTTTGTTCAATATTTTTTCTAATTGCATTTAAGACTGTGGAAGATATCCAAGTATTACGTTCTAGATGCTCCTGTTTCATATCAATAATTTTTACATCTGGAAGATACGCATCATTAAATCTATTTTTTAAATGTACAATATTATATTTCTCATTCGCTGCATTATGTAGTGATTCGATGGAAGGGGTGGCAGAAACAAGCAAAGTTTGGCATTTTTCTATAGATCCTCTGAGTACGGCCATATCTCTTGCATTATACAAAATACCTTCATTTTGTTTGTAGGATGAGTCGTGCTCTTCATCAACTACTATTACTCCTAGATTTTTGTATGGGAGAAATAAAGAGCTTCTTGCGCCGATTACGATTTTAACATCACCAGAAATAATGCCTCTTAATATTCTCTTCTTTTTTGCTTTAGTAACAGTGGAATTCCAAATTGCCGGTTCGAAGCCAAATCTTTCCTGGAATCTTGCTATAATTTGAGTGCTTAATGCAATTTCAGGAAGCATTATGAGGGCTTGCTTTCCGTTTTTTATTTGATTTAATATAGCATGAAAATATATTTCAGTTTTTCCAGAGCCTGTAACGCCTTTTATTACTGTTGGCTTCACATTGTTTTCAACTAGTTTGAGGGCTTTTTCTTGGGAATCAGTTAATTTTGCAAGTCTTATATTATTTTGTATTTCTTGTTCATGAATTTTGATTGGTGATTCATTTATATCAACTGGTAGAACTAGTTTTGCAACTGTTCCAAGTTCTGATAAGTAATATTTAGCAGCTTTTTTAATAAGTTCAATTACTTCGCTGTTTATCGAAGCAGGAAAATTATTTTCATTACAAAGTGACTTTAATTTTTTTCCGCTATCTTCGCAATTAACTTCCCAGACAATCCCTGTGATATTTTTATTTCTAAAAGGTACTTGAACTAAATCTCCGATAGAATGATCAGACCTGGAATAGTAATCCAAAGGAAAAAGAGAAATTTTTGGAATTAGAACGCGAACTATTTGCACAAACTGTAATCTTCAGAATTTATATTTATATAATGCAAACTTGCATATACTGGTAGAATTTATTATTTTCTAAGAGTTTATTCAATCAATATATTTATAGAAGATTAGAAATATAGATTTTTCTAAGATTTTTTTTAAAACAGATAAACTGAATCCTTGCAAAAAGGTAAGTATTAATATATATTATTGACTATATAAAAAATATAAACTTTAAATAATATTGAATTTTAGTATTACAACTTTTAGTTGGTGATATTTAGTATATTATATAATTACCATTTTTCAAATGATTGTAAAGTTTTGTATTTTTGAAAGATTTAGTTGGTTTGAATATAATTATTTTTTTGATTTTAAAATTGCAATGAAAACAAAACAAGAGAAACCTAAGGAAGATAACTTAAGCTTCGAAAATAATGAAAATCAAGTCTCATATTTTTCGAAAATTGGACATGAACTCAAAACGCCTATTCATGGTATCCAAGGGCTGGCTGAATACTTAATTAATAACTGGGATGATACTAATGTTGAAACTCAGAAAAAATGTGTAAGTTCGATTTTAGAAGCAAGTGAACGACTAATAGAATTGGTTAGTACGCTCTCTCTTGAAAAACTTAAGCAAACTTCTATAGAATTCAATTTTTTGCAGGCTGATATCGTTGAAATTACAAAAAACACTGTTGAGAATTTTAAAGATGTATATTTGCTTGATAGCAAAATTTCTTTAGAGTTGAAGATTAGTGAAGTTAGTTTTGTCTCAGATGTAGATGAGTTTTGGTATAAGCAACTGTTGACAAACTTGCTCGTAAACGCGTTTAATTACTCAAAAGATGGGTTAATTTCTGTCGATGTTCGCTCAAAAGAAGTTCAGGAGAATGAATATTTATTTATTTCAATTACTGATCAAGGGGTAGGTATACCCGAATCAGAACTAAATAGTATTTTTACACCTTATAGCCGAAGTTCAAGAACTGATTCAAACACAGAAGGTACTGGCCTTGGTTTGTCAATTTGTCGTGAAATTGTTCAGGCTCATAAAGGAATAATTACTGCGGTAAATAATGAAAAAGTAGGTTCTACTGTCGAATTTTCTATTCCCAAAATATAGGTAACCTATGAATCCCGTGCCGAATAAGCAAAAGGTCATCTTATTTATTGATGACGAAAAAATATGTCATACACTTGTTGAGCTCATAATTCCTAATTTTACTGAGTATAAGCTTGTTGGAGCGTTTAATGGTAAAGAAGCTATAATGCTTGCAAAGAGATATTCTAAAGAGTTGAGTTTGGTTCTATCTGATATAATGCTTCCAGATATAAATGGTTATGAGGTGTATAATGTACTTCGTGAAGATTCAAGATTTGCCAATATTCCATTTATTTTTCAAAGTGGCTTAGAAGCTCAAGAAAAAGAGCTTAGAAAAAATATGAGTGAGGATGTAAAAATTCTCTATAAACCGTATAAGCAGGATGAACTACTGAAAATTATCAAAGAAGCAGTATAAGGCAGTGTATAGCTTCCTTGAGTGGTTATCGAGGTTATTATTTGACATATCTAGAGTCATTTGATAGAAGGTAGTTCGACAAAATGCCTCTGTGGTGGAATGGTAGACACGACAGATTCAAAATCTGTTGCTCTTTGGGGCGTGCCGGTTCAAGTCCGGCCAGAGGTACCATTTATTTGTGTTGTTAATTGTCTTAAATCACTGTTTTCTAGAATTTGTTTTTCATTCTTCTTTAAACCCGCTTCAACTATGCACTTTGCCAAGTCACTATCATTTATACCTATAAAGGGTGCAATTAGAAAAAGTGGTTTAAAAATATATTCAAATATAGAAAATCTGTTTGTATTTTTTCCCGGGTTGATATAGCCAGGTCTGAAGATAAATTTGTCAGTAATTTGTGAATCTATAAGTATCTTCTCTGCCGCACCTTTCGCATTGCCAAAACTAAACAAGCTTGAACCATCAAGCTTTGCTCCTTGTGCACTAAAAAGACAGAATGTTACATGAGGGTTGATTTCTTCAAAGCATTCTATAAGAGCCTTTACGTAGTCCACAGTGATATGCCAAAATAGTTCTTTGCTGACAGCATTTTGATATACACCAAGACAGTAGAAGCAAGCCTGTGTATTCTGCAGAGTGCTCTTTATTTTGCTAAAGCTGGTGAACTCATCATGAATAATCTCTACAACTTTGCTATTATTTATATTGGTTTTATTCCTTCCAATAGTGATAATTTTTGTTATTTCATCTTGCTCTATTGCGCGTAGAAGAACTTCATAACCTACCATTCCAGTTGCTCCAAAAATTACAACTTGCATAAAGCTAACCTTTTTTTAATGGATGAAATTGCTCAAGAGTTTTTTTGAGATGGTCTGTTTGCACATGCGTGTATATTTGAGTGGTGCTAATATCAGAATGTCCTAGCAATTCTTGGATTACTCTGAGATCTGCTCCACCTTCAAGTAAATGACTTGCGAAACTATGACGTAGAACGTGTGGTGAAATTATGTCAGGGTCTAGGCTGCAATTTAGTGAGACTTTTTTTAGTTGGAGTGCAAAATTTTGCCTTGTCATATGCCCTTCTTTAGATGAGCTTGCAAAGAAATATTTTTTAGCATTAGTTGACTTTCCTTTGCAAAAAGCTTCTCTAATTTTTAGATATTCTGTAAGAGCTTGTCTTGCTTTGTCATTAATTACAACTATGCGTTCTTTTCCGCCCTTGCCTTTTACAGCAAAAGTCTTGCGTACTTCAGAAGCTTTGATGCCGCTTGTGATTTCAATAAGCTTTAGTGACACAAGTTCACTGACGCGAAGACCGCTTGCATAGATTAAATGTATCATTGCGCTGAGTCTTATACCTTCATGTGTTTGGTCTTGGTCGCAATATTCTAGTAAGGTTCTTATGTCTTCAATTTGAAGAACGTTTGGTAGTTTATTCGAGTATTTCGGTAAATCAACTATCAATGTTGGGTTTTGCTTTGTGTACCCTTCACTGATTAGAAAATTATAATAGCTTTTTAAGGTTGAAATTTTTCTATGAATAGAACGAGGAGCTATATTATTTACTGAAAGACTTTTTATATAATCTTCGATATTGCCTGAAGAAGTTTCAAACTCAGATAATTTGTGCTTATTTAAAAATTCATAGAAATCTTGTAAATCTCTTTTGTAGCTAAGTACTGAATTATTTGTAATACCGCGTTCTGCGACAGTCATTTCAATGAATTGTTCAATATATTGCATAGGCTATTGTCAAATCTTTCCTATAAATATTCACCCTAATTCAACTATATGGTTTTTTTACACAAAAACAAGTTTGGAGGCCAGAGCCGGAATCGAACCGGCGAATAGAGGATTTGCAATCCCCGGCATTACCACTTTGCTACCTGGCCTATAGAGCCTGTCCAATATAATTTTGGTCATGCTACATCGCTATTGTTTTAAACAAATTTCACTAAAATTGCAAGTAAGAAAGTACGTAGATAATATTTAGCAGTATATCTATTAGAGTATACTCTGATTGATGTCTATTTTTTATTAGCTATCACCCAGTTGCTATTTAGATAATCATCCGAATATCTGCTTAAGTAATCTTGATAATTGCCTTTAAAATCAATTACTTTCTTTGCGCTTAAAGATATTACTCTTGTGGCTATTGCCGTAGCAAAATCTCTATCATGAGTTACTAATATTACAGTTCCTGGGTAATCTGCTAATGCTTTCTTTAGCGCTTCTCTAGATTCTATATCAAGATGATTTGTTGGTTCGTCTAGTACTAGCGTATTTCCTTTTTCAAGGATAATTTTCGCTAATAGTAATCTTGCTCCTTCACCACCACTTAGATGTAGAATATTCTTAGCTACATCATCTTGACTGAATAACATTTGTCCCAATACTATTCTTATTGCAGCAGTAGATTCATTTTGCGCGCTGGCTGTAAGCCACTCAAGTATACTTATGCTTTCATTGAGTAGTTCGTGATGATCTTGTGCGAAATATGAGATTTGTGATTCATAACCCCATTCGTGTTTGCCTATATCAGCTTTGATTCTATCGAGAATAACTTTTAATAATGTCGATTTGCCAATTCCGTTAGCTCCAATAATTACAACTTTCTCTCCGCGGTGTACATCGAAGCTTATGTTGTTTAATATTTTTTTATCGTCGTAGCTTTTAGTTATATTGTTAATTTTTAAAACATTCTTTCCAGAAGGTCTTTTTTGTTTGAAGTGAAAGGAAGGTGAAATGCGGGAACTTTTTTGAATATCGGGTAATTCAATTCTGTTCATTTGCTTTTCACGAGATGATGCTTGTCTTGACCTTGTTCCCGCACTAAATTTATCAATGAAAGTTTGCATTTTTGCTAGTTTCTTTTCTAGATAATTCACTTCATGCATTTTATGTTCTATCACTTGCTCTTTTTGAAAAACGAACTTGTCATAATTCCCTGTGTAAGAGTTGATTTCGCCGTAATCAATATCAAGTATATGGGTTGATATGTTATTTAAAAACATTACGTCGTGTGAAATGAAAAGTAACGCACCTTTGAATTTTTCTTTAAGATAATTTTCAAGCCAATAGATTGAAATAATATCCAAATGGTTTGTTGGTTCGTCTAGTAATAATACATCGGGGTCGTTAAATAAGCTTTGTGCAAGCAGTACTCGTAACTTGTATCCACCTGACAATCTTGATAATGGTTGATGATGCATTTTCTCTTTGATACCAAGGCCAACTAATAATTCAGCTGCAAATATTTCTGCAACATAGCCATTATTATCATAAATTATTTGTTCTAATTCTCCTATTCTATAGCCGTTTTTCTCATCTAGTTCTTCGAGTTTTAAAAGCTCTTCTTTTTCTTGTAAGGCTGACCATAATTCTTTGTTACCAGCAATTACTGTATTGATAATTAATGTGTTTTCATATTTAAACTGATCTTGGCTTAGGCAGCCAATACGGGCGTTTCTAACGGCTATTACTTCACCATTACTTGGATCTTCTTCTTTTATAATTAGTTTAAAAAAAGTAGATTTCCCGGAGCCATTTGCTCCAACTAAGCCATATCTATGATTTGCATTTAAATTGAGGTTTACATCAGTGAATAGAAGCTTTGAGCCAAATTGCATGCACAGATTATTGATCTTGATCATAGGGCTTATTTAATTAATTAGCTCCTTAAAATACACGATGTTTAGAAATTATGTATAGTTTTTTACATTATTTAGTTGATTTTAGCTAACCTTCTGGAATGTCTACCACCCTCAAACTTTGTTTCTAGAAATTTCTCTACCAGTTTTAGAGATAGTTCATCAGGAACAAGTTTGCTTCCCAAAACTAAAATATTTGCATCATTATGCATTCTTGCGCGTTCTGCCATATATTCAGTAGTACACAAGGCGGCTCTTATAGAGGAGCTCCGATTTGCAGCGATTGACATGCCTATCCCAGTGCCACATATTAAAATCCCTTTTGGAGCAGCCTCTTCTATAATTTCTTCTACCATTTTATGAGCAAAATCAGGATAATCTACGCTTTCGTCACTATCTGTACCAAGATCTAAAATATTTAGGTTTTTTGTCTGTAGAAATTTAATAATTTTTGCCTTTAGTTTGACCCCTGCGTGGTCTGTTGCAATTGCTAAATCATAATTTTGCATAAAAAAACCTTTATTATCTAAAAAAATACTGGCAGTTAGTATATAATCACGTTAACTTATCCAATAAAGAATTTATATAAAAATATTAAAGCGAAATGAGAAACTGTAGTTTTTTTATCCTCCTAGCCCTGATTTTAACATCGTGTCAGTTTAAAAAGGAGCCGGCACCAATAGTCTATAATCATAAAAACTCAAGCTTGAGTAGTTCTGCAGAAACTGTTCCGACGCTTAGTAATGATGGAGAAATAATCTCTAGAGACATGATTGGTGGAAAACAATCGGAAATTATCGGACCGATGAATGATGATAATTATGTTGTCCCAGCTCAAAGCCCAGTTGAACAAAATTATAAGATTATTTATCATGAAGTTCAGGTTGGTGAAACAATAGAAGAAATTGCTCTAAAGTATGAGCAAACAGTAGATGAGATAGCTCAGTTAAATTCACTATTTCCACCATATTATCTAGATGAATTTCAAATTATTAAAATTAAAGTGCTTAAGGATGGTATTAAAAATAACGGGCCGGAACCTAAAAAATATGTGATGAAGCCTAAAGGTCCTGACTTTGTTAAGCCAGTTGATGGAAAAGTGCTGGTGAAATTTGGCGAAAACACTCCTTATGGCGTAAATAAAGGTGTAAACATTGCTGCAAAAGAGGGAACAAAAATTACAGCCGCTGCAGGTGGTAAAGTGATATATGCTGACTATGATGCAACTTTTGGATATTTAGTTATAGTAAAAGTTGATGATCAGAATGTTGTTACTTCTTATGCTCATATGGAAGATTTGATCATTTCAAAAGGTAAAACAGTCAAGCAAGGTGACATTATTGGCTATGTTGGAAATACTGGGAAGGTCGATAAGTTCCAGCTTCACTTTGGGATCAGAGAAGGCAAATCTGCAAAAGACCCTATGAAGTTCATTAAATTCTAGCATTATTAGATAGTTAAGATTTTGGTGGTATCATTTTTAAGTTGTACTTAACTAGAAAATGGGGAAGATAATGTACAAAAAAACAAAATATCAAGACGCTCAAAATATTCAAAATGCAGAAAATGCTGCTTCTATATATTGCAACTTAGTCAAGGAATTTAAAAATTATATCTTGCATGAGTATGATGGTAGTTCTAATGATGAACTGAAGAAAATGAGAACAGAAATTATTACAACTCAAAAGAAGGTAATTGGATGTAAAGCAATTATTGATCAAGAGGCGAATGATAAGAATCTGCATGAATACTCATATGGTAGAAAGATTGATTCAGGAAAAGTAAAAGAATACGATGATTTTTTAAGAGAATTTGATAATTCTTGTAAGCGGTATGAAGTAATTAAAGTTGAAACTTATTTACCAGAATCTTTTGAAGAAGTGTTTGGTAAGAAATATGATGAGAACTCAAAGCTTTTAGGTGATTCTAACGTACAAACAAGTATTGACGATGAGGAATAATAAGCACACTCGGTATAGTTTTAATAGCGCTTAAAAAGGAATATCTTCAAGACATTCGTCTGAAGCGCATAGTTCTTGATAAAATTCTGGATCAACATTTCCACCTGTTATCAAAATTAATATAATTTTACCCTTTGCATTGTTTTTTAGCCATGAATGTGCAGCCGACATGCTGATGGCTGCCGATGGTTCGCATGTAACTTTCATCATTTGGATAAGCCATGCGGTCCAATAGCGAATGGATTCTTCGTCTGCTAGGTGAAACCCGTCGAGCTTTTTTAAATATGCTAGAGTTCTTTTCGATACCGAAAGTGAACGCAGGCCATCTGCAATTGTTTCTGGTGAGTCCTTGAAGCGAAATATGTCCTCGCTATTTAGTGATTGAAATGCGTCATTTGCCAGCTTAGGTTCTACCCCGTGTAGTTCAGTTTTTGGGGAAAGCAACTCTTTTGCTAAGTAACTTCCGGCAAGCAGTCCTCCGCCGCCACAAGGGCCAAAAATTGCATCAGGTTTTAGTCCCATTTGCAGCATTTCCAGAAGAGCCTCATAACACATCGTGCCGGCTCCCGCGATTGTTTCATCATCATCTGACGGGTGTAAATAGTGAAATTCTTTTTTCCCATCATTTTTAGCGGCTTCTTCTGCTTCTCTTCTGGTAGTGACCTCCACTACCTCAGCACCATAATAATCTGCAATACGTTTTTTTATCGGAGAAACATTTTTAGGTAAATAAACTCTTGCTTTAATTTTAAATAGTTTTGCTGCATATGACATTGCCAGAGCATGGTTTCCTGTACTGTATGCTACTATTGCGTTGGGAAGTCTATTTTGTTCTTTCAAGGCCAGTAGATGATTAAGTACACCACGAATTTTAAATGCACCAGTTTTTTGTACAGCATCCATCTTAAAATAAATCTGACTGTCTAACATTTTATTTAGAACATTTGAATGAAGTAATGGTGTTTTATGTATATAAGATTCGATGCGGCTGTATGCTTTTGCCACTATCTCTGGCGTTTGTATAAGTTGATTCATCTTAGTTATATACAATTTATTACAAGAAATGTTAACATAACAACGTAATGTCTTGAAATCCTTTGAACAAGGCATTATATCTCTAGAAACAATATATAGAAAATTTATATAGGATTCCATAAAGTAATGACTGTTCAGAAAAAAACTTTGCCACTACTGACTCTGCGTGATGTAATTATCTTTCCAGGTACTATTGCTCCGATATTTATCGGACGTGAGAAGTCGCTAAACTCGTTGCTTGCAGCAAAAAAAATTGATGATGGTCAGCATATTCTGATTACGACTCAGAAAAAGCAAGACGTTGAAGACCCAAAGGCTAGTGATTTGTTTAGGGTAGGAGTGCTTGCTAAAATTATCCAAACAGTAAAGCTACCAAATAATAATGCAAAAATTTTGGTTGAAGCTATAAATCGTGTAAAGCTCACAAACATTACCGGTGAAGATATGTTTATCTCAGATTTTGCGATTGTGCCGGATAAAGAAGTTACAGATCTTGATACTTTAAATGATACTACAATGGCTGCGATGGAAGTATTTAAAGAATATGCAAGAAGTAATAAAAAGATCAATTTAGAGATCCTCAATATTTTAAGTGAACAGAAAAACCCTAGCTATATTACAAATATTATAGCTTCACATTTAACGTCAAAAATTGAAGTTAAGCAGGGGCTGCTTGAGCAGATAGATATTCAAAAACGAGCTGAGTACTTAACAGAGATTATTACGACTGAAAGTACACAAATGGATACAGAGCAAAATGTACAAGATCGTGTAAAGAAGCAGATTGAAAAGACTCAGAGAGATTTTTATCTTAACGAACAGATGAAAGCTATCCAGCAAGAAATGGATGGTGGAGATGAAAAATCTGATTTTTATGATATTGAGCGTAAAATAAAACGTCTTAAGCTTTCAAAAGAAGCGCAAGAAAAAGCTGAAGGTGAGCTGAAAAAGCTAAAAATGATGAATCAGATGTCTGCAGAATCCTCTGTTGTAAGAAACTACCTCGATACGCTTTTAGCATTGCCATGGGGCAAGAGAACAAAAACTAATATTGATATTAATAAGACTGAAGAGATACTTGATAGAGACCATTATGGTTTGAAAAAAGTAAAAGAAAGAATTGTTGAATATTTATCGGTTTTAAAAAGATCAAGAAAGATAAAGGGGCCGATACTTTGTCTTATTGGCCCTCCAGGTGTTGGAAAAACTTCTCTTGTAAAATCTATCGCTGAAGCCATGGGGCGCAAATACGCAAAATTTGCTCTAGGTGGTGTTCGAGATGAGGCAGAAATTAGAGGTCACAGAAAAACATATCTTGGTTCAATGCCAGGTAAAATTATTAATTTAATCAAAAAGTCTAAGGTTGATAATCCTGTGATGCTCTTTGATGAAATAGATAAGATGAGCGCAGATTTTAGAGGTGATCCTGCTTCTGCATTACTAGAGGTTTTAGATCCTGAGCAAAATTCACATTTTGTCGATCATTACTTAGAAGTTGAATATGATTTATCAGATATTGTATTTATTGCAACCGCAAACTCATATGATTTACCACCTGCTCTAATTGATAGAATGGAAATCATAAATATTGCTGGATATATTGAAGAGGAAAAACTAGAAATTGCAAAGAAGCACTTGGTTACCAAGCAGCTAAAATTGCATGGGATTAAAGCATCTGAATTAAAAATTACGGATGAGACAATTCTGGAGCTAATTAGATATTATACTAAAGAGTCAGGTGTTCGTTCATTGGAACGTGAAATTGGTGCGCTTGCAAGGAAAGTCTTAACGAAAATTCTAAAAAACAAAGATATAAAATCTGTTACTATTAAGCCAGCAGATCTTGAAGAATATCTTGGTGTAAAAAAATATAGTTTCGGTCTTGCTGAAGAAGAAGATCAAATTGGCACAACAACAGGACTTGCTTATACACAAGTTGGTGGTGATTTACTAAGTATTGAAGCTGCATCTTTCCATGGCAAAGGGGGAATTAAGGCCACTGGTAAACTTGGTGATGTGATGAAAGAATCTGCTGAAGCTGCTTATAGCTGCTTTTTAGCAAGAGCGAATGATTTAGGCTTGAAGGAAAAAGATTATAAGGAGCACGACATTCACCTGCATGTTCCGGAAGGTGCAACTCCAAAAGATGGACCGTCAGCTGGTATTGCTATTTATACGACACTAGTATCACTAATGACAAAAACTCCAGTAAGCAAACATGTTGCAATGACTGGTGAGATTACGCTTCGAGGTAAAGTATTACCAATTGGTGGTTTAAAAGAAAAGATGCTTGCTGCAAAACGAGGTGGAATTAAAACAGTTCTAATACCAAAAGAAAATGTTAAAGATTTAAAAGATATCCCTGAAAATATTAAAGATAATCTTGAAGTTGTTCCGGTATCAAACATAGAGGAAGTATTGAAACATGCTCTTGTTAAGAAAGGAAAGACTTCTGCTGCTAAGAAAAAATGATATTATATTTAGTCTCTATGAGAGTATAGAAAAAAATTATGAATTTCGATATAGATATAGCGATTGTTGTTGGGTTTTTGGTTCTTAACCTATGCGTTGGATTATATTATGGGAAAGGTGTTAAGAATATTAAGGATTATGCTCTTGGAAACCAAAAATTTACTACCTCATCACTAACTGCTACAATTGTTGCTACTTGGGTTGGTGGGAATTTTTTTGCTTTCCTAGTATCTAAATCATATAGTGATGGAATTTATTATATAATTCCTATTTTTGTAGATTATGTAGTTACATTTTTCATAATAGGTTACTTTCTAGCTCCAAGGATGAAAGAGTTTTTAGGTTCTACTTCTGTTGCTGAAGCGATGGGGAAAATGTATGGAAAGAACATAAGGATTATTACGGCGATTTCAGGTTTTTTGGCAATTGGAGGTCTAATTGCAATACAGTTCAAGATATCAGCTGCATTACTATCTAATTTTTTCAATATTTCTGAATTAAATGCAATGTTGATGACTAGCATTATTGTAATTATTTATTCTGCAGTTGGTGGTATAAAATCTGTTACATTTACTGATGTATTACAATTTTTTACGTTTGGCACTATAATACCGTTGTTAGGTTTTCTAATTTGGAAGGATATAACGGGAATTGATGTTGTTTTGCATACAATAGAAAGCAATCCAAATTATAGTGTTTCTGGTTTTAGTTTTTCTAATCCAAGCTTTATAAATATGTTGCAGCTAAGTTTTATATTTGCTATACCAGCTCTTCATCCCTCATTATTTCAGAGGATTTCTATGAGTAAGTCGCTAAAGCAGCTGAAACATAGCTTTTTAACCTCATCTATTATTGGAGTTTTTTTAGTATTATTGACTTGCTGGATTGGTGTTTTAATGTTTACCGTCAATCCAAATATTGAACCGAATAATGTATGGATACATATAATTAATGAATACACTAGCCCTGGTTTGAGAGGTGTTGCAATAATTGGGATAATAGCAATGATTATGTCAACGGCAGATTCTTATATTAACTCTTCTGGTATACTAGTTTCAAATGATTTATATGGTGCTTTTAATAAAATTACTTCACAAAAGCAGCTTTTAATAACAAGAATAGTTTCACTAATTATAGGTGCTTTGTCTATTTTTCTAGCTTTATATAGCAAGGATATACTTGACCTTTTATTAATAGCTAATAATTTTTATGTTCCAATAGTAAGTGTTCCTCTGATTTTTTCAATATTTGGATTTAGAAGTTCATCTAAATCTGTCTTGATTGGAATGTTAGCAGGTTTAATTTCTGTTATTTTATGGCGATTATTTGTAATGAAATACATAAATCTTGATAGTATTTTACCAGGTGTGTTTTGTAATGTGATATTTCTTTTTGGTAGCCACTATTTTTTGAATCAGAAAGGAGGGTGGATTAGTAGAGGAAATTCTAAAAACAATGATAAAATTTTATATTTTAGTATTTTAAAAGATAAAATTATGTCTATTATTTTCTACCAAAAAAATTTACCTTTTAATAAAAATATATATATTTTTTTTAGTATATTTATTATTATTTCTACTCTTTCTTCAATCTACTCTTTAAAGTTTATTATTCGTAATCAATTAGGAATAATTGTTGAGATAATGGGATTCCTTGGTCTATTTATTTCTACAATTTTTTTTATTTGTTATATTTGGTTAGAAAAACTTAGAAATAATAATTTTATTTCAATTATCTGGTTTCTATCTTTGCTTTTTGGTTTAGCTTTTAAACCTTGCTTTGAAATGATAATTAGTAATTTTTCTCATTTTCAATCTATAATTTATTTATTAAGTATTGTTGTACTGGCTATTTTAATTAGTTGGCAAGCTGCTTTTTTGTTTATGACATTAGGGAGTATATTAGCTGTAGTAATCTATAAAATATTCTACTCTTATGAAATTATTTTAGAAATAGATAGTAATATTGAATTTAGACTAACATATTTGTTGCTTGGAGTTACGGGTATCCTACTTGCTTTCTTTAAACCCAAGCAAGAGCATTTAGAAGAAACAGAAGCAAAGGTGGATACGCTTGAGACGGAAGTGACACATTTGCATGAGAAGGTAGTGCATTATAAT